>JAUWOU010000036.1 GCA_030612005.1 Candidatus Thorarchaeota archaeon | reverse complement strand
CCTACCCTACACCTCAGGCCAGCACCTCGACGGTGTATTCTTGGAATTGCTACACAGTGATGGCCCGTTTCAACCGGTCCAAACGGATTCTCAACAGATTCGCATCTGCATCATCGTCGTATCCCGATTGGTGGTATCGTTTCTGTTCCCAGAGCGAGGCTCTCGCCTCCTTCCTTTCGTAGGACTGTTACTGGCAGTAGTTGGGAGTTTCCTCAGCAGTCACAAGTGACTACCGTCAGTCGCGCTTCTGCTCCAGAGCCACAGTCATTTCTGGAAAACTAATGATAAAAAGATGATTACTTGGAGGTTTCTGAATCTTCAGCGGCTCGCTTCTTCCACATCTGTGGATACCTTCCACGAACCATTAGGACACGTTCACTCTTCGCAATAATTCCGCTCTTGGCTTTGGCAATTCTCTCACTGCTCTCGGTACTTCGAGCGAGGGCTATAACCTCATCTTTCAGGGTCTTTATTGCGATCATGTCGCCATTCTTGATACCAGAGCTTAGTGCAATTACTCCAGTTGCTGCAAGGTTCGCACCGTGACAGATTGCGTCCACCGCAGAGTCACGTACTCTCATGAATGGAAGGTGACCTATACCAAACTCAACTGGTAACAGATACCTTCGTAAAAGACTCTCATCACCATCCTCCTTCCAGAAGATGAATGCATCCTTGAGATCATAGAGTGAGCAAAGGTGTTCGTCTTCCCTGAAGTTACCAACGCGGGTTCGACGTAGCTCTCTCATGTGTCCTCCAACACCAAGAGCTTCACCAATATCAAAACAGAGTTTTCGAATGTAGGTACCAGCCTGACTGCCTACACGAAAGAGAACTAACCGCCCCTTGATTTCGATGATATGATTGTAATAGACCTCGCGAATCCTCAGAACTCTTTTCACAGAAGATCGGAGTGGAGGTTTCTGGTAGAGCTTGCCAACAAAATCTTTGACAACACGTCTAATGTCATCATCGTCAGCATTGTGATGTAATTCCAGTATGCAGATGTATTCCTTTCCAGCATGAAGGAGGGCTTGCATAGCCTTGGTAGCATTTCCAACTCCAGTTGGCAAGACACCAGTCACTCCTGGGTCAAGGGTTCCACCATGACCTACTTTGTCTACATTCAGTATCTTTCGGACCCAAGTTGCTACTTCATGACTAGTGGGACCTGCAGGTTTGTCAAGAACAACTACACCATTTTGTAGTAGGTACTCGATTGGCAGATTATCCAAAGATGAAAACCCGTATTCAGGATTCGTGGTGCTTGATGCTTTGAGGATCAGTTCACGCGGTTGGTCTGCGGGCAATATGCCTTCCATTTACAGACACTCCTGCCACGGGACAGTCTAAAGTGTGAATCGGATTTTCTTTCGGAACTTCTCGGTGAGGCCTGCATCTGCTAATGCTTTCTCAACAGCCTCATCATCTGCGCCAGTAGAGATTTCAAGAATGGTTTCCAAGGGTTCCAAATGTCGGATATTGCAGAGGCGACGTCTGACTCCACTGATATTTTTTGGACCAGTGATAACAACATAGTTTTCCTCTTTTGCTTCTACAACAACACAGTGGCTTCCAGCTTCGCGGCCAACCACTTTAACACAAATTCTGCCTGTTTCGTACAATGTCATTTTAATACACCTCGCCGGGTCCTAAGTCTACATCCGAGTCGCCTCGCAGTATCATCCCTATGGACTGGGAGAATATCGTCTTTTCAATCTGATAACAATATGAGCCTTCCGCTAGAGCGGGAAGTATGTGAATTGGTTCTATTTCTTTGCAAAGAAGGTCTCGATGGCTGTTGAAACGATTTCTGTAACTCCGTCGAGGTCGTATTTTCCCGTATTTAGCATTAAATCATAAATTGAGAGATCTGAGATATCTACTTTGTAATATTCAAAGTACCTTGCTTTTTCACTGCCTTCGCGTGCAATGGTTTCTCTTTTTGCAAATTCAAAATCAGTTCCATCTCGTTCTGCGATTCTTTTGATTCGATCCTCAACAGGTGCGGTCAGAAGTATGTTCAAGTCTGCGTGTTCCCCTGCCATCCAAGCTGCTAATTGACCGTCTATGACTGTATTACCTTCCTTAGCTGCAATCGTTTGAGTGCTATCAATTAGTTTATCGATTTCCAAATCTCCCTCTGCAATTCGACTGAATTCCTCTAGAGTTAGACCTCTCTCTTCAGCCAATTGACGAAAAATAATACCAGCAGAAATCCTTCTCAACCCAAATTTCTGGGCAATAGAATCTGCAACAGAACTCTTCCCGGTCCCATGAAGTCCGCCAATTGTAATGACTCGCTTCATCGTTCTACTCTCGAGTTGCAGTTATAATTCCACGACGCAAAGCTTTCGAGGATATTGCTCCACCATATGGTCGATTAGGACGTTTGGATGATTTACTGGACTGCCTACTGAGTCTATACATTGATTCTTTGGGCAATTGTAATTTGGCTCCGGTCACAGGACATTTTCCACCACTCTTGTAGAATTTCTGTCTGTGTACTACTCTTCTTCCGCCAGGAGTTCTGACGATGCGATTTGCTCTTCCTCTGGTAAGTAGACCTGGTCGTGGCATTTCAATCACCATTCATTGTTAATTGGACAATCTTGAACATCAGAGTGTTGTCCTCCCAGGAAACGGCACTGGGCTGAACTCTGTAAAGTTAATTCAGGACCAGGTCAACTTCACGATAATATTATTGACCTGAGTATTTATTCACCTATCTAACTTTGTCCAAGTTTCCTCTAACTGCTGCCTGCCACAATTTGTTCACTTTTAAGCAAAGCGGTGGGACCTATCATTCTCAATTATGACTGAGGCGTCATTACTTGGGTACCCATAATTCTCTGGAGGATACTTGACAGTCCAAGACCGACTAGGAAATAGAATCCCCAGTATGTCATCCCAAACCCTGCAAGTGTTGTAGTTCCAATCATTCCGTCAAGAAATGGAAGTACCGTATCAACATTGAAGGGAAGGATTGCAACAATACTATCAGTACCGTCAGGATTGGTAAAGAAGCTTCGAAGGACAGTGAATATCAGCATAAATGGAATCATGAACATCAGGGATGGCTTGCATCGAGTGGTCATCTGTTCCTTTTGTATTCTATCAATGTATGCTTTTCGTCTCTTCACTTTCTTCATCAGTTTCTCATTCTGAGTTTTACGGGCTTCTTTCTCCATCTCTTGATGTTGTTTGATCTCAGCTTGGTAGCGATTCAATCTACGCATGTCTGTGAAGCGTTTCATTGCAAGATTACTCATTGTGGATACTGTCATTGAAACTACTATGATTAGGATTGCAGAGTATGGGGGAAATTTAGCAAACTCGAATACAACGCCGAACCAAGCCATAAAGTCACCGAAGAAATCTTGCATAGAAATTTTACTCCATTATTGTTTCAGCTAGTTCCTTAGCGGCCTCTTCAACTTTACCTTCACGATTTTTAATGATACGGACTGTTGAACCAGTAATAGTTCCAACAGAAACAGCTGCACCACGGCACATCTCTTGATGTATCTGAATGTCAGTTATAGCCTGTGCATCACGTGTCCTAGTTTCATCACTAGTCCTTCTACCAGCAATCTTCTCGGATTCAGCCTCTACTAGCACTACTGTCTTTGGTTGAATTGCTCGAACCACCCACTCTGGAAGTCCAATAAGGTATCCATTATTTGTCTGGATGAGAGTATGTGTATCTACTATCACCCGTGCAGATTTAGCCTTCTCAGCAATGGCTTCTCCAGCCAGTTTCTGATTTGCACGCTGTTGTGCAGTTGGCATCTTCCTCATTTCATCACGGTCTTTCACTTGACCAGCTTTAACAGCCACTTCGAACATCTCAGTTCCAAAGTTGAGAACAATAACATCCTCACCATGCTGCTCTTTGACCAAATCTACTGCAGTGTTGATCACTGTAGTCTTTCCAACGCCCGGTATACCTGTCACAATGACTACGTATCTAGACTCGCTCATCGGGGGGTTTCACCTTATTCGATGGTTTTGTCGTTGGTCAAATGAGCTGGTTATAATTCCTTCTGTGCCTTGAAATCAAGAGTGAAAAAATGAGAGTAAGGGATCTCGAGAGACCCCCTTCTGATTCTATAGGATGCCTAACAGGCCAGAAACGCCTTCGCCACCGTTTATTGTTAGTTGTACAAAATTTGACACCGGAGCGATGTACGTCCATAAACGGCAATGGATTGGACTCCGTGAGGCATTCTATGTGTCCAGTCAACCTCACATTACAGTGGTCATCTTTTGATATTTAAAGACCGATAATTTTTCCCAGCTCATTCAGCCAGTTTTCTAGGTCAGATACAACTTTGCCCAAGTGTATGTTGGGTAGGAGAACAAGCTCCCACCCACACCTTATAGTATTCCCAGTAGTCCCGAAACACCCTCGCCACCCATGCCTGAAAGTTGCTCTTTCGCAATCTGCTCATAGTATTGCTTGATGATCGACACCATCAGCAATATTCCGGTTCCACTCGCCAGTGCACCCAGGACGTCAGCTGTGGCAGCTAGTATTCCGATGAGGAATCCACCAAGTCCTGCAACTATAGGGATGTAACGTTCTAACAGTCGCTCCATGACTTTCTCACTGGTCCTGAATCCAGGAACCATGTAGCCAGAGTTGAGCAGTTGTCGTGATACATCTCGAGGCGCAATACCACTGATATCGACCCATATTTTCGAGAAGCCCCAACAGAGGAGGACCATGAGCGATGCATACACTAAGACATGTAACACCCCGTCAGACTCCCTTAGCAGGTTGAAAATCCCTTGTGGCGGCGTGATATACCGCGCCAACCCTTGGTCGGCGAGCATTCTCCCGGACGCCTCTTCCTTATGGAACGTCCCTATCCAATTCAGGAATGGATTATTGCTCTCCGGATTGAACGAACTCCATATCATCTGTCCAAAGAACAGAATGTTTGCATAGAGTGCCTGTGCAAGAATGACTGGTATGTTTGAAGTGTAGAGAAGCTTGATGGGATATCTAGCTTTCATTCCGCGATACTTCGCATATTGTAACGGAATCTCGACTCGTACAGATTCCATCCAGATGACCGCTCCAAATATCAAAAACGTGATTCCGAGCGTGAAAAGACTGGGCGTGTACCCGTCTCGTATGACGAACCACGCTGCATCTACAGCTGGACCAGTAGCGGTACCTATTCCGAAGGATCGCATAACGTTTGCAACCAAAGCAGCGATAACACCCTTTGGCAAACCAGTAGCCTGTGGGTTATCAGAATCTGCACCGTTGTAACCGGTTGGCCCAACTCCCTCAGTCTGAGTGAAGTCCAGCATATTGAAGATGACTTGACCTGCAACATTGGTCATGATGAACAGTGAAACTCCAGAACCAAGACCCCAACCCTTCTGTACTAGCTCATCCATGAGAATTACAATAATTCCAGACATGAATAGCTGAATGAAAACGAGGAGTGCGTTGGTTGGTGAGAGAGGACCATAAGCCTGTCCACCGATGTATGCAATGGCCTGAAAACCAGTCATGAACAGTGCAATAACTTTCTGGCCACCAGTGAAGAGTGCACGGTCCTCTGGATCTCCAAAGTCCACATTGATTATTTTTGAGCCTGAAAGGAGCTGCATGACCAAACCTGCAGTAACTATTGGTCCTATACCCAACTCCATTAGAGTGCCTCTGGTGCTTGCAAGAATGACTCGCATAGCCCATAGATAGTCTGTTCCAACTGTCCTGTCAACACCGTATAGTGGCATGTGGGACATGATTAGGAAGATTACGAGGACTACAAGCGTCCAGACTATTTTTTCCTTAAAGCTTACCTCTCGGTCAGGTGCCTTGACTTCAGGCATCATTCTGACGAATGGTGATAAAGCTCTAAGAAACGTCGAGGTCAAATATATTGGCTCCTGCAGGTTATTTTTTGGTCGAGCTGGGCTCTACTCTTAAAGATATTGTTTGGTTAGGAATTGTATACTTTTCAAGTAGGTCAACAGCTCCACCTTATACTTACGCAAGTCTTCGTGACTAGGAGGTTGGAAAAAGTTGATGGATTCATCGGGTTAAGCGTTTGGTCCCCACACTGGCAGAACATGAGTCTAACTTTCAACTAGAGTTAATCATTGTGAACCCGAGTTGACAATCCGGTGTCCAAACTAAATTCTCCTTAATCAACAAGACAAGATAACTGCTCGAAAGTGCATGGTGTTAGTAACAAAAGAAAAACAAGAAAAGGATTCAAGCAGTTGATGTATCTCAAACTGCCTGAATATACCGTTCATTGTAAGTTGCACAAACTTGGACACCAGAGTGAAGTGCGTCCAGGAGCGGCACTGGAGGGACTCTGTGAGGTCATAATTCGTGTCAGGTCAACCCCACAGTTTCTTTGTGTGAGTCGGTATATAATGTCCTACAAGACTGTTCAAATTAGAATCTAAGGAGTGTCCGACTTTGGGTAAGTTTCTGGTAGCTGTTGTCAACCCTTTGGAATTTATAGTGAGTCCGCAAAGTATTGAATCTACTTTTCAGGAAGGTCAATGGTACCACCAACACCCGTGACTTTTTCCCTTGCACGGACTGTGATGGATTGAACACCAGTCAAGTTTAGCTTACGAGTTACTTTTCCAGATCCAAGAATTCTATCAATGCCTAGCTTTGAAACGTCAATATTGTATCTCTTGCCAGTCATTGTTGCAGCACCCTTTTCTACGAGTCTATCAGCAGCCTCATCGATTTCTCCAATATTGAGAACAACTAGATTGTTTAGTAGTTTCTGTGGCCTTTTGAAACCCCATTTGCCAAAATAGCGTGGATTCTCCTGCATTACTTTGATGTAATGATGCTTCTTCGAACCGGCCATTCCCTTTCCACCTCTTTGTCCAGAGGCACGATGGCCTGCACTGAAACCATATCCGGCGGCTCTGCGCCCTCTCAGTTTATTGATTTTCTTTGGTTTTCGTTTATGCATGGCTGCTTACTCCTGTTCATGCTTTCTTCAATCGTACTTCCAGCACGCCGTTGCGTATTGCTGATTTTGCTTCATCTTTCTTTACTTTGGAGGGTAGTTCGATTACTTTGTGATATGGCCTCTCAGGATTATCCGCATGGATTGTTAGCGAAGTACCTTTGATTTTTACCTTAATCTCATCCCTCTCAACTCCAGGAACCTCAGCAACGATGATTATCTCATCATCTTCCTCTACAACATCGACTAAAGGTTCTAGTGTAGGTTCTTCAGCACCTGGTGTGTTTCCAAATCTCTGCATCATGGGTTTTCCGTCGGGACCAACTCTCATTGAGAAGCCGAACGTCATTGGGTGTATTCCCTCAGGGTTCCTGAGAAGCTCCTGAAATTTTTCAGGGTCAAGAAATGCACCTTGATTCATTCCTGACATCATACGCTCCATCATTTCTTCTATTTGCTGGATCATTTCTTCAGGAATGAAGTCGCCCAAGTACCGGCGCATTCTCTTTCTTGCTTCATCATCATTGTCCCAGGACATCGTATCAACCTCAGATCATACGTAACGCGAGTTCGTTTATACCTTCACCACGGTATCCATTGATACCACCCATTCCCACGCCGAGGTGCTTCTTTTTACCTCGGTGTCCCTTTGATGGTGGTGTCAACCGAAAGACGGGTTTCAGACCTTCGACATCGGATACCTTTCCCTTTCCAGAGGCGATTGCCTTTGCTAAGGCTTTGATACTACTATGACTCGAGTTTTTCTTAACATAGGAATCAGTCAGTCTAGCATTTCCTGGAAGACGTCCTCTTTTCCTGAGAAGATTGTCAATAACTTGCTCAGTAGGTTCACCCCATGTAATATAGTCCTTAGACTTTGTAATCATCCCTTGCAAACTCGATGTGATAAATAGAAGCCTAGATTGGTGTAGACGACCTAGTAGAAGCTTGTCAAGTGTGTCCTCTATTTGGGGTCGAACTCTGACCTGTCCTCTCATTCGAATAACAAGAATCAATTTCTCTGTTTCACTCATCACTCAGTCACTCCTGATGATGCCCACTCCTGAGGAGGAAGCATCCTGTATGTTTTTGTGAGTGCATTTACGAATGCTTTAGCAAAGTTTGATGAAGTTCTAGACCGTCCTTTTGTAATAGACCAGACATCATGAAGTCCAGCTATTCTCAGAACAATTTTACCTACATCAGCAGTCACAAGTCCAGTTCCTTTTGGTGCAGGTCTGAGTGTAACTTTGACTGAACCAGAGGTACCATCAACCTCGAAAGGAATACTATGTGGATCGTGGCATCTGCATTCCCAAGACCCGCAACCTCTTCTGAACATGGTGATGTTTAGTTTAGCTCTTGCTTCAGCAGCTCTCACTGCAGGAACGAATTCTGTAGCTTTTCCAATTCCAATTCCAAGCACACCCTCTCCATTTCCAATAATAACAGTCAATCGGAAGCTTTTCTGCTGCCCGCTATCAGACTGACGTTGTACCATGCTTACATCTACAACTTCCTGCCTGAGCTCTGGAAACAGTGCATCTACAATCTCAGGTTCCCTGATTCTGTAGTTATTATGCAATATCTCCTCTAGACTGTTGATATGACCCTCTTTAACGAGTCTACCAAGTTTTGTCTTGGGAACCCACTCATCTAATGGATTGACTTCGGGTCGACGAGGTTGTCTTCTTCTACGTTTACTCATCACTAATCATCCCCTATTACTACCGCCTCTTGCCTTTCTTGCCTTTTCCTCTGGCAATTAGCTTCTTAGGCTTGGGTTTCCTTGGCACTGCGCGTGGTGGTTTAACCGCAGGAACTTCCTTCTTCGGTTTCTTAGCCGCTGGTTTGGCCGCTGCTTTTGCGGGTGCCTTACGTTTCTTTGATTTCTTAAGAGTTGCAGCTGGAATTTCAAGAAGTGTTTTCTTCACCTTGTCAACCTGTTTTGGTATTGTGGTGATAGTTGTCTTCTTCTTTCCAATCTTGCTGAACATCTGAGTATCTTTTACACTGCTATAGTGATCATAACTGGCAACAATATGCTTACCAGAAATGCGTGAATCATCTGGAAGAATGTCAGGACTATGAGGCACCTCTAGGCCAGCATCTACTACACCCTTGAGTGCTGCATAGATTCTTGAACCTTTGACAGGAGGATTAAGACCTACATCAAGGATAGCATCTTTAACTCCTCTACTCTTTGCTCGTAATCCAGCAAGAAATCCAGTGAGATAAGCTGCAGGGAGGTTACCTGTACTAGCACTCCAACCGTGATCTGACAATTCACTGGCAATAGCTGATGCTACAGTCATATCACCAACAACATTGGCATTAATAATCTGAACCGATGTATTCGTGTTTGTCTTTCTTACGACAATTCTTGGACGCCTGGATAGTAGAAGTCTTTTACGACGATAGTAGTCAGTCTTACCTTCTCGACGGCGTCTAAACTTCACTCTGTATGTTGGTCCGTGTGCCATTACTTGGACAACCTCCTCTCGGATATGTATGTTCGAAGGTGAGCAGTGTTACGGAATGCGTTTCCTTTGGCTTTCAAGTAAAGTTCTCTATAGACCTTAGGTGTGATTTTTCCCTCATCACGTAGTTTCCGAAGTTGTTTCCGCATTGGACGAATCTTCATCATCCAACGGTCCTTACCACTCAGCTTTGAAGTTGCTTTTCCTTTCTTCGTCCCTGGTCCTTTTCGCTGCCCCTTTCTCTTCTGTCTTAGAATATGACGAGCTCGTCCTCTGCTTACGCCAATTGCTCGCTTCTTCTGAATGACTCCTTCATCAATTAGACGCCGGATGTCATCTCTAGTAATTGCAAGACTGACTTCATCTTCAAATTCGGGGTCCAGCCATACTCGTGACATACCAACGTTCATCACATCGGCAGCTAATCGTTTCTGTGTGGAGAGTTTCATAACTAGTCTTCCTCCAGGTCAAGGTCCATGAAGAGATCCTCTTCGCCTATTTCCTCAGTTGTACCAGGATTAAGCACTCTCAAGAGTTTAGTATCTGCCTCAGCAATGATTGCTTGTCGCTTCCTAGCACCTACTGATGCACCAATACGTATTGCATGAATATCAGCATCTAAACTCTCCAAATCGGATGGTCTGTATACCAGCACTTCTTTGAATAGTGATGGATGTAGGTATCGAGTTGCTTTTGGTGAACGATAACCTGACTCCACCATAGCAATTCTGCCTTTCTTTTTCTGACGTGTGTAGCTATCGATTCCACGTAATTTACGCCATCGGTCACTAACACGTGTCCAACGATGTGCTTGGTCTGCACGGAATCGAGGCTTGCGTTTCTTTTTACTAACAGCAATTCGTACAATTCGTTGATCAACATTTAGAAATCGCGCAGGAGTTTCTATCTTTTTCTTTTTCTTTTTCTTTGCAACCTTCTTTGGCTTGGGTTTTGGCTTTGATTCTACAGCTTTAGCCTTCTTCTTTGTAGTTTTAGGCTTAACTTCCGCTTTAGCTTTAGCTTTTGGTTTCTCAGCCTTAGGTTCTGCTTTCTTTGGTTTAGCTTCTTTCTTTGGAGCTGGAGCGCTAGGAAGTGATTCTTGAGCTGCGGCAATCAATGTCTCTGCTCTTGATTCACTTAGTCCATCTACCTTAGCAGCAAGCTTGTCAGCTTTTGCCCGAGACAGATTCAGTACTGTCTTCACTCCGGCCTCTCTCAGCTTCTCTTCTAGCTTGGAGCCCAATCCGGGCAGGTCTTTTAGTTCTAGTTTCTTTGACATCTTGTTGCCTCCTATACTATGGACTTAACCTCTTCACCCTTCTTCTTCCTGATGACATAGATACCGTCCAAGAAGACTCGCCTGTCCTTATCGCGGATTTTGCAGGCTTGCTGGATGTTTGCGGCGCTTTGTGATACATGCTCGATGTCGATCCCACTAATGAATATCTCATCTTCAGTGGTTCGGATCTTAATATCTCCAATCAAACGAGCCTGACGCGTTCCACGTTCACCAATGAAATTCTTGATTAACATGATATCGCCCTGTTGCTCAACACTGATTGGAAAGTGACTGTAGACTATCTTCATTTCGTATTCGTAACCAAGACGAACACCAAGCATCATATTACGGACATGAGCAATCACGGTACCCACCAAAGCTTTGGCACGTTTCCTACTGACATGTGTTGATGTAATTAGTTCGTTACCTTCAATCTTGATTGTTGTCTGTGGCTCAGGAAATGAGCGTTCAAGTGTCCCTTTCGGACCGGTAACAGTGATTGTCTTGCCTTCAAGAGATACCTGACATTCACTAGGAATCTCAATCCGTTGGTCATAGACTGGTTCTTTAGACATTTGTCAGATCTCCTCAATATACGTATACTAGTAATCTTCCGCCGATTCCACGGTCTTTTGCATCTTGGTGAGTCATTACACCTGCAGGTGTTGTGACTATCAGAATTCCATAGTTGTAAGCTGGGAGGAATCGTTTCTCGTATTTTTCAAAGCCATCCCGTCTAACTGGAAATCGTGGTTTGATTACACCGCACTTGTTCGTACGCCCCATGAGTTGAATGCGGAATCTACCCGCGTTCCCATCATCAATACGTTCGAATTCACCAATGTATCCTTTGGACTGCATTACTTGCAGTACTTTTTCAATTAGATTGGATGCAGGTGAAACTACCACTTCGGCCTTACCTACAACTTCGCTATTGTAAATATTTGACATTGCATCAGCCAATGGGTCTAGTAGTGTCAATTTTTTTTAGACCTCCTTACTGGTATTTACGGAATCCGAGCTTTACAGCTGTTTCTCTAAAACAGCGTCGGCACATGTACAGGTTGTATGATCGAATGATTGCCTGATGTGTGCCGCAACGTTTGCATGTTCTGCTTCCCTTGCCCATCTTCTTTCGTTGTCGTGTCCGGTCTTTCTTTGTACTCATCCATAATCACCTTCAGAACAGGTATGTACGTTCTCTCTCCTTTTCGAGTATCTCGATACCGAACTTGTTCTTCACAAACACCATGCTCTCTTCTGGAGTGAGCCTGTGTCTGTATGGTACCTTTGCTTTTCGTCTCTTTCGTCTTTTTATCCTGAAACCTGGACGTTCCACGCAGACTGTGATGTTCATTCCTTGTACTCCCAATTGGGGATCATATTTGACATCTGGAATGTTGATGTGCTCAGAGATTCCAAATGCAAAATTACCGTCATCATCCCAGTTCTTCAGTAGGAGTACATCATCCTTAGCCTTCATAGTCCTCTGAAGAAATGCCTCAGCAATTTGATGTCTGAGGGTAACTCTAACAGCTATCGGTTCGTTTCTACGAATTCCAAAGTCACGAACAGTTTGACGTGCTCGGGACTGAATCGGCTTCTGACCAGTGAGCTGTTCAAGAATTGTAGCAGCTTTGATTAGTTCCTCGCCGCCACCTGTGCATATATCTACGACAACCTTTGCAATGAAAGGTTCCCTCATGGGATATGCTTTCCAGTCATCAGTGTAGAGTTTTTCATTCTCTATGACATTCTCTTCTATGCTCATTAGGAACTGCCTCCCTCTGCTTGAAGACTAACTTCGGGTTTATTTTTACCCACAACAAACACATACTCTAGAGCCGTCTGGAATCGTTTTCCTTCAGAATCTTCTAGGGTAACTGTACTAGCATGAGCGCCTACACGCTTGTCAATCTCAACGATCTTCCCCTCATTTCCAACGTTCCTTCCTCGAGATACTACAGCATATACTCCTTTTTCTAATTGAAGTGAGCTTAGAATCTTCTGACTAGGAATTGTAATCTTGAGAGTATCAAGAGTGTTGTATCCGGAGGGTTTTTCATTTTCTGGGAGAAGGAGTGTGCGTCCATCATGAAGGCCCAACTGAACTTTGCCGCCTTTGACCATTGTCTTGGTCTCAATCTTGCAAAGTTTGAATTCTGCTTCTTTGTCATCAATGTTGATTAAGCGTAATCCACCGCGTTTCTTTGGAATTAGTCGGAAACGTTCACCAGAGGCTGTGATGTCAATTACATCCATAAGACCTACTGGAAATCGGGGATCTTTACGAACAGATCCATCTACTTTGATTTTACCGCTAGAGAGAATCGCTTTTATTTCACGCATATTCTCAGCATATCCTAATACTTCTCGTAGAACAATTGCAAGTGTCAAGCAATGTTCTCTAGCATGAGGACCTGGAATAACGCGTGTCGTGAACTTACCTGTTTTTCTCTTAATTGGCCAGTATCTTGGCGCTGGTAGGCGCTTCAGATGCTTCTTCTGACCTCGTCTTGTCATTTAATCTTCACTCTCCGCGACCATCATTACTTTGCTCTCAATGAGCTGTTTTCTTTCATCATCCAACTCAAGCTTCACGAGCATGATATTAGATGGATGAATAGGAATATTCGTTTCTTTACCATCAGCTTTAGTGACTAAGGCACTGTCAAGATATACTCGGACATCCGTATAGGACACTCGAATGACCTTGCCTTCTGTGTCACGGAACTGACCTCTCATTATTTTGACAAGATCACCAGTCTTCACAACTATTGACCTTAGTCCATATTCTTCTTGCAGGAACTCGTCAAGTCTACACTTGAGTCGGTTCTTGTTCGCATGAATGGGAGAACTGTATAACTTCTTCCGCTGTTTACCAGGGGACTTTGAACTCACTTTCTTTGTCATCTCATTCACCTTCAAACTATCTTTGATGCTATTGCTGCAACTCGAGGCCACTTCAGAGTGACTTCTCTTGCCATGGGTCCTCTAAGTTCTGAGCCTTGGGGTTCTCCACCAGGTTTGACCAGAACTGCTGCATTATCCTCGAACTGCATCCAAGTGCCGTCAGGTCTCCTGAAGGGCTTTCTCTGCCTTACAACCACAGCTTGAAGCACCTGCTTCCTCAGTTCTTGTTTTCCTTTCTGAACTGATACGTTGACCAAGTCTCCAACACCAGCTTTACCGAGTTTCCTCAGCTTTCCTTTGTATCCGAAGACTGTGATTAGCTTGAGTTCTTTTGCTCCAGAATTATCTGCACACATGATTGTTGCACCAATTGGCAAACCTCTTGCAATCCTTGGTATGAACTTTCTAATTCCTCTACCGACCTTTCTTGACATAGATTACTCCTCCTTTGCTCCTTCAGATTGTATCACTGCAACAACAACACTAGTCACATTCTTACTCAAGGGGCGACATTCGACAACCTTCACCTTGTCACCGACGCTAACATCAATGCATGGTGGAAGATGTGCTAGCTTCTTTGATCTGCGTCTTTCATATCGAGCATACTTCTTGTTAAGACTCAAAAAGTCCTGCTGGAATACGAGCGTCTTGTACATTTGTGTGCTAGTCACTAAGCCCTCCATGACTCGACCTCTCACTGAGAGATTGCCGTGGAATGGGCAATTAATATCATCACATGTATTCTTGGGGGCCTCCACATTTGGGATGCCAATGTTCCGAACCTTAGTATTGGTTTCAGCCATTCTCACCAGCTCCTATTGAGGCGTTTCTTCATTCTGTCCTCTGGTCTTCCTCTTAGCACATTGCCATCAACACGGACAATTGTACCATTTGGAAGGGTTATGTCAAAGAAACAGATACTCTTTGGTACACTTACCACTCCATTCTTGGTGTCCAGACGAATCATTTCCTTGGATTCTCCAAGAATGACTCCACTTCTGCATGCAAGATTCGGGTCTTTTGACTCGATAATATGGGCAGTAAGACCTGTGAGTTCGTGCCTTACTATATTCTCAGGGGCGATTCTCATTTGGACGCCTCCAACTCTTCTTCTCGCTGAATTGTTAAGATACGAGCAATAGCTCGTCGTACATTACGTATTTTGTATGGATTATCTGTACCACCACCAGTGGCAGATTCAACTCTAATGCTGGACATCTCAGTGTAGAGCTCTTTCAGCTTCTTCTCACGTTCAGCAGGTGTGAGCTCACGGATT
Organism: Candidatus Thorarchaeota archaeon; assembly: GCA_030612005.1. Taxonomy (GTDB): domain Archaea; phylum Asgardarchaeota; class Thorarchaeia; order Thorarchaeales; family Thorarchaeaceae; genus SMTZ1-45. Next base: position 9,591 of record JAUWOU010000036.1, on the reverse strand, counting down.
TCCGTAGCGCCTAGTTTGACCATTACTCGGCAACCTCCTTGTCCAATGCATCAAGTTCCTCTAAATCCTCCACAATGCTCTCCTCCACCTTTTCACTGATTTCTGGTTCCTTTGTTTTCTCTTTAGGAACTTCAGCTGGAGGTTCAGTTGGAGTAGGAGGTTCATCAGTAATTTTTACATCTTCTACAAGCTCAAGACCATCAAGTTCTTCGAGCTCACGTAGTTCATCAATATCTGTGATACCCTCAAGAGATTCCTCCACAACCACTTCTTCTTCAGGAGTAGTTTCTGCATCGGGTTTCTTGACTAATTCGATCTCCTCAGGCTTCTTGGGTTTGGGAGGTTTAATTTTGATTACACCGGGTAACCTGGTTTGGGGTCCCATAATTCGGACCTTGATCCCAATGACTCCGGCTTTGAGAACTGCTCTGTCATCTGCTTCATGAACAAAAAGATCAGCTGGTTCTCCAGTCTTAGCGATGATACCATCCTTGAATTTCTGATATCGGGCTCTTCTGCTAGAGAGCTTACCCTTAACGATAATCTCGCATCCTACAGCCCCAGCTCGCATAACTCTTCTTAGAATCCAGTACGCCATCCTTCGGAATCGAACACCTCGCTCTAGCTGTCTTGCTAGCCGTGATGCCATTACCGCGGCATCTAACCATGGATTCTCAATCTCACTTACTTCAACCTGAACATTCTCTATTCCAAATTCATTCTCAAGAATGTAGGTGAGTTCTCTAATCTTGGATCCTCGTCGACCAATGACCACTCCAGGTCTTGAAGCATGAACTACAACCTCTGTCTTCATGGGCATTTTCCTGATTTCAACACCGCCATAACCAGCAGCATTGAGCTCACTTGCTAAGAATTCATCAATTGCCAGTTTTCGAGAATTCTGCTTGATGAAATATTTGACAGCCGACATTTATCCAACCTCTTCTAATACTATTTCCACATGAGAAGTTTGCTCAAAGTAGGGCGAGCTTCTTCCGAAAGCTCTCTCGATGAATTTCTTGTAGGTCCGACCATGGTGTGTGACAGAATGAGTGATTCTCAGTCGGTCAATATCCAGACCCTTATTGTCTGCATTTGCTTCTGCATTTCTCAGAATCTTCAGAATCATATCCGAAGCCTTCACTGGGTGACCGCCAGCCATCCACTTTTTCATTCCTGAGTGGTGTCCACGCTTCTTCTTGTGGCGCCGATAAGGAATCCATGCTTTCTCTTGGATGACTAGTTCAAGGAGTTCGATTGCTTTGTCTAGCATCATTCCTCGAATTTCAGTACAGACTTCTCTGCACTGTTTGGGAGAAACTCGCATATTCCGTCCACTAGCAATGGCTGTTCTGTCTGGGTCGATGCCTATGATTGAATATCCATATGATGGCATATTGCCTCACTTCCGCTCTGTGGGACTTTTCAGCTCTCAACTTATTGTTGAAATCTGTCAAATCATTTGTCGAGATCGATAACCACTCCAGACCCTACCGGCACACGTCTACAGGCTTGTTCTCGCGAGCAGAACTAGCTGCCTGCACTGCTTCCATCGGTTCTGAAACAGTCACGTTCTATCTGCGACTAATCGGTTTCGGAAAGACATTTCCATTTAAGTCTATTCACATGAACGAGATTTCAGTTTGATTTGGTTACGGATTGTTACCAAATTCAGCTGTAACACGTTTCAAGAGGGGGGTTCGTACTGAATCATTAACAAGTTTAATTCCAGACTCGGTCAGAGTCCCCTTGATATAATGGACTCCAGCAGATTGAATGTATACAAGCCCCTTATCCTTGAGTTTCTGCAGGCTTCCCAGTACAATTTGTGTAAGTTCCTCTTCTGTGACATCAAGTCCACCACCGGGAACTTGTAATGTTTCACTCATCTTCAGTATATTTCGCATTGAACTGAGTTGACGCCTATGACTATCATAAGGGTTTGAGAACATCCACAAGAGAACTATCAGGTCAACTACTTCGAGACCAATGTTTGGATTTCGTGCCAGTGCTTTCTTGGCCACGAGTTCAACAATGGGCATTCTTATCACAAACTAGCATATTTGAAACCTATTCAATGAATCGCATTGTTCATACTAAACTTACACTACTTACACTAGGCTGGAAGATATCTCCATTTCGCATGAGGCGTTCTAGTGAACTATCAACCGATGCTTCTGAAATTCCTTCTTGATGAAAGTGCAGAACAATCGCATCAACACCGAGTCGTCCTCCGTTTCTCTTTAGCAATTCAATGATTTCAGAAGAAACATCCTTGCTTGCGATCTGTGTTGGTAGCTCTACTTTATCACGGGACACAAGCTGAACAGTCCAAGGTCGAGGAAATAGTAGTGCTCCATTAGATGAAAGACTCTCTACTTGTTTTTCGACCCAAGACCAAGCAAGTCCATCAGCAGTTGTCAGTTCTTCTAGTCTATCTAAAGAACATGATTTGTTTCTAGCTTCTTTCTCTAAGATAGCCATCAATATTCTTCGTTTTCCAGCAGGAGCAGGTCCGTCCCCTTTGCTTATGATATCATCCGCACTAATCTTCTCAGATGGCATTAATGCCTTGACTCGCTCACGAGACCGTTCCACAGATTCTTTGAATTCATCTCCTCCCTTTGAAGCATTGAATTCCTTAACCGCAGTGGAAGCTTGCTCAGGAGAGTCAAAAAGTGCCAAGTTAGCTTTTGTGATATCGATGATGCTCCCACAATAACTGCATCTTCTGCGTTTCTGACCTGCGGGTGCATTGGTGAAGCCTTTGCACTTTGAACACATGAATACATAGAACTGTTTCACAATGACTACCTCTACTTCACTATACTATTACTGCTCGTAGTATATAATGGTCCCTCTCTCTGGTCAAATAAATACGGTTATATCTCACCTGAAATGCGTGGAAACTGGGAATACTACAATGGCAAAGAAAGCGAAACAGATTGATGTTGACCCCAAAATGTGCAAGGGCTGTCACATTTGCATCTTTGTTTGTCCCCACGATGTATTGAAGAAAGCAGATGTGGTTGACAATAGAGGTTTCTTTCTCCCCGTTGTTACAGATCTAGAAGCATGTGTGGTCTGCCGTCTTTGTGAAATGGAGTGCCCTGACTTCGCAATTTCAGTTGTTGAAGAATAATATCTCACCAAACCTGTTTTTGACTCGGTTTATACGAGCTCTAATAATACATGCAATGATATATGATTAGACAGTGAATTGAACAGTCTAGTAGGTGTAAGAAGTGTCCAATCCAGAAATCCAAGTTCTTCTAAAGATTAGAACCGAATTAAGTGAAGAGGTAGATATGCTCAAAGATATGATAGCCAGACTAGAGGGACACATTGAATCTCTTAACATTCAAATCGCAAGTGGTAGTTTCACCACAGCGGATGTTGCAGTTCCAGCAAGTAAAGATACTCCACCAGTAACATCTACTGAAACTGGGGAACCTCAGAGTATCCCAATCATGAATAAGGCAGGTAAACTGGAACTAGGCATGATTGAAACAATCAATCAAACAATGCGTGTCATACCTGCAGAGCATGCGATTTACGACATCACTCGTGGCGCGTTTGCTCGTTTCTTTCTTGAACGAATATTGGGCAAGTTCCAACAGGAAGATCGCCATCGAGTAGAGAATGGAGAGATTGAATGGGATGATGCATTCGACTTCGATGTAAAAGCAGAAGACAATATCCTCGATGAGATGATTATTCGGAACATCGGAGATGATGCTCGGCAAAAAGAGATACAAAATGCTCTTCGATGGGCACTTGAAAAGACGTACAGTGCAAGATGAGGGGGCAAGTGGCGCCTATAGGACTCACCTTTACTTCCAATGCAAAATTTATATAACACGCTTGAGGTTTCCAAGAAGTAGCTCATTGAGCTAAAGTCCGGAGAGGAGCAGATGTCATCACGTCACGAGCAAGAAGACTTTGCAGTTAATTCCCAGGTGATTGTTTCGATGGTGCTCAATGCTCATGAATTTTTCAAAGAAAAGAAGATTGAGAGCAGTTATGAGAAAATGGCTCTTGATCTTGTAAGACGATTTGTATCCCGAGAAGGTGTTCCAAGGGAGGAGGATCCTTTCTTCTCAGCGGCACTCTACATAGTGACAAGACATCCGTGGAGCCATCCTAATCCACTTACTAAATCAGCCTTTGCAACCAAGCTTATGATGAAAGAGTCCAGCTTGGAGTGGTATACAGAGAGTATATGCGAGAAACTAGGATTTTCAGTCCTACGCGATAACACACAGCTACCATTCTTCATGGATTCTCAGGGAACAATAGCTAGCGTTGTAGACTCTGTTGTTCGTGCTACTGTTGGTGAAGAAGTGGTTACTAGTATAATCAGCAGAAGCGTGGAATCTCCAAGCCATCTTGCTGAGAAAATAGTTGATCAACTCTGCAATGTTGTCAAGATAGTCCCTGCGGTATTTCAACAAGAACTCTATAATCTTGTTCGTCGAAAGATCGAAGTTGAGAGTAAGAAACTCTCAGATCAGATTAGCAGACGATAGTTAACTCTTAGGAGTTCTCAGGTTGAAGTGTTACTTCTTCCACAAATCTCCGACCAGCAACTACTTGGTCAATCGAGTGTATCACTGCACCAGCCTGCTCTAATATTTCTTTAATCGTATCATAGCGCAGGTCATCACCCTCTACAGTGATAGTGATACTTTCTGTATTCTGGTCTACTTCTTTCAGTGATATGTTAAGACCACTCACGCGTTCATCGCGTGTTAGCATTAATGCCAAGTCCGTCAATTGTGGACTGTGCGGTTTCAAAACGTCAAGTACAATTCTACGTATGCCGTGAGGCAATAATTACATTCCCCATGTTTGACCATATGGCGTAAGGTCACATTTTTTCTGTACAAGATGCTTCTAATATTAGGTTGTTAAACCTTACTACAGGGGAATAAAGATGCAGCGCGCGATTTTTTCCTAAGAGGGTAACAATTCCCCAAGGCTTATATCAAGTTCAAGTGAATTGCATATTGTTCTCAACTTTGTTGAGATACGCCGGGATAATTCAGGATGGACGCAACTGTGAAACAGGATAAACTAGACAAGCATGTCAAAACCAAAAAGTTAGACAGTTCAGACATACCAAATATTAGATCAGTTAAATATGATTCAGGTAGAACTATTGATATCGATGTGGCAAACTTCAAAGGCCATCCATTATGGACAATCCTAATTGAAACTGCTAGAAACAATCCCCTTTTCCCGAATAGAGCAGGTTATGCTCATAGTAAGATTATTCCTCAAAATCCAAAGATTACACCAAAGGAACTTGCGGGCAAGCTTTCAATTACAGTGGGCGAAGCTCTTGCTATTCTTGAAGGCTATGAGATTCTGCCAAAATAATCTTGTGCCATAAGTCTTGATTTTTATGCATATCAACCGAGCACAGTGTAGGTTTGATACCATGAGTGGATCTACTGGATTTAGAAATCCTAGATATGCAGAGGCAGTTACTAGAGAAATCAAATCTAGAGGAGAAGGCAAACAAATTCGTATTGTTCACGTCTGTGGAACACATGAAGATACTATAAGCCAGCATGGACTCAGGTCTCTTCTTCCTGAGAGTATCAGTCTAGTTGCTGGCCCAGGATGTCCTGTTTGTGTGTGTGCAGCAGAAGATGTAGATATGGCTATTGAACTAGCTCGTCAAGGTCATATCATCACAACCTTTGGTGACATGTTCCGAGTTCCATCAACAGAATCCTCACTTGCAAAAGAGCGAACAAAAGGTGCCGATGTTCGTATCGTATATGGTATCAGTGAGGCGATAGAGATTGCCAAGAAAAATCCAGAGAGAGAAGTTGTATTCATTGGAGTGGGTTTTGAAACCACTGCGCCCACAATGGCTCTCGAACTTATACGAAGTCCACCATCAAACTTCTCAATATTGACCTCACTCAAAGTGGTTCCTCCCGCAATGGATCTTCTTGTGAAGATTGAAGGATTCAATGTTGATGGATTCATAACTCCGGGTCATGTATCTGCAATTGTGGGAACTAATGCATTCCAATCCTTTGCAGAGAAAAACAATGCACCTTGTGTAGCTGCGGGTTTCGAGCCGCTTGATGTTCTCGAGGCAATCAGAATGATTTTGGTTCAAATTGATGAGGGAAGAGCGGACTCGGAGAATGAATACACCCGTGTTGTTCGTCCCGAGGGAAATGTTGCGGCACAGAAGGTCTTAGAACAAGCATTCCGTATTGGTGACGCACCATGGAGAGGTTTAGGAATTATTGAGGGGTCTGGATATTTCATCAGAGAAGAATACGCTGAACATGATGCTAGGGTGAAATTTGACTTCCCCGAATTTGAATCAGTAGATCTTCTCCCAGGTTGCAGATGCCATGAAGTTGTCTTAGGAATGGTAGATCCTCTTGATTGCAAGTTGTTTGGAAAGCGATGCACTCCGATGGATCCCTATGGTCCCTGTATGGTAGGTCACGAAGGAACATGCAGGATTAGACACGAACATGGGAATTTGTAGTTCTGTCACTATTATTTCCGTTTTCTCTCTGCAGCTTTCAGTTCCTGTGGAGTATTGAAGTTCATGAAGGAATTTAGTTCAGGGTCAAATTGGTTGAGAGTTTCTGTGGACACAAAAAGAACATTCTGAATTCTATCAAGAAGGGCACTCATCTTGTGTAATCCATTCTCCATCACGTCCAACCCTTGTATGTATGCATGTTCAGCTAGATAGACTGAATGAAGTGGTTCAATAAAACCAGATGGCCAAGATGGCACAACAGCACCATGTCCAGGACTTAAGCGAATTAGCATCTTGAGGAGGGCTGGTTCTACCAGGGGAGCATCAACTGGTAATAGAAGAGTATGAGAAGTTTCAGTATGCTCAAAGGCACTGAGAGCTCCCGTCAAAGCACACTTTGGTTCTCCTTCAGGGTCAGTAACAATCTGTCCAGTCGGTACTAGTGGTTTGAGGTTCTCTTCCTGTTCTTCGTCTGAAACTACTACAAGAATCGTTGAGGAGATTTTTTGTGCTATATCCAACATGTATGATATGAGAGGTTTCCCTTGAAACTCGGCTAGAGCCTTCTCAGACCCGAACCTCGTGGATGTTCCTCCTGCAATGATTGCCACAGTTATGTTTTTCATATACCCAATTAACTCCGATTTATTACAACTATCGCTATTATTGCATCTATTCCCGAACTGAAAGATATTCAGTAATCATTGCTGCAATCTGACCATCGGTATAATGCTGTGATGTAATTGCGCCACTGGCGCAAGTAGAAGTACAGGTTCCACAACCCTTGCATAATGCAGGATTGACTTCAGCATGACCGCGTTCATTGAGCACGATAGCGTTGTATGGACAAACAGAAATGCACACTTCACATCCTGCACACTTGTCTTCATCCACAACAGAGTAGTAAGGTTCGATATTGATCTTACCCTTACCCATGAGTGCCATAGCGCCAGATGCTGCAGCCTTTGCCTGAGAAACTGTATCGGGAATATCCTTTGGACCTTGCGCCATTCCAGCTAAAAAGATACCGTCGTTGAAAGAGTCAACAGGACGTAGCTTGGGATGTGCTTCCATCAAGAACCCGTCAGGAGAGAGGCTAAGATTTAGAGCTTGGGATATTTTCTGTGTTGATTCAGGTGCTACAACTCCAGTTGATAGTACTACTAGGTCAACATCATCAAACTGAATGGGTTTACCTAGTAGAGTGTCTTCTCCACGGACCATCAAGCTCATGGTTTCATCGTTCTGATGAACTTCTCCCACGCGCCCTCGGATGAAAGTAACTCCGGCTTTTGCGGTGCTCTCATAGAATTCTTCATAGCCTTTTCCAAAGGTCCTGAGGTCAATGTAGAAGATGTAGACATCGATTCCAGTTTTGTCGCGTATCATTCGAGCCTGCTTGATTGCAGTCATGCAGCAGATTCTAGAACAGTACCTGTTAGTGAGTTCATCACGACTCCCAACACATTGAACATAGACTATCCTCTTTGGTTTTTGAAGGTCGGAGGGTCTCACAATATTTCCTTGGGTTGGACCTGCCGAGCTAAGCATACGTTCGACTTCTCCGATATTAACAACGTTCAGAAACTCGCCATAGCCATACTCTGGCTTCTTTGTTGCATCAAAGATCTCGAATCCAGTGGACACGATTATTGTACCGACTTCAATCTCAATTGTCTTCTCAACATCATCGTAGTTGATAGCTCCAGCCTCACACTTATCCTTGCACTTTCCACAACGAACAGCATCCACACCAAGACAATGTTCCATATCAAGTACGTATGTGGATGGGACAGCCTGGGCGAAAGGAATGTAAATTGCCTTTCTGTAAGAGAGGTTTGCCTCAAAATCTGCAGGAATATCAACTGGACAAATCTCACTACAGTCACCACAAGATGTGCAGATATCGAAATCTACATACCTTGGGCGCTGCTTGATTTTAACTTTAAAGTTCCCAACAAAACCGTCTACAGATTCTACCTCAGCAAGGGTGATGAGGTCGATATTAGGATGGTTACCAACATCTGTCATTCTTGGTGTTAGAATGCAGCTGCTGCAATCCAGTGTAGGGAAAGTTTTGTCCCAACGAGCCATCTTTCCACCAATAGTCGGTTCTTTCTCAACTAGGTGAACCTTGAATCCCGCATCAGCAAGGTCGAGAGCTGCACTAATACCTGCAATTCCAGCTCCCACAATGAGTGTTGATTTCTTGATAGAAACCTCTGTTTCCTCAAGAGCTTCTAGGAGTCGAGTTCTAGCGACAGCCATTCGAATAAGATCAATGGCTTTTTCGGTTGCTGCTTCAGGATCATCTGAATGAATCCAAGAGTTGTGCTCTCTAATGTTTGCCATCTCTAGGAGAAAGGGATTGAGACCAGCCTCGCGCATTGCCTGTCTGAAGGTTGGTTCATGCATTCGGGGACTGCATGCAGCGATAACGATACCCCCTAGTCGGCTATTCGTGATATGGTCCTTCACAATCTGTTGGCCAGGCTTTGAGCAGACATACTTGTAATCATCTATAATTTCCACATTTGGGAGCCCATTTATGGCCGCCTTGACTTTTTCAATATCAACAACGCCAGCGATGTTACTTCCACAGTGGCAAATGAAGACGCCAATCTTCTTGTCAGACATATTTTCTTTCCTCGGATTCTACAGGGATAGGAGCGCCGTTGAATTAGCTCGTATTAGTGTTTCGGGAGCAAGCTTAACGATGTTATGATGGAAAGCAGAAAAGCAAGGGTTGCTAACAGCTACCAAAAACCTGGGCAAAATTGGACACTTCTCAAACACTCCTTTGAGAAAAGGTTGTAGGTCTTTAAATATTCAGACACAGTGAAGAACTGTGAGGTTGATTCGACACATATCTGACCTCACAGAGTCATTTCCAGTGCCGTTTCTGGAAGCACTTCACTCTGGTGTCCAAGATTGTGCAACTTACAATGAACGGTCTAGAACTCCACCACAAGCATAAAAAGCCAGACTAGCCTGAGAACACATAGATTTGGAGGCCACACCATGTCTGGTAAGGTATGGAAATACATCACTGAAAAATTAGCATCCGA
>JAUWOU010000014.1 GCA_030612005.1 Candidatus Thorarchaeota archaeon | reverse complement strand
CATTTTTCAAAGAATTTAAAGATGAATTGAATTGGAGTCAACATTCGACTTGGATCATGTCAAATAGTGATATTTCAAATGCTACAATGACGTATTCTGATCGTTTCTTAACTCATAGTGGATATCCGATGAACGATGTATATCGATATATAGAGCGGATAGCATTTACAACTCTTGGAGGTTTACAAACTTGGCTTGCTATTCTTGGATATCCCCAAAAGAAGTTGCTATGCCCAGCTCAACTTTCTGGAGGTATCGGAGAGGGAATTGTTGGTCATTGGTTTGTAACAGAATACGACAAAAATTTCGTAGTAAGACCAGTAGGTGAGGCCTGTGATGGAATAGTTACTGAGCCTAGGGGAATTAATCCCCTACGATTTGGACCTACTGAGGTAAAAACCACGACAGTGTCAAGAGATAGGGCGATATATAATGCAGGTGTCGCTTCAAGAAATTTACTAAGAGAATATGCTAAAAATCGAGGGATGGGCATTACAGGAGGTGGACTAGGTACTGCTGATTTTGCTTTGAGTGTTGGTGTGTTCTTAAATAGACCAGTGAGGGTGTTTTGTATTGAGTTTAGAGCATAACAATCATCGTATTTCCCAAATTAGAAGTTTGATAGAAGCACTTCTTAAATCCGAGAAAAAGAAGCATATACAATTTCCAATTCTTAAGGGAATTATTCGAAACGCAGTTTTATATGTTTCAGAATCTGGACTTGAATATCTAGAAGAAGATTATAATCTCCTGAAACCTTCCGAAATCGTATGGAAATTGATTGAGAGAGTTATAAATGATGATATGAACCTATTACCGAAAGATATTGAATCATTAGTCGAATCCTATGAATCTTTTTGCACTGAATTTAAACTTTCATCCGAAATACCCAAGGAAACAATACTTCTGAGACAAGTCATTCAGGCTCTAGAAAAGGAACAGGGTTGGCTAAGCCAACCCTCAAAATATGCTAAAAAATTAGTAAATTCATCGCTAGTGGAATATGACAAGGATCAAGAAAGAATCAGACTATCTCCTTTCATCGCTGATAGATTAAGTGAGAAAATAAGGAAATGGGACGCCTTGAAATAATAACAAAACGTAAAACAGTAAATTGAAATCATCTTTGGATTCAAAAATAAAAAGAAATAGAAAAGGGGCGCATGAGTCCCCTCTTTCAATGATTATAATTTTACATCTGTTTCTCTTGGCGGTAAGGGAGGTATTCTCGGCCGAAAATTTCTCGTGCCATGACGATTTATTTTGTGTCTTCATCATCTGTTGAAGTAGATTCGTTATTGTTATATCTTTGATTAAGCTCAAATTTAATAATCCTGTATGAAGTGTGAATATGTATTGATGGTTCTTCTACTTCCTCAGTGATGAGAGTCAGATATCACAGGTAGTAGGAAAACATTCATGATTATTCCATGAGATGTTCCCAGTTATATTGTACGTCCTAATACAGCTCCGAATACCTTGGATGCACCACTTTTCTTCAAAAGACTTGCACATCTCTCCAAAGTTGCACCATTGGTGAGAATATCGTCAATTATTAACACACTCTCTCCATTGATGGCTAATTGATTACTTACTTGAAATTCTTCGTTTGCAGTTTTCCAGCGATCTTCCCATCCAAGTCGCCAGAGTTTTGTATCTCCCTCTCTAACTAACAAATCATTTCTCAAATCCTTATTGCCTGTAACTCTACAAAATGCTTCTGCCATATAATCAGCATGGCTAGGTGGAGTTTTGGCAGGAACCGCAGTGACGATTTGTGAGGTCAAAAGTTTAGGGTACTGATGTCGTACAAATACACCTAGAACACATCCTAAGAGTTCCGCTAGCATCGGATCTCCTTTTGCATTCCATAGGTCATCTGTTAGAGAGATGTTTTGACCAGCAGTTTGTCGTTTTTTAGGAATATACGCTCCCACTACTCTAACATACTCAATATTGTCCCAAATTATGCATGTTGAACAAGACTTACCTATTTGATACGGATGTTGGCATTTTTCACACATACCTGTGATAATCTCATATTCACGATTCCAAGGACTCGAAACATAGATTTGATTACCTTTACGACCAATGGTTACAGGGTCCTTTGAGCTCGACAGGTGTACGGATTCACTGTAAATATAACTCAACTAGCTATATCCCCTCCAATTTTGTTTGTATGGTTTTTATTCTTCTAAGACTTGTTATTGCTTTAAGAGCACTAACCTCATCCTTTACAAATTTCGCACCTTCTTTTTTCAGAAGAATAGGAAGCTGTGAAGTTGGAAGTGTTTTGTCAATTGGTTCAAGTACAAATAATGGTCGACCAATTTCTTGAGCATATCGAGCTTGATGTCTGGTTCCACTTTTTATAGTACCTTCAGCTATTATACTTGATTCAGAAAGTGCGGCTATAATTCGATTTCTTCTAACATATTTATCCCGTGTTTGTTCAACATCAGGTAAGTATTCCGATACTAGCGCTCCTCCAGAATCAAGAATTCTGTTTGCTATCTCAATGTTTGTCTTAGGAACTACATTTCCCACATAACTTGGAAGAACTGCGATGGTCATTCCATTAGCATCTAATGCCCCCAGATGTGCTTGTGAATCAATACCAAACGCAAGTCCTGAAACGATAATGATACCCATACTGGCTAGTTTCTTTGCGATTTTGTATGTCAGATCTTTTGCATATTCTGAAGGGTTTCGAGTCCCAACGATAGCAACAGATTGTTTCTTATCGAAATTGGGGAGATTTCCTCTTACAAAAAGAGTTAGTGGGGGATTTGGAATTTTCGATAGAATTTTAGGATATCCCTCGCCAATGAGTGTTACTATCGAAATACCATCAGAAATCATTTCTAAAATCATTTCTTCAAAATAAGCTAAATCGTGCAGAATCTCTTTTACTACATTTAGTTTCGATAGTGGTGTGAATAGTTCTGCGAGTTCATTGGCTGGAGCTTTCACAGCCTTCTCTAGACTGCCATAGCGATTCAATAGATCTATCGCTATTTCATGGTTAAAACCCTTAAACTCACTAAGGGCAAGCCAATATGCATAATGCTTTCTAAGGGAAGTTGTAACCATCTATTATCCCCTATAACTGGATTCTCTAGTATACTCAAAAACTCATCGCTGGTATTCAAGGTAATTGAATACTGTATGACTTATCTATCAACAACAACAATTGGAACAAGAGTCAAATACTCATTTCCTTAGCATACTCCTAGATTCGGTGGGACCTCTACCATAGCAAGCTGGGGATTTACTTGTTGAGAAAATCGCGAGGCATAAGTGAGTACGAAACTAGGAAACGACTAATAGATAAAAAACTAGAGCATGCAGGTTGGGGAAGAATCACAGACTATGATGAGAACATAGTCTACATTGATGAAACAGTAATCGAATACTGGACTGGAAAAGGTCCGGTAGATTATGCCCTATTTCATGATAGTAAACCCTTGGCACTAGTGGAGGCAAAGCGTCTCTCTGTTGGTCCTCAGAACGTACTGAAGCAAGCTCAAAGATATGCCCGAGGACTCCCTACAACTTGGTGGGAGTTCGTCGAATATCGAGTTCCATTCATCTATTCTACGAATGGTGAAGTCATCTGGTTTCAAGACTTACGAAACCCAAACAGTCGGTCTCGGAAAGTAAAGCAATTCCATACTCCCCAGGCACTATTGGAGATGCTCACAAGAGGAGATGCAGAAGCCTGTACCTGGCTAGAAGATAATCCAAAAGTTGGAAAAGAACGACTTAGATACTACCAGAGTGACGCTGTTGAAGCCATCGAGAAAGAACTCTGCAAGGGAAAACGAAAGATGATGGTGGCAATGGCCACTGGTACTGGAAAGACCTTCACTGCAATTTCTCTTCTGTATCGTTTGATGAAGTCCGGCTATGCTAAGAGGATTCTCTTCCTTGTGGATCGACGAGCTCTTGCGGCACAGGCTGCTAGTTCCATGTCTGTTTTTGAACCAGAACCTGGATTGAAATTCGACAAGATCTACGAGGTATACAGTCAGAAATTCAAGCGGGGGGAAATTGATGAAACAAAGTTCGATATCTCAGTACTTCCTAAAAAATACCTCGCCGAACCTGATCCAAATCATACCTTTGCTTATGTCTGCACAATTCAACGGATGAGGATCAATCTATTCGGTCTACCACAAGATGAATCCAAGACTGGAGATGTTGAGAAAGAGGAAGATGCTGACCAGATTGACATCCCAATCCATGCATCCGACCTCATCATCGCAGATGAATGTCATCGTGGATATACTACTGCTGAAACAGGTAAGTGGCGAGAGGTGCTTGAGCACTTTGATGCTGTTCAGATTGGATTGACTGCTACTCCTGCGTTGCACTCACTTGCTCACTTCAGGGATGTTGTGTATCGATATACTTACGAAAAAGCAGTGAGTGACCAATATCTTGTTGATTACGATGCGGTTAGAATTTCATCAGACATTCGTATGAATGGGGTTTTCCTAAAGAAAGATGAAGGTGTAACTCTCATAGATTCTGATACAGGTGTAAGGACCTATGATCAACTTGAGGATGAGCGCAATTTTAAAGTAACGCAAGTCGAACGGGATGTAACTGCTCCGGATTCAAATAAGAAAATTGTCGAAGAGTTCGCCAAGTACGCATTGGAGCAAGAGAAGCAACTTGGTCGTTTTCCAAAGACATTGGTATTCGCAGTAAATGATATTGAGCATAGGTCTCACTGCGACCAATTGATCTCTCTCTTACGAGAGAAGTTTGACAGGGGTGATGCCTTTGTCGAGAAAATCACAGGAAGTCCCAGTGTTGACAAACCACTCCAGCTCATCAGAATGTTCCGCAACCGTCCAAAGCCAGGGATTGTCGTGTCTGTGGATATGCTCTCGACAGGGGTTGATATTCCTGCCCTGGAGAACATTCTCTTTGTGCGACCTGTTAAGTCTCGAATTCTCTTTGAGCAGATGATGGGAAGAGGTACAAGATTGTGTAATGACCTTCTCCCTCTAAAGGATCATTTCACGGTCTATGATGCTGTGGGACTCATCGACTACATGAATGCAAGCGCTTTCACTGAGAATCCTCCTTCAAAACCCTCACGTACTTTTGGACAGATTGTCCAGGATGTTCTGAATAACAAAGACAGGGAGTATAATATCAGATTACTTCAGAAGCGCCTTCTCAGAGTTGCCAAGAATATCACTTTGGAAGGCAGAGAAATTCTGAAGCCATGGATACCCGAGGGTGATGTTGGTAAGTACTCATCCGAGTTACCGGATAAACTCCTGACAGACTTTGTTGAAACCGCGAGGATCTTGTCTGACTCACAATTTCAAGAAGCGATTGAGGAGTACGAACGGAACCCTAAGATATTCATCGAGGCTCCAGAGGCTATTGATACTGTAACCTCCGAGTACCTCTTCAAGACTACTGACGGTCGAACGCTAAAACCTGATGAGTATCTGAAACTCTTCGATGATTATGTTACTAATAATCCAGACCAAGTAACGGCCATCGAGATTCTTCTTAATCGACCAAAGGAGTTCAATACAGCCCATCTCAGTGAGCTACGAAAGGTGCTTGAATCTCAACCTGAGCGGTTCACTGCAAAAAGTCTCTCTCAAGCTCGGCGGCTTAGGCAACCCTATGTGAAGGAACTGGCTGACATCATCTCACTCTTCCGTGAGGCTGTCTTAGAGGATGATAGTACTCCAGATGAGCGGGCATATCAAGCTATCAAAACTATTCGAGAACAGCTTGGAGATAAACTGACTGAGGAGCAGGAGAAATGGCTGGATACAATTCGTCAATATCTACCAACTCGACTGTTCATCTCACGGGAAGACTTTAGATATCCTCCACTCTCACGAACAGGTAGCTGGAACCTGGCTGATAGAGCATTTGATGGGAAACTGGAAGATGTCCTTCTCCAAATCAATGAGGTAATGATTGCATGGACGAGTACGGCGTAATTGACAAACTCTGGGGATTCTGTAGAATTCTTAGGGATGATGGGATTGGGTATGGTGATTACATTGAGCAGTTGACGTACCTGTTGTTTCTCAAATTAGCCGACGAGCGAGGTCTAGAGATTCCAAAAGGGTTTGATTGGACCTCGTTGAAGAAACTCTCAGGTACTGATCTGACAAATCACTATATCAATATCTTGACCAAGCTCGCTGGTGAAGAGGGTCTCCTGAGAAAGATATTCGCTGGATCACTGAGCAGATTTAGACAGCCAGTAAATCTGAAGAAACTAATGACAATGATAGATGAGATTCAATGGTCTGATGTTGACGTGGATATCAAGGGTTCTGCATATGAGGGGCTTCTTCAGAAATATGCTGAGGAACAGAAGGGTGCAGGACAATACTTCACACCTCGTGAAGTCATTCGGTCAATCATCCGCTGCATGAAACCAGACATTCGACAATCTTCTTCTTACTCTATTCACGACCCAGCTTGCGGAACTGGTGGGTTCCTTATTGGTGCATACGAGTGGATGTTGAAAGCAACGAACATGGGGGCTGATCTGAAGCGAGAAGAAATCAAGCGTCTTCAGAATAGCACATTTTCAGGGCAGGAGATTGTCCCTGATACGAGACGTCTCGCTTTCATGAACCTCTATCTTCATGAGATTGAGGCTGAGATTGAGTATGGAGATTCTCTAGCTGAAGGACCTCATACAGGAAAACGCTATGATTGCATTCTTACTAATCCGCCCTTTGGTAGAGCTGGTGGTGGTCGAGTTGAACGTGCAGATTTTGCCATCCAGACATCGAACAAACAACTCAATTTCGTACAGCATGCAATGACCATTCTGAAACCTGGTGGAAGAGCCGCTATGGTTGTTCCAGATAATGTGTTGTTCGAGTCTGGAGCGGGTCAAGAAATTCGGAAGATACTTCTAGAAGATTGTAGTCTTCACACAATTCTAAAACTTCCAGTTGGGACTTTCACACCCTACTCTACAGGTGTAAAAGCAAATGTAATCTTTTTCACAAAGGGTTCTTCAACTAAGGAAGTATGGATTTACGATTTGAGAACAAATACGAAGAGGATTACAAAATCAAATCCAATTATTTCTGATATCTTTGAAGAGTTTGAGAAATGTTATGGGTCTAGTCCTGTTGGTGATGGTAAAAGAAGTGAGATAGAACGCTTCAAGAAGTTTACAAGAAATCAAATTGAAGAACTAGAGTTCAATCTCGACATTACATGGTTGCGGGATGAATCACTTGAAGATAGTGAGGATTTACCAGAACCTGAGGAACTTCTCGTGGAGATTGAAACGAGCCTTCAAACAGCAATGGATACAGTTGGAGAATTACAAGGACTGTTGAATAACTCCGTAAAAAAGGAGGATGATTGATTGTCCCTATATATTCGAGGTGCCTGATTATTGGAATCTATTTCAACCACTGATTGGGAAATTATTCCATTGAGCCAACTAACAGAGAATATTCAATATGGTTACACAGCCAAGGCATCAAAAGAACAAATAGGACCAAAAATGCTTAGAATTACAGATATTCAAGATGGAAATGTATGTTGGGAGTCCGTACCTTTTTGTTCAATTGAGTTGAATAAGATACCCAAGTTCCTTCTAGAGGATGGAGATTTGCTTTTTGCTCGTACTGGTGCAACTGTAGGAAAGAGTTACCTGATTAGAGGTAGGTTTCCTGATTCTGTATTCGCTTCCTATCTAATCAGAATAACTCCCAAACCGGAAATTATTCCCGAATATCTCTATTTTTATTTTCAATCTAGTGGTTATTGGAATCAAATTCAACAAGAGAAACGTGGAATTGGTCAACCAAATGTGAATGCCAGTATTTTATCGAATCTTCAAATTCCCGTTGCACCCCTTGTTAAACAAAAGCAAATCGTGAATCTCCTTGAATCTGTAAGAGTGAAAACAAGACTTGCAAAACAAGAACTCTCTCGCATCCCTAACCTGACCAGGAGGCTTCGGATGGCCATACTCTCGAAGGCTTTTCGAGGAGAGCTTGGATTGGGCGATATTGAACAATCAGGTCAAGGAGTAATTTCAACAGAAACTTTGCAGAGGTCACATACTCAAATCATCAAGAATCGGAAAGATAGTGGAAAGAAGGTTCATAGCAAACTGAGTCCTTTACGTGAAGATGATTTGCCCTCAATACCCACAAATTGGACTTGGGCTAGGTTTGAAGAGGTTGTTTTCGTTATTGATTATCGCGGAAGAACACCCCCTTATTCTAGTAAAGGTATTCCACATCTACGCTCAGCTAATATCCGAAATGGAGAAGTCCAGTGGGATAACATCAGGTATGTAACAAAAGAAACCTATGATACATATATGGTGCGAGGATTACCTGAGTCTAATGACATTCTTTTTACAACTGAAGCCCCTTTAGGAGAAGTTGCATTTGTACCCGATAAGATATTTTCTTTAGCACAAAGAGTAGTGGTTTTAAAACCATCAAAAGATTTACTTGATTCGAAATTTCTATTCTATCAAATTATGTCAAACCAATTTCGCAGCAGATTATTCAGACAGTCAACTGGTACTACTGTAAAGGGTATTGCTTATCGAAACCTCAGAAAAATGGGACTTGCTATCCCTCCTTTAGAAGAACAGAGAAAAATAGTCAAGACAATAGAACCACAGCTTCGTCTAATTGAAACCATCTCACCATTTGTTGATGATACAGTCGAAAAGCTAGAGAATCTCGAACGTAGGATTCTGTCTGACGCCTTCCGTGGTAATTATACACAACATTATCCATCTGCAAGAGATATTGAATCCGAAACTGAAAACGCATTTCAATCTAGAATTGACGAATATGAGTAGAATATCCCATAATAACCATGCAATCTAAAACCTATTTCTTAACTAGATTATCTCTATGATGGTAATTATCCAAGTCAATAGTGACAAATCATGTGGGCTTAATTAGCATTTGCTCTGGATAGAGAACTAGGAGAGAACTGTGCCTCGTGATAACATACAAACACAACATACCTTTGAAGTTGTAAACATTCCAAGGTCCTACATTGAGAGTGACCTCGTCAATAAGCAGGACCAAAGACAAGCATGGGACTCTAAGAAGGTCAATCACGTCTTTGGTCGATTTATGAATACTCTCCTACATGCAAACATAAAGACCGGTTTCAGGATTGAAACAGACCGCGGCACTGCTCGGATTCTCTACTTGTTACCCATTCAGAAATCGTCACCACAGATGTTTGAAACCATATACCGTGCACATTTCCAAGATTTTGATATTCAACCTTCTGAAAACACACTACAAATTGAGGTGGAAGACAATGTCCATGTCTGTATAATAAGAGGTGTTCCACAGAATACTGAGAGATCCCTCGACACTTTGACGGAGATCATGACAAAGTTTAGTGGTCAAGCCTTCTATCAAGTACTTGCTCTCCCTGCTAAACCTGGTAGAATAAACAGATTCGCGGCAAAGCACAAACTGAAGTCTGCCTTAGAGAAATCCCAAAGACAACAGACCGAACAAGGTTGGCTCGGGAAAGAAACTCGACCTAAGATTGATGTTGACAGTCTATTAGACTCTGAAGATTTGAAGAAGCACTATGAACGATTGTCCACTGACCGAGTCTTCAAGTGCCAAGTAACACTTGCCTTCTGGGGCCATCAAGATTCCGAAGCACACCTCAAAGCTGCTGTAACCGCACTGATCGGGTCGATATCATCAACAAAGAAGAAGACTCGTCTGAAGACAAGGTATGTTTCTGGCTCTCTCGCAGGTAAGGTAGCTCAAAGAACGATAGACCTGAAACGTAAACGAATTACTACAGAGATGACTGCAACTGAGGCTATCCCTCTCTTCGAACTACCCCATATCGAGATCGGAGTTGAAGCCTCTACACAGGCTGCATTCTCATCTGTTGGGACATCCAAGCAACCCCTACAGAGAGAGCAAGTAGGCATCTTCAAACAGAATGAGATTGCTTTAGGTTCACTCTATCGATTTTCTTCTATTGATAAAAGTCGTATCAAGTATCTCTCCCTCCAAGACCTTAGGAAGCATTGTCTGATTGTTGGTAAGACCGGTACGGGAAAGAGCACCACAAAGAACCGATTGGTAATCGATGCATGGAGAAATGGTGTCCCAAGTCTTATGCTAGAACCAGCCAAGACAGACGCAAGAATCTTGATGGGGGCAATCCCCGAACTTCGCGTCTTCACACTTGGTAAAGAAACAGTCACACCTTTCCGAACCAATCCCTTTCATGTTGATGAAGGCGTGTCCATTCAACTCCACATCAATCTCCTCTATACCTGTTTCGTGGCAGGGTGGCCAGTCTACGGTATTCTCTCCAACCATGTTCGAAGAGTGCTCAACCAGACCTACGTGAACAACGGATGGGACCCACTGAATGAAGTTCGAGGGAAACCAATAACCCTTGAAATGTTCCGTGATGAAGTCGAGCGATACTGCGAATCACATCTCAGTTATGGGAGCGAGTTATCTCAGGACTTCAGAGGAGCGCTCCTTGCTAGAGCTGAGGATCTCTGTGATTCATCACGAGCAGCCATCTTCAATACTATTGAGAATCTCCCAATGGATGAGTTCCTCTCAGTTCCCTCTATCGTTGAACTGGACCATCTTGGAGACCCTGAGTTCGTTTCCTTTGTTCTGAGCTTGCTTCTTGTTCGAGTCTACGAGCATATTCGGACCCTTGGTCCCTCATCAACTCTCAGGAATCTACTAGTCATCGATGAGGCTCACCGTGTGGTGGAGGAACTTCCAAAGACCCTTGACATGAGTGAGGGGACGGTTTCCAAGCGTCATGCTATCGACCAGTTAGTGAACCTGATCTCCGAGGCACGGAGTCTTGGACTTGGTGTTATTCTTGCTGAGCAGATACCAACCCGTCTGGCTCGAGATGCTATCAAGAACTGTCACAACATCTTCATTCACAAGCTCACCAGTCCAGAAGACCTAGAACTCATGGCTCGGGAAACTGGGTGCAATAGGGAACAGGCAGAGCATATTGCCTACCTGAAGGATGGAGAAGCCATTGTCCGTGGCGCCTCAGACAGTGCTCCCTTTGACGTACAGGTCTATTATGATCCTGATGATCATCCAGCTATGCTCAAGAGTTGGACTGATGCCCATGTTCGTGAGCGGATGCGTTCCTTCTATGCTGCACACCCCGGATTTGCGAAAACCCCAGAGATTCCTGACCTGAACTCACGACCCATCCTACATGAGAACTCGCAGGAGGAGATTATGCATCTTGCAGTACAGGTAGAGGACATAGTCCAGACCACCACTTTCAGGGACATCTATCTAGAGTCCATCGCAGATGATGAGCAGGATCCCCTTGGTCGGAAGCTCGAAGATATCATTGCTCATTACGCTGTGCATCTCCATCATCTTCCCAAACCTCCAACTGAGCTTGCGGTCATGCTCTTAGAGACCGCCATGGTCGATTATAGTCCTCCCTTCATACAACCCGATATGGACCTCATCTCTCAACTCGTTGCAGACAAATTGAAAGACCCCGAGCATCGTCGAAGGAGGGGTTGAAGTGCCTCCTGAATTTGTTCCCAGTGAGCGTCGTAAGAAGAAGCAGAATCCAAAACCAAAGGAACCTCGCTCCGTGGATGATCTTGTTGATGATATCATGAAGGATTATCGTGACAAGCAGCGAGAACTTGGCAATGTGGATAACTGGGGGCAACCTAACGAGAAGCTGGACCGAAAGGAGGTCGAGAAATGGGTTCGAAAGAATCTTCCGAAGTTGAAAGACAACGAGAAGGTGGTCAAGAAACGAGGGAGTAGGAAGTTCTCTCCCAAAGCAGCTACTGAGAGTCTATCTGAGGCAATTGGAAACAAGCTCAAGGAAAAAGCTGATACTCAGAAAGACAAGCAGAATAAATCAAAGACGCCAAAAACTAGTGAACCACGGAAATCTAAGCAATCTCCCATAGAGAGCAGGTCCCCTAAACCAAAGTTCTCATCAAAGAACGAACCTAGAAAGCAACTTGATCCAAAGATAAAGACCAAACCTTCTGAGGCAAGAAGAAAGAAAGTCAGATTTCCTAGAGCACCAACTGAAGGTCTGTCCAAGGCAATTGGTGACAAGCTCAAAGAGAAGGCTGAGCAGCTGAAAGATAGTCAAAAGACACCAAAAATCAGCAATCCTCGTAAGTTCACTCACTCACCCAAAGAGTGGAAGTCACCAGAACCCAAATCCCTGTCGAAGAGGGAACCTAGACCAACTGCAAGAGAAAAGAAAACACCTCAATTGAAGACACCACAAAATAAAGAGCACAGAGAACGACTAGGTCCAAAACTCAAGATGAAACCCCCTGAGGTTCAAGCAAAGAAAGTCGAATCCTTAAAGACTCCAACTGAGTCATTATCTGATGCAATCGGTAAGAAGTTTAAACAGAAACAAGAATTGAAATCGTCCACAGAAAAGAAAAGAACAACTGAGATACTCGTCAAAGACATAAAGGTTGGAAAGTCCTACGAGGTGAAACTATATACACCAGAAATACGCGGTGTGAAGATTCATTCAGAGAGTGCGTTAAAGAAGATAGTAAATGATGAACTACCCGGGATGAAGCATCTTCCATACTTTGACAAGATAATCGGTGATGCTGTTGCTCATATTCAGCTTAGGAAATTGGTTGGGGTCAGGACTAATCTTACACTAAAAGAAATCCGTTCATTATCTGATCAAACACAACTACCATTGCGAAACACTCGTGGATATGTATACAAAGAAGGGAAACCCCAATTTTATCGGCTTGCTGAAAAAGCTATCACAAAATCAGAAGCAAAGTCCATCGGTGACCGATTGCAACCTAAGCTTGGAAATCTCAAGAGTCACTCAGATGTCATAACCAAGCTCAAGGAAAAGAGTATTCTGGAAGAACTTCAAAAGTTGAGTACATATGATCAGAATAATGGAATGGTTCAAAAATACTTCAGATTTCTCGAAGAATTACCGGAGGGCGGTTTGATGAGTGACATCACTCGAAGAGTAGGAGTTAGTGAGGGAACCGGAATACAATGGACAAAGGGAGTCTTTCCTTCATATATCAAGAAAGTATTAGAAACGCCTGATGCATCCATATCCAGGGCATTTTCCTCATTGAAAGAGAAGCCTCTTGAGTTTGTTGCTGATATTCTTCCTAAGAGTAGAATTAATATCAACCCCGGTGAGATCAAAGGAGTCCCAGTCGTGGCTGAAAAGCAACTTAGGAATATCATAACTACAGAGTATCAGGGGATGGTGGATATGCCCGGATTTGATAAAATGCTCTATGAAGCATGTGTGCATATCTGTATTATGAATCGTCTTCAAGGAAGGACCTCTCTTGAACCTGGGGAGCTCACAGGTCTTGCTAGAGAATTCAATGTTCAACCTGGAACACTTGGGGTTAGGATTCGGGATGGAATTACTCCTAGGCTATATCTTCACATTGATCAATCCATATCACGTTCCGATGCTTTGGAGAAGATGAAGACAATCAACGATAAGAACAATGGAGTGACTACAAAGGTTGAATACGACCGACGCATGAGTAACTATTATCTCCGATATCAAGAACAGAGCGCCAGTTTTCAAACACGTGAAGAACTAGTAGCTCAGAATTATTTCAAATTCTTTGAGCAGTACCAATTGGGAGGTTCTTTCAAATACATCGCACAAAAGGTAGGTGTGGCTCCATCCACGGGTCTTGGCTGGCTAGAGGGGAATCAACCTCGAAAGATTAGAATAGCAAGTACTATTCCACAGGAACAACCAATACCTGGTCACAAATGGATTCCCTTGAGAGTTCGTGCTGGAAGATATCCTGAGAATTTCATTCAGGTTCCTGAGAGAGTCCAGAGCTATGTGGATGTTGTGCGAGTACTAAGGCAGCTTAAACCACTTGAGAATAAGTACTTAGAGGAACTACAGACAAGGCTTGGTCGTCGTTCAATTGAAGAGGAGTTCATGTATCTACTTGGTGTTTACATATCCGATGGAAGTAGCTTCAATTCAACCACCCTTGCGAGATCAGTAGGTATTCGACTTTCACGAACCTATCCTTGGAGTAGGAACTTTGGAGATGGACTATGTCAAGCCTTAGGAGCATGTGGGATCTATGCACATAGGACAGAAAACACTGTTGCAAAAGCAACGACTATTAGAATCGGGACACGCGTGAAACAGATTAACCAGAATGAAAAGCTCAATTGGGCTAGTGAAAATAGTCCATTGCTTCATTGGATGCATCGTTCCTGTCTTGGATATTCAGATAGTATTCCGAAAAATAATCAGACTGTATTTGCTGATTGGATAATGCAAGCGCCGCATGATTTACGAAGAGCGGTACTACAGGGTTTAGGTGATGGAGATGGATCTGCTTCAGTACAGGGGAATTACATATGCATTTCTTCAAAATGCAATAAGGATTTCATTGAGAAGCTGCTTCAATCTTTTGGTTTGAAAACAAGACGTACAGATTGTGATGTCGTTACTGCAGGAATGGCTGAAGCTAAAAAAGCAGCTCAGATACCATCATTCAGGTTTGCATCAACGCGTCTAGAAGCCTCTAAACGGATTGTAAACAGAATTAATGGTTTCAGGAGAGTTAGAGAATATCCCCTAAATCAAGATGAAATCAAATTCATAATAGATATGAAAGGAAAGGGCATGACAGTGTGGGAAGCAAATGAAGCTTTCTTTGACAAGTTTCATACTGCTATCCATAAATCAGTTGTGGAGAAACTCTTTCTAAAGGAAAAATAAAAATCTCTGGAATTTTTCGTAAGTAAAAAGTGAATAGAGAGGGATGAGTTCCCTCTCATAGATTGAATTAATCATCCATCTGTTGCTTCTGCCTATACGGTAAGTATTCTGGTCCAAAAATTTCCCGTGCCATAACCAATTTTTGAATATGACTACCACCTTCAGCTCCTACCGTGTAGGAACGCACACCCCTGTAAGATGCCTCGAGAGGACACTCCTTGGAGTAACCGAAGGCTCCATGATGTGTCATTGCTCTGGTTATGATATCAAGAGCGTCGTGAGGTGCCTTATACTTAGCAGCAGCGGTGTATCTAGCTATATCAAGCTGGGTATAGTTTGAATTTCCTTTATAGAACTCATCCATCATCCATGCAGCATGATATGTCAAGTGTCGATCAGCTTGGAGTGCCATCCATGAGTCAACTACCTCGAACTGAATACCCTCAAAGGCTGCGAGCGGTCGACCGAACTGCTTGCGCTGCTTGACGTAGTCGACACCGATGTCAAAAGCTCCCTGAGCAGCTCCTAGACAGGTGGCTGCAATAAGAACTCTGGCAGCACTAAAACCGGCCATAGCATAGTAGAAGCCCTTACCATGCTCACCGATCAAGTAGTGCTTTGGAATCTCGACATTTTCGATATTGAAACCACCACAGGAAACTCCCATTCTCCCCATATCTTCGAAGAGCGTGGTTGTGATTCCGGGGTGCAGACCGTCACCAGTGTTCATGGGGAGAATGACTGCATCGAAGGCCTTGTGGTCTCCCTTCAGGTCCGATTTGCCAAGGAACCAGTAAACTCCACCGTATTTTTCAGACTCTGCAACTCCTGAGATGTAGACCTTCTCACCGTTGATGACATAGCCGTCACCCTTTGGCTTGATTGTGGTCTTGGTTGAGTTGACAAGGTCAGAACCACCAGTTGGTTCAGTGGTTGCAATACCGAAGAACAACTCTCCCTTTGTTACCTTTGGGAGGAATTCTGCCTTTGCCTCATCTGTACCGTATTTGTCAAAGATAAAAGCCCATGAGGCTTCAACTAGATACATGACTGGTAATGCAATGGAGAGGTCTGCTTTAGCAAGTTCCTCAGCGGCTATACATGACATCACCCAGGATAGGTTAGCTCCGCCATACTCTTCCGATACAGTGGGTGCCCATAGCATTTGGTCAGCCATCTTTTTGATGAGGTCTCGAGGGATCTCGTGGGTCTCACCATCATATTTCTGCCATTCAGGAGCAACGTGTTTCTGAGCGAACTCACGAACCATTTCCCTGAACATTTTTTCTTCATCCGACTCTTCAAAGTGCATAGTAAATTACCTCTTGCATGTTGAGTCATGCCTGTAGGTCGCAGGGCAGTGGCTTGCTTATAGATAATTCGTATGATGTTCATGATTAGAATATGATTTCAAAATGAATTATCCAATACGTATCTTAGATTGTTATCTCATGACTCTCTTGCTCAACATTTTTACATGGTTATCCCCTTTCTTTCATTGACTGGATATGTTCAGGAAAACCATCGACTATGATAAGGTCTCAAAGGTGTACGATAAAGTAAGAGCGGGGAATCCAGAGATGGTACACCAAATTCTTGATGGAGTATCATTGTCGGGGAAATCACTAGTCATAGACGTAGGGTGTGGTACGGGAAACAACACACTCCTCTTGGCTTCTTTAGTACAAGCTCGTGTAATTGGCTTTGACATATCAAATGGAATGCTTCAGAAAGCGTATGAAAAACAAAGCCAGATTCCTTTTGTGCAAGCTCCTGCCGACTGCATCCCATTTTCAGACGAATCTGTTGATTTTGGCTTCATGACAGAAGTGCTTCATCATCTTCCTGATATCCCTGCAACCTTTCATGATATTTGTAGAATCTTGAAAAGTTCAGGATCGCTCTGCATTGTAACACAATCCCATGAACAGATAGACCGACGAATGACTTCACGATTCTTTCCCGCATCTGCTGCAGTGGACAAGGAACGCTACCCCGATATTGATGTAATTGAAGACCTACTTCTCAAAGCTGGATTCAGTGCTGTGAATCCGAAGGAGTATACATACAGTCCGGTCCGACTTGGTTTGGAATATCTTGAAACGGTGACAAAGTGTGGATTTTCAATGCTCCATAAAATAAGCAAGGAAGACTACGAAAAGGGTTTTGAAGATTTGAGGAACGCCTTTCAGCAGAGTGAGGTGTTGTTGTACTCTGCAGAATATTCATTTGTCTGGGCTACGAAGTAGCTATGGTTTCACAACAATAGTAATCGTACATGTACTCTCCACTTCAAATCGAAACAGTATATTGATCTTGATTGTTGTTCCGCCAGCCTTCAGTGCTTTGAAGAACCATTTCCCTCGCTCTGCATCCCCACCAGTCCAACCTGGTTTCTTCATATGTTCTGGATGCAGGTACTCCGCCTCCGCACCTGTGTGGGTGATGATTGAATCATCCTCAATATTGAATTCAGCATCTTCACCAACTGACTCATGTCGGTGAAATTGATAATAGAACTCATCGCCTACAGATATTTTCAGAACCGTATCCTCCCCCTTACACTCAACTCTGGGGATATCATTTTCTGGTTTTTTCACGTTTCTTTTCTCCTAGCTTCTGAACCACTGGTTTCTTAGCTCTGTAACCTTGGTATACTATTATGGCAACGATGAGACCAACCACAACTGCAATTAAAATGATAAGAAGAGTACTCATCTGAAGTCCTTCTTCAACGATTGTTGGCATTCCAGGATGCCAATTAACCAGAATGATATCTATCAGGTCGTTACCGAGAGTAGAATATCTTTGTCTCATATAATTCAGTGTGCCATTTTCTTTATCATAACGTATCTCAACAGTTATGGTGATAACACTACCACCCGCTTGGTATACAGTCACGCCTGTAGTTCCCCATTCATCCGCTGTATCAATGAGGGTGACTCCCTCAAGCCCCGTGATGTTGGAAATCTCATTGATAAAATCCCAATCACCAATCGGGATTATAAAATTAGATAATCCTGCCATGATTGGTACTGAATCATTTGCTCTCTCAAGCTCACATGATGATTTTGGCATCTGTGAAGATTCATATATTAGGCTTGGAATTTCGTCAAGTCCCGTAACTCTTAGTGTGGCTTTTTCTCCAACAGTCATAGATGAAACGTACGGCATATCCACTGCTAGAATCTGTGAATAGCTTGGGTCCACAAAATAAGCTCTTTGCAACACATAGGTGAACTCTTCGTCAACGTACACTCCCCACTCTAGAGCGTTATTAGATTGGGCCTCTGCAGTTAATGGGATTGCTGAGCAAATCAAAATCAGCACAAAGGTCAATGTAAGGAATTTCAGTTTCAATCTTGTTCACCTGTGGAACTAATTGTTAGTATTCTAATGAAGATCTGACCTGAATCATATATCTATTGTGAGTGGCACTCCACTAATGATTCTTCTATGTTCCACCCTTCTCCTGCCAGTGTCACCACCTCTTCGTAATTCTGTTGAATTACAAAAATTAGCAAGAGCTTTGTCAACGTTCATCGGGATGGGATCCCTCCTGAAGACCTGGCTTCCTTCTCCTGTTTAAATACTGAAGCATCACTTCCAGCAACAGAGAGCATTTCCACAGTTCTTACCACGACGGGGTCATTATCACTCTTCTCAGATTTGTCACCAAAACTAACAAGGTCCGAATGGACGAAGTGAACAGCCGCGGACTCTCCAGAACCTGATGAAGATTCCTTTGTGGAGAGTAAAGACTTCCCTTGAGAAGATTTCTTCGAACTCTTCTTTTGGGCTTTCAGTCGTGAGCGTTTCCCTGTTTTCGCAGAGTATTCCCACTTACCTAGTCCTCTCATATTCATTCATGCTGATACGAGTATATGAGCTCGTACAAATTTTCTAGGATGACAGATTAAATATCTAACTGAGAAACCAGCTATTCATGTGAGAATTTCTAGAAGCTCTTCGATATGGTCGACCACAACGACATCGGTTGTTATCTTATCGATTTCTTGAGGATCAATCCACGTCAGAAGAACAGGAAGCATCTCAGCTCGTGTAGCAGCAACGCAGTCGTATTCTACAATATTTCCCACGTAAGCACACTTTCGTGGATTCACGCCGAGTTCTTCAGCAACTTGAAGAAGCATGTAAGGTGAAGGCTTGGCATATCCTGGCACTGCAGTGTACTCGATGCTCTCAAATAATTGATGAATTGAATCTGCCTTCAATGTGTTTGTAGGATCAGTGAATCTATTTGATGCAATTCCCAGCTTGAAACCCCTCTTTAGCAGTTTTTGAAGTGTATCTCGAACCCCCTCGATGAGTTTTGGTTCAACGCCTTCTAAGAACTTGTCCCATTTATCCTGATATCGTTCAGCGAGATTATCAACATCATTCTTGATTCCAAGCCCCTTCAGGAGGATAATACCATATTCAATCCATTCGTTCTTGCTTGGATTCCAGTGTAAGTGAACATTGTTCTTAACCATATGAGTCCAAAGCCAATCGTTTGCATCCACGAGGGCTTCTTTGATATGGTCATCAGAAAGTCCCACTGATTCGTCAACACCAGAATCTACCATGAACTGTCTTGTAAGACCACACATGTCAGAGATTGGATGGTATAGAGTTCCCCCTAAATCAAAGATGAGTGCTTCAATTCCTTTGATATTCATCGTAAATAGATGGCAAAATCGTATGCACTTGTATCCTTCGTAGGTGCCATCTCAACTTATTTGAGTGAGAAACTCATAGAAGAACTTGAATAGTCATGGAGAACTTTGATGATTCCTTAGAAAGCGTAGACGCATATTTACGCGAAAATCCACAGGACGCCGCTGCATGGAATGTGAAGGGTGTATTCCATGCACAGAGAAAGGAATTTGGTGACGCATTTCGCGCTCTTGACCAAGCGATTCGGCTTGATTCTGAACTTGCTGCAGCCCATTCCAACAGGGGGCGAGTTCTACTCACACTTGGCTCAGAGAAGGCAAGTGAATCTCTCAAGTCCTTCGATAGAGCCTTAGAACTAAAGCCTGATGAACTTGACACACTGAGGGATAAGGCACTGGCTCTCAGAGCATTAGGCAGGGCTGAGGATGAGATTGATATCTATAAGAAAATGAGTGAACTCAACAAAGAAGAGTGGGGCATCTGGCTCCGACTAGGAGACCTACAACTGGAGGTTGGCGACTTCAGAAGTGCTATCTCTAGTTACGATACATCATTGGATCTCAAGGACGACCTGGTTCCTGCTTATATTAGAAGAGCCATTGCACTCGCTTTTGATGAGCAATCCGATAAGTCTTTAAAATCGGCAGAAACCGCAACAAAGTTGGACCCTGATAATCCTGAAGCCTGGTTAATTCGTGGTGATGTGAATCTTCGAGCAGGTAAACATAAGGCTGCACTGAAGTCGTTGAAGAAAGCCTCAGAGTTGGATCCGACTGATGCTAGCGTAGAAAACACAATGGGAATGGTTTCTTACAAAGATGGAAAATTAGGTGATGCCACAAAACATCTCCGGCGTGCAATAATTAGAAGAAAGAAATACCCCACAGCAATGCAAAATCTTGGTCTTATACTAATGGAACAAGAGAAGTGGGAGGAAGCTAGCAAGGTCTTTACCGACCTCACTGCTATTGTGAAGAATGACCCTGGGGCCTATGATGCAAAGGCCACAGCATTCGCACGATTGGCTGACTTTTGTAATGCAGAGGAAGCTTGGGAGAAGGCTCGTAAACTATTCAAGAAAATAGGTGAAAAGAAACAGGCTGAACGAGTCAGTGTCCTTGGGCGTGCTGCAAGAATAAACTGTCATAGAATACGAAAAGCAACAAAGGCTGCACGAGATAGAGAAAAGACGACCAGAACTTTTTCAGACCGACGAAAGAAGAAGAAGAAAAAACGCTAGCTACCTTGTTCTACCTTATCGAACAGAAGCGACTTCAGAAAGAAGTCTATACCAAACCGTTCCTTTGTCATTTCAAGATACCACGGTCCCTCAAGACCAAGTGCCTCTTGGATCTCGTCAATAGATTTTCCAGTCTCATGTAGAGTACGTGCTTCTTTTTGGATCATGTTGATGTAATCAATGCGGGTCTGAATATGTTCTCGTGGGGAATCAATAGGACCTCTATGAGAGTCGAAGAGGATTTTGATATCCATGTCTCGAATTTTTTCCATTGTTGCAACCACTAGGGGGATATTCTCTTCAGGCATAGCTATTCTCTTTTTTGATGGTAAGGGGATTGCGTCGGAGGAAAAGAACCAACGTTTCTCCGGTTCATAGAAGCCTACCATATCTGTTGCGTGGCCAGGTAAGGGCACCACCTCGAAGGAAAGGTCTCCGACTGAGAACGTATCTGACATAATAGTGACTTCTGATACAGGTTTAGGTTGCCCCCAGACATAATCAAAGAATTCCCCGATTTTTTGAGGGTCTATCAACTCTTTTCGGGTCATTTCATTTGCATAGATTTGCGTAATACCATCATCAAAGGCATGTAGACTACCAACATGGTCTTCGTGCGAGTGAGATACGTAAATATGATTGATCTCATTATTTTTGGCAAACTCTCGAATTTCATCGATAGCATTTCCACATCCTGCATCAAACAAAGTATCTCTGACAAGATATGCATAGACGAACATTATTGCTTTGCCGTCACGTTCAGTAGCAGTCTTGATACAAGTTATGTCATCATTGTAGGGAATAATCTCAATCATGGTAACTTGTTGTTGAAAAAGGAGGAATTGAATTCTTTGGTCTAGCTATGCAGCGACCTGTCTTTCTCTTAGTATTGGTGGAGCGAACTTACGTAACCGTTTGAGCCCCAGAATTTTCTCTCTTCTTCCCATCTTGGCATCATTTACGGCTTGTTCCATAAACTCGATTGCTTGGTCATATTCCTTTCTGGGAACTGGGAATGGAACTCCATCTTTACCTCCAAACGCAAAACACATTCGAACAGGATCTGACCAAGATGGTGCTGTACCAAATATCATTTCAGAGATGAGTGAGAGACCTCGAATAGTTGCTGGACCAATACCATCCATCAAGAGCAATCCCTCATAGTCCTCGGGTTGTGTTTCATAGGCTCTACGAACTGCATTCCAATTCATCCTCGTAGGACAAACTTTGTATGATGGTAGTACAGTATCTTTCTCATTTTCCATCCATGGGATCAGAGTTGTTTCACCATACGCCTTCACATCTTCAAAGTACCTTCTGACCCGTGCTGGGTCCTCTTCGATAATGTCCATGCTGACCTTTCGACACTCATCAGATAACTTGGAAGTCATATCGAGAGTACTGTCTTTTACCTCCCCTGAAATCAGACCAGTATGCGGTTCATCAATGAAGCTTGTAGTTTCTTCTGCGGTCCAGTGGTACCTTCGTGCATCATTGTTCTTGAAATCCATCCCCTGTTGAACTACTGTCCAATTCTCCTCTGCATCTACAAAGAAGAGGTGTTGGTATAACTGGTACCCATCCTGAACTCCCGCGTTGTCCACCTTGGCAACTGCCTTGCTAATGTCAACTAACCCGGCTCCATCGAGTCCGTAATCTTCGAGAGCACGAAGCTGTTCAGGAACCTTCTTTGATGCAATTCCTTTTCCACCAATTCCGACCATGTTATGCTTTTCAAAAGCCAAAGCAGATTTCAAAACTCCACAGGTCACAGTTGTTGAACCAGAGCTGTCCCAATCATAACCCAGTACATTTGAGAGGGCTTGAAACCAGACTGGATCTGCAAGTCTTCGGAGAAGCTCTCCAGTACCGAACTCGTCAACGATGAATTCACACAATGCACTAGCCATGGGAATCATTCGTTTCACTAACCAATGCGGTGCTTTACCTGGGTGCAGTTTGAGGTCTGCAACACCTGCTCTCTTCAATGATATTGCTCCGATTTTTGTTTCAATGATGTTTCCAGAATGGGAAATTCAATCATTTTCAGTAGTGATTTTAGAAGTATAAAAGCGAAACAGATAACCGAAACTACTCATGTGCGCAAAACAAGCTTTTTATTCGTTCTCAGTGAACATTTTCTTGTTGGGTTCGCCCAAAAGAATTCTTCCACAAATTAAGAGTTGAAAAACATGACAGAGAATGCAGAGTGGGATACAGCAATTGCATACAAGAACTTCCTGAAGAAAGCACGAGAGAACGTTGAAATGATGAAGGCTCGTTACAATGACTTATTACTCAATGAAACCGACATGGACGCTCTTGGAAGCATTCAGAACGATATCAGAATACTTGTAATCGGAACAGATCGATGTAGTGATTCAGCAGGGATTATCCCTATCCTAGCTAGGATGGAAGCTGCTGCTCCTAAAATTGATTTGCGTATTCTTGATAGTGCTGCCAATGCACAATATCACCAACAGTTCAAAGTCAATGGCAAGAGAAAAACCCCCGTTGTCCTTTTCTTAAACCAAGAACATGAAGAACTATGCCGATGGGTTGAACGACCAAATGCGGCTTACAAGGTCGTTAACGAGGCCACAAGTCCATCTACTGATGGTCGACAAGACGAACTGATGAAATTGTATAGTGACCCCGAGATTCAACGACAATGTCTTAATGAATTCATGAGTCTTGTAGTACGAGCTGACTTTATTCTTGGAAGAAAATGAGATTAAACAGCTAGCCGTTAATGATATACGCATCTTTGTAGATGAACATAAGAAGAAAATAGGTACATAGAAATGAAGGATTCTGAAAATCGCATGTCATCCAACCGCAAGTCAACCAATCGCAAAAAGTCTCCATGGGCGTACGATGAGGGTGGATTACAATGTCCAAAGTGTCAAAGTACTAAAGTGCATAGGATTTTGGATAACTGGGCAATGCGAAGAGGAATCCAGATGTTCAAATGTGCTTCGTGCGGTAAGAAATTCTATAATCGTAATTTGGATGATTAT
This sequence comes from Candidatus Thorarchaeota archaeon, assembly GCA_030612005.1. GTDB lineage: Archaea > Asgardarchaeota > Thorarchaeia > Thorarchaeales > Thorarchaeaceae > SMTZ1-45. The sequence continues at coordinate 15,072 of JAUWOU010000014.1, read as the reverse complement.
CGACCTACTTTCAACAGATAACACGTAGATTGGAGGGCACCAATTGTCAAGCTTTGTTCAGCAACTGAAATACCCATTTTCACAAGAGGCAAGGCATACATCTCAAAAATATGCTCGAGACCTCGGAGCTCTCGCTGACCTACTAGACCTTCCTGAAAATCTCTACCTCATTGAAGCTGCAGAGAAACGTGTCTACTCCGCTCTCACCTATGAAGAGATTGAGTTACCCAATATACGCGATGAGAAAGAAGTTCTAATTTATCCAACTGCCAGACTCATTGTGGAAGAGATAGCAAATCCTCAACTTCGTGCGCGTCAGGCAGAGGCTGAATCAAAATCTGTCAACAAGCAGTTAGCTAATGAAGCAGATCAGTTTGCCATGGACCTCTGTAAGAGTTCTTTTAGCTGGGACGTAGAATCTATGGGAGGACTTACTGAACGGGCACAATTACCTATTCAGATCAAGACCTATGATATGAAAATTCGATTTGTGAACTTCTTAGAAGTTGCTCCTGATTTTCACGCTGAAGAGTGGAAGTTGGTAAATCGCTATGTAGACAATGGCTGGACTTTGATAAGAAGACGTGAACTAAATAGACTGATCTCTGGACGCTTCAAGCAAATTATACAGTTTGGAAGACTCGACATTCCTAGATTACCACAGCGATTGACAGAAGCTGTTCAACGAATTGAAACTGAGATTAAGGGGCATATACGCCAGTCTGAGCCATTCAAAATTGATGGTCAAATTAATTCTGCCTTTCCTCCGTGTATTCAAAAGATGTATGATGATTCTGTAAGTGGTCATGTCAACCTCTCACACGTTGCTCGTTTTGCTCTTGCAGCATTCCTTCTGAGAATTGGAATGAGTGAAGATGATGTTAACAAGGTGTTTGGTCATTCTCCCGATAAGGACAATCGATTGATTGAGTATCAGGTTGAGCATATCGCGTCAAAGAGGTCAATGACTTCTGAAGTTCAAGGATATTTTCCAACTGGGTGTAAGAAACTCCAAACAAACAATCTATGTCCAGTATACTCAGGTACAACACATGACCCTCTCTGTGAGTATATACTCAATCCATTGGGCTTCTATAGCACTCGCGCATGGGAGATTTCTAAGAACATCACAAACCATTCCTGGTATGCGCAGAAGAAGGACAAGAAACAGTTCTTCTAGAACTCTTGTTTTACTCCTTTGAGTCTTGAGAAGTAATATAGATACTCTTGTGCATACCGTTCATTGTAAAGTGGACATTGTCCTTCCAGAAACGGCACTGGAATCTTGAACATGAATGATGTTTCGTGCTGCATTGATGTCAGCATGGAAGTGCTCATCGCACTTGGAACAGTAGAAGTACTCCCCACCTTTCCTCTCAGTGATGGAGGTTTCATCCTCTACTCGCACACCTCTCTCTCCACACACATGACAGGTCTGGGAGGTGTATCTGGGGTTCACTGTCCACACACTATACTTTGAGTGTCCCAGTGACTCCCGCATGTAGCGGACAGTGTCGATAATCTTTCCCCACAGGTTCGAGCTCAGGTTATATGACAGATCCCTTGACCCGGCGTGAGCCTGAAAGCTTCTGAGGTCCTCGAAGAACAACCTTTTCACCCGGTGCTCCTCACAGAACCATACAGTTCTAGAAGCCACCTGGCGTGCAATCTCACGGTCAAGACGACGAATCTTTCTCCACGACGCAGCTATTTGTCTGTCCTGTCTTAGGACCTGCGTTGGGTATGACTGTCCTGACCGTTTATTGTCCCAGTTGTTCTTCTTCAATGTAACTTCCGAGGTGAGCTCTGATACAAACTTTCTGATACTCTCTCGCTTCTCCACTAGATGACCCACTGTGATGATGAGGTCCTTAAAGGACTTCTCCTTCTCCACGGACAGAGCCACAGGAGCACGAAGTCCCCTGTCAGCACCAGCCTTGGTGGAGTACTCTCGTTCTCCAAAGACGGTATCACTTACATGTCCGTTCGGAGAGAGGAAAGGAATCTGTAATGTAACTCTATGTCCTCTCAAGAGAAGTCGTGGTGGTGCGCTTCTTCGGGACCTCTTCAAGGTTTTGACCTTCTCTTGGAGTTGAGTTATTTCTTTAGGGTCTGTACCTTTTCTTCGTTTTAACCTAGATAGTTTGTGGGCTGAATGTTGGAACTGGATGGTGTTCATGAGCTGGTCGTGCATATCCTCAAACTTTGCAGCACGAAAGGTCAGCCTCTCAGCCCGATTCTTCTCACTCTTTTCCATAGCAATCTTTACCTTCTTTTTGTCATTGCTGGCAGCACGAGGAAGCCAGTCAAGGAATCGAAAGGTGAGGGTTTTTTCCTTGTTGGGAGAATCATCATGAAGAGTTCCATCAATTCCCGGTGGGAGTTTGAGATGCATGAGTATCTCGTTCTCTTGTTCATTGTCAAGAGTGAACCAGTACCCCTGCCCGGTGGAGTTCTCGGTACTCGCAGAGAAGTCAAGACTATAACCTCGAAGCTGGGGAGTGGAAAAAGGATAACCCTCCTTCACCCAAAGCTCAATAAGTTTCGTCACAATACCATAGGCTTGCTGATACTCTGCGGAGTTATTCTTTAGTAGAGATGCAACCTTCTTCCGTTGTCTTACTCTCCAACCTATCTTGATCTCCATAGTATCAAGGACATGTTTGTCAATGGCAAGACGTACCTGCCTTAACACCCCCATAGCATAATGATAGCCGGACCCATTGTTCTTTGTGGAGTCACAGGAGTCCCTGACCTTTCTGATGAGGAAGGAGGGAATCCTCTTCCTTCTAAGAAGATTGAGTGTGTCTTGTGGGGAGGTTTCAAGATACTTCAGAGCTGCTATGAAGAGATTCCTTCGAGTCCAGTCGGCGAGGAGCATCCTACCCGTCTGTTCAAGGACATTCCGGTGAAGTCGTTCATAGACCAACTCCTTGACTTCATCGTTGTTTTCATAACAGAGGTCCTTTTCCTTTCTGAGCAGAGTGTATGCTCGACCCCTGTACTCTGCCAATTGTTTACCAAGGTCTTCTACTCGTTTTGGATTGGAATATATCCGTGAGAGAAGTAGATTCACCGCCTCTACATAGTTATCAAAATGAAGGGTGAGAGTTTCAAGGTCTATATTCTTAATCTTCTTCCCACTTCCTCTCAAGACAGAGGCAAGCGGTGAACCCTGTTTCCTATCTCTTCGGTATGTAGGGTCAGGTTGCCTTCCTTGACCCCTTCGAGAAACAACTCGCTCCACAGAATTCAGAGAAAACGATTCAACAAGATATGAGGTTCGAGATGAACACATATTATTATTGCCAGTCATTGACTTGTGCTTTGGCTTTGGTTTTACTCTCTGCCCTTGCTTCCAGGACTGGCACTGGACATCTTGTGTCATCGTTGAATTCTCCAGACATTCGTCATAGTGATACTATATATACGCATATTATTATTAACAAGATTAGTATCAGTCACTACTATTTAACCTCATATTTCCTTTTATTTTCGCTTCTAGGCTCAAATATCAATATTCAAAACACTCTACAAATTACTTATATAGAAAGACCAAATAAATAAAATATCAAGATGAAGAACACAAGATTCCCTCCCCACCCCGGGAAGGTTCTCACTAGATCACTGCAACTAGGGCTATCTGCAACAGCATATCTAGCGAAGACCAGGACCACTAAGGCCACGAAACATCTGTATGAAGGAGGAAAGGGGTGCATAGGAATTAAGAGAATCTTGAAGGAGGGGCAGGAGAACTACCAGCAGTCAAAGAGGGAGGGAAGACCAGATGCTTCTCACTTACAGAGGAAAGAGAACAATGTCCGACGCAGCCATCACAAGATAGTCGTCAACACATCTGTCCCTTACGGAAATACTGAAACCAAGAGAAAACGTCGGAAAGAGGACAGGAAATACATCAACAATCTTGCAGACTACTATGGAGCAATAATCAGAACTCTTGGAGCTGAAAAATTTCAATTCCCACCACCTATGAAGACCTACACAGAGGATGGGAAGAGAAGATGGGTCTATCCCGGGAATGCTCGTATCCCAGAGTTTGCTCCCCAACATACAGCCGCTGAACTTGACTTTGTAGATATGATACGCCCACATGGATTGGAGATGATCCGTCAGTGTATGAAGTATTCAGTCCCCATGAGGGATGCACGGCGATATCTCGATGAACTTGTCAAACGACTCACTCCCTTTCTGGAACAGGTCTATACAGGGCAGAGGAAGATAGAGTATGGTTTTGTCAGAGGGAGTGCAAAGGTCCTCAGGGAAGTTGTAGAAAATATCCGTGCCAGATATGGTGGAACCAATGGTCGCCCACTATCTATCACAGGGGAAATTTCTCAGTTACTGAGAGAGAAACATTCTGTTGAGTTTCTTAGAAACACTAATTCCAAAGAGATAATTCATCCATTAAAAAGAATGATCACAGAAAAGTCATTCAATGATAACTCCAAATATCCTCTCTTGGATTCCTTCTTCTCCGACCTTGCTGATAGTTGTGATGTCAAAGCAAGTTCTGATTGGAAGAAACGCATCAAAGAATTACGGGAGTTGATCAAGAAGAAGACTCTTGGTCGCAATGATGCAAGGTATCTCCTGAAGGATCTTCTCGAACATAGCCGGAAACTGGGTGTTTCATTCCACGATTTTGTATCCAACTCAGAGTTCACCACTCGTCCCTTCTCCCTCTCAAGTATATTCAGATATGGAGATGAGATGGCAACAGAAAAATCAGAGTTTCTCATTGTCTGTGAGGTGCCGGTTGCAGAGGGTAGGGGAAGGGTCGATATTATTCTCTTCAGGAGAAAGCGACTTCACCGAGCTGATGATTCTCATCCTGAATATATCTGGGAACCATGCATGATTGTTGAGGTCAAGACTCGTTGTTTCTACAACCTGGACCTGTATGCTATTTACACGAAATCAAAGGACCGCAGTAGACGGGTAATGGAGCACACAAAGGAACTCAGACGTTCAGAAGACGATGAATGGCAACAAGTAATCGATGCCACGCCCATTGATTACGAGCGAGAACAACTAGATGCTTATGAGCAAGAGATCATCAAGAGTTATTCAAAATATGCTCGAAGAGACCTCCACCCACCAATAGGAATGAAGAAGGGAGTACTCGTTGTGGACTTGAAGGAGAACTGGGAACTCCTTCGTGATAATATCAAGGAGCTAATCCTTGAAGCATACCACAAATCCGAGGGAGCAACTCTCTCTAAGAGAGAACACTTTCATATCAACCCTGAAATTAAAGATCTAAGGATGAGCCTTGTGCTCATCAGTGACTCAGAGAGAAGAGAGGTTACTCCTATCAAGAAGGTCGAGTATCTTGACCCCTTCCGCTATTCAAAGAAAAGAGATGATAGTCGTGAGTTCATCCTCTATCTCACAGTGGTAGGGAAGGGGTCTCCAGCGCAGTCTGCCACACAGATAGCTGCACGATGGCATGGGCTTGAGCTTCTCCACGAAAGGACCAAGGGGAGCCACAGAGATGTCCTCTGGTTTGACCTCTCAGGAGCACTGGCAACCCCAAAAAGGAGAAAGCGTATCTTCAGGACCGTATTACAACCATCCAGTGTCAAACGTTTTCTCAGAAGACATGTCAGGTTCATCGACCTGAGTGGTTCAGTCTCATCTTATATACAAGGAACTACCGCTCTCACTCAGGTCCGAAAAAACATCCAAACTTCTCTGAAAGGTGCCCGACGACCAGTCATTGTGGTCACTGGTTTCGACAAAGTAAGGGGCTCTGCACAAAGAGAGAGAGTGCCATTAATTGATAGGTTACTTACTCAATTCTTAGATGGTGTCCCTGAGCATTCTAAAATTCTATGGTTTGATAGACCCGTCCCCACCACCCACACTAGTCAACGCTATGACACACGAAGTATTGCTCCCTTCTATGGTGATAGTTCCTGGATGAACCTTGTGGATGAGATAATCTACAATATTCCCACTGCTCCCCGAAGGTATGGTTCCTATGTCCCAGTTGAAGATGACCAACGGTGGCTGGTCACAGAGAAGAACGATGACTTTACAGTTGCCCCAATCCTGATACCTCCCTTATACAAGTGGGGAGAGAGATTCCGCTCAGATAGTGCACGAGAGGAGAACATCATCAATCAGAACACTTTCTATCTCAGGTCCTCTTCATACTCCAGTCGTAAACAGGGGACTCAAATAGAATGGGACGAGGATGCTGAAGAGGCACTCCTTGGACTAGTCCCACACTTGCAGCGGTTCTATAAAGATGAATCAGGAGATTCCAAAGAGGAAGAGAAAGAGCGCATCAAGCGATTAGTACTTCCCAGTCCTCCATCATCACCACGACCATTCTTATCGAGAGTGTGCTATACACCGTACCAGTATCTGACTGAAAAGAAACATGATGGAAGAGTGACCCGTATTGAACCACTGGTCCGTATCAACCATAGAAGGGAGTACAGGAAGAGCCGCCTGTATGGAGCACCACGGAAGGTGACCACCCATCCGCCAAATGTTGCGCTGTTGAAACACAACAAAAGGGACCTAGTGAGTTCATCTCGTGAAGAACTACGAGGGATCCGAAGTGTACTAAAACTCATCAAGAAACATCATGGTGAGGAACAAGAATGGAGAGAACTTGTTGACTCTCTTAATGGACTGGTAGATAGAAAGAACATTAGTCGTAATCGACCAGTAGATATGTTCAGTGTCCTACGGTCAGTGAAGACTGTTCTTGAGTCTCATCCAATCAGTCAGGAACTCTGGCACCAGCTTCTATCCAATAGAACAAGGATTTCCAAAGGACTCACTCCAGAACAGGAATTAGTTCTGAAGAAACTTACCGCGCAGCATCCGGACCTGCTCTCAATCATTGGTAACCAGTTCTTTCTCATCCTTCTCACTGCTCTCTATGAAGCAGATGTACCAGAACCACCACGGAATCTCATTGAGAAACTCTGGCAGTACCTTGTTCCGTGGCAGTTGATGACCCTCGGATTCGAACCAGAGTATCCAGCGCAGCATCAGACTGGGATGTCGGTTCTTGACCGTTCCATACTTGTTAACAGACTTGCTAGACGTGCAGGCGCTCTTAAGGAACAGTACAAGAGTCAGGATGTCTATGAGCTCCAGTTCGGAAAAGCGGTCATTGTGCATGATGAAGAGAAACATTCCTCTCTTCTCCTATCATTTCAGACACGACTAGAGAGTCACGAGATGAACACGATTTTCATCAGATTACCTTCAGGCATAGAAGGGTCTCTTTCAGAGATTCTTCGCAGCCTGTGTCGAGAACGTCCCTTCTGGGGAGAAACTGACCTAACACGTCTGGGTACATTATCGGACCTAGTTGACTTGAATAATGGTATGGATATCATGGTCGCAATGCAGGGTGGAGTGAGGGGACTCTGGGTCTTGGACTCAAAGAAGAATGTCTGGACCTCTATCGGAAGCATGGACTATTATTCACGACCACGAGAACAGGTCACACTCTTGATGTCAGTGACCCTACGAGAAGAGAGAGAGCTTTTGGATGTGTCAACACAATCTGTTAGAATACCAGGATCATTCCTTCAGAGCATGGTAAAGTTTGGGCTTGGAACAGTATCAGCAGTCTTCCGCAAATGCAAGTCCGTACGATGTCGAGTGTCACTGGACACCACCGAGAAGATGTTCAGGCTCTCCTTCCTCAGATCTGAAGAGGATAAAGAGATCACTCATCTCTTACTCAAGCGAACTGTGGATGTGCTTGAGATATTGAGAAGACCAGACTTTCAATGTCAGCAGGTGGTTGTTGATGGACATGAGATGATCTGGAACAGGTTCAGAGATATCGATTATGCAGGTGATGCAAAGCTTCTCAGACCCTGGGTGGAACGGAGAGAGCCCTTCAAGACTACAGAGCTCAAGCTTCCAGCAAATGCTGACCAGTTCCTTCTGATGCAGAAGGAAAAAGGACTCAAGCTTGAGGTGCTCCATGATATCACTACCTGTCCTCTATGGACAGTTTCAAAGGAGGAGTTGAAGGAACGAATCCAGAAGCATGCTGGTAAGATAGCAGAGTATCTGCAATCAATAGAGGGTTCACAGAGCCAACCCGATGACGTTCTCAGAAAGTCAATGTATAGTCATGGACTTTGCTGGAGAGTAGGGCTCGAAGTAAAAGAGGAACTCCCAGAGACTGTGAGAGATCTTGAGAGTATTGCCTTGAGCGGTCCTGCACTGGCCACCTTCTTGAAGACAGGCTCTCTTATCTATATGAGAGATGGGCATTGGGTGAACCATGAGTTTGATGTCCCGCATACTAGCACTCTTCCTGGAGAGTTCAGAGAGAGTATCATTCTAGTAGAAGCTTACAGGGAGCTTGTACCCCGCGCGCTCAAGGAGATGCAGGTACCAGGCTCGTACTTTGTGAAGCGAGAGGAGCAATGGATAGTTTCCCCGAGCTTCCTGGAGGGAGCAGTTGTGTGGAGTGCGCAGTCTGATACCAGTGGGGAAACCTACAAAGGAACATCATTCACGGTCCCAATATATCCTGGAGCGAGCCTGGAGCATACCACAGACACAGTCATCTCCAGTATCGTCAATAACTTCCCCAGTGATAGTATCATCAGGGACGTAGATGCCTTGACAGAACATGTCAGGGATATGTTGAGGTCTCAGGGGTATATCTCAGAGAACCTGTATGAGATCGAGGTCAGTGGTCATGGAGACCGTGTGAAATTTATTGCAAGGCGTCTGAACAGTGAGATTTCCAAGTATGAGTACGGATACCTTGAGGTGTCTGAAGGAATGAGCCTTGATACAGTGTACGAGCGATTGCGAGAAGCAGTAAGTGCGAAACTGTGGGGTAAGGAGTTTGAGCTAGAGTCCCCTGATGAGCTACGAGAGTCACTCTTAGTCATCTTACAGAGATTAGCTGATGAGCAAGGTTGGGCTACTCCAGAGGAAGACACTGTCACACCAGTTCTTGATACACTCACAGTAGCACTCGACCATGGTCGAGTAGTGTTAGAAGTAAAAGAGCTACGAAGGACGGGAATGTCGCAACAGGCCCTTGGAGTGATAGATGGACTTATTGAGAAGGTACGGCCAGCACTGCAGGATAATCCTGCACTAATTTCGTCTTATGTTTCGGTACTTCTCCTCAAGGTAGAAGTTGTAGTGAGTGGAGAGATTGTGGGCACTATTGACTCTGTGAAGTTGCTGAATGTACTGGACCAGATTGAGAAGTATTTGGATCATTTTGAGCCTCGTGTGTTGAATTCGAGTACAAGATTAGCGAAGGCGCTGAGAGGGGCAATGGCATTACGAGAGAGTCTAAGGACGAGCCTATGAGGTCACGCGAACACTTTGAAACAGACAAAGAAGTCGGTTTACTTCCGATAGTGGAATCCTTCTATGGTTGCCAGGTGTCCTAAGACTCTGGCTTCACACCTTTGCTTCTTGAGAAGTAATAGAGATACTCTTGCGCGTAACCCGCATACTGTCCGAAGTACTTCCTGGCAGCTGCCGATTTCTTCTGGTACGACCTACCTTCCTTCTCAAAAATCCGGTAATGGTCTTGGATTATTTTCTCTATCCAGACATCAATTGGGAATGCTTCAAGAAAGCCTAGTGAAAAGAGACATACACAATCTGCTACCTTGTCACCAACGCCATGCAAAGTCTTCAAAGTTTCATGGGCTTCAGGATATTTCATGGTCTTGAGTCGCTCTTCAGTTACATCTCCTCTGTTCATAGCATCAATAGTCCGTACAAAGAACTTTGACCGATATCCCGCATTGAGATTGTCAAAGTCCCTGATACTAGCATCCGCAAGATCTTCTAGTGACGGAAATCCATGATACGTTTTCCCTCTGAATTCATACGATGGACCCCACTTCTCTCTTATGCCATTCATTAGCTTGTGAATCGCTGGAATATTCTTCTGGATTGAACTGATGAAGGAGAATAGACACGGTAAAAGAGGATCACTAACAATCCTGAGATTTGGTGCAAAGTCAATACTCTTCTGCATGAAACCTCGACGAGTTATCTCTGCCTGTATTTCATCAAGAGGGTCGTTGAGTCGGAAGAGTTTGCGTAAGTCTACTGAGTGAGAGGAGGTCTCGTAGAACAATGTATCCTTTCGTTGTTCGACATAGATGACCTGTCCTGAGTCTACATTCACATAGCCATCACCCTCACGAGTCCAAGTGAATGTCTGACCACACTCTATTGTATCGAAAAGACTGAATCTGTCTACAGCGAAGGATTTCATCAGGTAAAATCCTACGAATACCATGATGAGTATTGTGCTTCAACCTAAGACAAAACTATTATCCTTACAGATCGATTAATTCATTGCGGCAGTGATGAAATCCTTTAATGAGATTATGAACCTATGATCGACCTTAGGGGTATCTGAGCCGCAATTTTTCGGACTGTTATATCTCAAGCTGGTCGAGGTCTATTGCCTCTCTCCTAATGATTGAGACAATCTGCTCAATATCATCTGATCCCAAAATAGGAATTCCGTATTTGTCTTCTACACGACTAGCATCCCAGCTTATGATTGCCTTCACATCTATGGGAATTGTATCCCCCACTTGAGAATCTCCAATACACCAGAATTTTGGGATCGGACTTGTTTTCATACCTTCAATAATGATGAAATCCGAAACAAAATCGTCTACAATCTCTTTGAGAGGCTTATCTCTATTTGATGGTCCCCGAAAGAAACTCTCCTTTGCACCCGCTAGTTGATGTTTCCAAGTATCAGTTCCCTCACCTTCTCTTGGTTCATGGTGAGAACTTTTTACTGTTATTACCGCGTAGCCTTGAAAATCCAGCTCTCTTACAATGGCTTCTACGAGGGTCGTTTTTCCTGTACCTGAATAACCTGTTATTGCAAATACTAGCATACTATTCCCTACTAAATTAGGACACCATAAGGTATTTTCGCTATTCCCATGTTTCAGAATAAACTGCTCAATCCCTAGCCCTTAAAACGGGGTCATGTAAATTCAAAGCTGGTGAATCCCTTTTGACAGAAAAGAAGCAAGCCGCTGTTGAATGCATTGATGTTCGAAGAGAATTTCAGGATGGCTCTAGAGTCATTAAAGTACTACAGGGGACCAACCTCACAGTTTATCGAGGTGAATTCGTTGCTATCGTTGGAGCTTCAGGTTCAGGAAAGACCACGTTGCTCAATTTGATAGGTGGTCTGGACACTCCAACCTCTGGTACTATTCTCGTTGATGGAGATGACATCACTAAACTCAACGATGATCAAATGTCAAAGGTACGTCGCCACAAGATTGGTGTTCTTTTTCAAGACCAACATCTGCTTCCGATTTTCACCGCTTTGGAAAATGTAGAGGTTCCAATGCTTCTTGATGATGTTCCCACTAAAGAACGTAGAGCGCGGGCTATGAAACTCCTAGAAACTGTCTTTGTTGGCCATCGCGCTCAACACATGCCTCATGAATTGTCAGGCGGAATGCGTTCTCGTGTTGCTCTTGCTAGGGCTCTGGCTAATGACCCGGCTGTTTTACTTGCGGACGAACCCACTGGTGATCTTGATCACAAGACCGGTGGAGAAATCATTCAACTCATGCGGAGCTTGGCCAAGAATCAGAATCGTGCAGTCATTGCAGCAACACACGATCCTGAAACTGCACGAATGGCAGATAGGATTCTACTCCTTAGAGATGGAGTGCTTGTTGATGAAATGGTTGGAGAATTCTTCAGGGCAAGCAAGGTCGATGTTTCGACAAAGAAAGCTGGCGCAGTTGTTGACGAAGAAACGTCTACCTAGGAGAGATTCGATTGGCTGCACCAAGAAAAACTACAACACTCAAATCTCAGGGGAACAATGCATACAGTTTATCCTACGCCATAAGTTCAATTAGAGCTAATCCTTTTCGTGCCTTCAGTCTTGCACTTACGCTTAGTTTGGGTATCAGTCTTTTTGCATCAACAATGGTCTGGGGCGACACAGGTGTCTATGTGAGTATCTATGAGCATCTTGAGGATAATACCTTTCAGCTACAAATTGAGCCCGAATTTGGCTCCTCCGCAGCTCTGCAACAAGCGGAAACGTATATGCTGCAGGACCCTCTTGTAGAAAGTGTCTATAGAATCAATTCAACTGTGGGAATTCTTACAGGGTTTGATAATGGCACATTGAGTGCGAATGCAAGCTTTCCCGACACAAAAGTGTATGATATCACGGACTCTGTTTATTCTCAAGGGATAAAGGACTGCAGAACAATTTTCGTGGATAATGATTTCCTAAGTCTGATTGAACGTGATTTTTGGACTGAAGGATCTTTTGAAATCCAAGAAGGGGAAGTGATAGTTTCAAGCTATTTCATCTACCTTGCTGAGCACGTCTTCGATTATTACTTACAAATCAACGACACAATTAATCTCGACCTATTGATGAGCGATGACCCAGGAGCCCCTGCTCCTTTGGGAGATCTGGATCGAACCACTCGTAACAACTTAAAGATAGTTGGAATCTATGACCCCCTAACAACCGATTCCATAATGGAGAGAGCTCTACCAACTATATTTAGAGCTAACTTGATTCAGACCAATATACGCTATCCAGTGCTAGGACTTAGAGACAGTATCATGATTCTCAAGGACACTGTTCCAACTAGTTCGATACCTGATGATGGCTTCTTCGATTCATCAACACTGATTCGGCTTTCTGCAGATGCACTTGCTATAGGAGGTCCAGAAAATATTGCAGCCGACCTCTTCCAACTGGTCGTCCGAACAGAAGAGTTGTACGACATCACATGGGACGGTGCTGACAAAGTTTGGGAGATGCAAATAGCGGTCAACACCTACGTAGAATCTCTCACACTCTCAATTCTTGCTCTTCCAGTGATTCTCCTTGCATTATTCTTCTCAGTCTTTGCTGCTGACACGTTTATGGCTCCGAGAACTGTGGAAGTAGGCATCATCCGTTCAAAGGGTGCAAGTTATTCACAAGTATCGATGATATTTCTCTGGGAAACCTTGGTTATTTCAACCTTGGCGGTATTGATGGGCGTAGTATTCAGTGTACTATTTGCACCACTTATTCCTGCATCCACAAGTTTCATGGTTTTCGATTGGAGTGTTTACAATTATTATATCTCAAATACAGTCCTGACTGGTGGGACCACACTTCGAGCTATTATACTGATTGTCCTTCCAAGTATGTTATTCATCCTCTATCTTGCCAGAAAGGCTGCGCAGACTGAAATTGGTCTTACTCTGATGGAAGTAACAGTTGATCATACTGAACAAGTTGAAAGTTACGGATTTACTATTGGAGCTTCATTTGTATTACTTGCGGTTGTGATGCTTCTTATGTACATCCTACCAAAGAATACAACATTCTTCTTGTTTGAATTAGCCCTTGGGACGGCTGCATGGTTCTTCATTGCCTATAATGGCTCTAGGATATCACGCGTTGGTTTGGCTAAAATTTCAAAGAAACTCTCATTCATTTTGGGACAGAAGAATCTCATCTCAGCAGGTTATCTGAGAATGAGGAAAGGTCGAATCATCCCATTAATGGTAGTTTTAGCTCTTACAATGTCCATTACAATTGCTTTCGCAGTTCAATCTGAAAGCCTTAGAGTGGACTTAGACCGAGAAGTAACATATGCTATCGGCTCTGATCTGCGTATTGAGTGTACAGATAGAGAATTCACATTCAACAACACTTTCGCACAAATAGAAGGTGTAGAGAAAGTGACCCCCGTGCTACGAACGTGGGCGCGAATACCCGGTCAAGAAATTATGATAGAGGCGTTATACCCTGATATATACGCAGAGATAGGTAATTTCGACGAATCTAGTTTCCCTGATGAAGACCCTGCTACGGTACTTTCCGCGCTTGCTGCTACACCTAATGGAATAATCTTGAGTGAGTACCATGCTACTTTCTTGAACAAAACCGTAGGAACGAACATAACACTTGAGATGACAGGAGTTGGCGAAACACAGCCCGTCGAATTTATTGTGGTTGGTGTTGTACACAGTGCTCCTGGATTTGGATATGCTGCAGTAGCAGAAATTCCACCATCCGACCTTGGAGCTGGTTTTGGTTACCAGGCTGGATATTCCGGGTTCGCTATAACCAATCTAAACTTCACAGCTGAAACTATAGATCGTGCTACCACTGATCTATTTTTGGCAAGTCTTGCTGAAGGCACTAACCAAACTCAGTTGTCATATGACCTATGGTCACTTCCAGGTGTATATCCAACTACCCCTGAAACCTTCGATCTCAAAGCACGGTCTCTACAGACAGCTCTGTTCCTGAACACAGTAGAGGGTCTTTTCTCAATTGGCTTTGTTATGTCCCTCACATTGAGCGTATTTGCCCTGTCAATATCCCTTGGTTCTGTTGTAAGAGAACGACGGAAAGAATATGCGGTGATGCGAGCGATTGGTAGTTCAAAACGTCAAATTGTAAGCATGGTATTCTCGGAATTCTCTGGTGTTGTATTTGCATCACTGATTCTCAGTTTACTTCTGGGTGCGATATTTGGTTTCATCATGGGCTTTCTGCTCAACAACATGATGCCATTTTCAAGAACCCTTTCTACAACAATTTCCATTCCTATGGAATTCCTCTTAATTGTGCTGATGATTGAGATAATCACCATGATAATTGGAGCGTATATACCAGCACGAGAAGCATCAAGAACAGAGCCTGCAACGGTTCTTAGGAATATGTGAGGTGAGAAGACAATGGTCAAGAAAAACAAAAAGATGCTGAAGGGTAACCGACTATGGGCTATTGGTTATGCACTCACTTCATTGAAGTTATACAAGGCTCGTAATGTGGGGATTGCGCTAATTCTTGCAATCAGTATCGCAATTCCAACAGCAATCTTTGCATGGACTGATACAGGAACAAGAATTGCTGTTGAGGATTACTTTGATAATAATGCTTACCAGTTTAGCGTTCAGAATGTGCCTGGCAACTCAGCCTATTCTCACTTATTTGATGCACAAGAACAATTTGCAGCTAGTCCGTTTATTGAGTACGCTCATATTACTCCTAGTACG
>JAUWOU010000090.1 GCA_030612005.1 Candidatus Thorarchaeota archaeon | reverse complement strand
AAACCTGAGCCTTTTCTTTGTGAAATAGGTGGTCACAGAGCTGGTCAGTTAGTCTCAGAAACAGCATATCCTGTGACCAATCTATAGGAAGTTAACCACAACATTTTGGATTGGTATAAGTATGACGACTGAAGCGATAGAAATTGAAATCCATGATTATGACGAAACCATGGCAGAAAGTATAGCAAAGATGTGGAATACCTGGGATTCACTTTGGCCCGGAGGGTTCACGCAGGGAGTAGAATACACTGCAGAACGTGTTAAGAAGCAGTTTGGAAAATCAAATGCTTTGGCTATTCTGATTGCAATAGATCAGAATGACAAGAAACCAGTTGGTTCATGCACACTCTATGCTCATTGGAGAGATAAAGAGGCCGCGTATATTGGTACATTGGGTGTATCTCCTGAAGCTCTAGGGAAGAAAGTTGGAAAACGTTTGCTCCTAGAATCCATACAGAGAGCTTTGGAAAAGGGGTATTCTCGAGTTGACCTCAACACCTGGGCAGGTAACATGAAAGCAGTACCTCTCTACAAAAAGATAGGAATGATGTGGAATCCTGAAATGGGTGGAGTACAGATGGAGGATTACATTCCAGGGATTCTGAAACATCCCCTTTGTTCACCGTTCTTTATACCACTAAGCGGCAATGGTGACTGGTATGATGCTCATGTTCGCGAGCCAGCTCAAGCACCTGATGATAATGAGAGAAAAGGGATGGCAGTCTTTCCCTATGAATTCAAACATAACGAGAATACATTGTCTGTCACTATAGACCGCTTAGGACGTGGTATCACGGCTATTGAAAGAGTGATTAATGATGTTAGGATTCGAGTTGATGCTAGTGTTAATTCACATCAAGTTCTCTGTGGCCTTCCTTACACTTATCAACTTGAAATAGAAAATGGAAGTGAATCAGATATTGATGCTTCGATTTCTCTAACTGGATTTAGTGGACTTGTCTTTGATGAAGACAGTTCAAAGGCCACTAAAGTAAAACCTGGCGAAACCCTCATCTGGGATGTTCCATTCCATTTAGATTCCAGTGCTGCATTATTCCGTGATAATGTAAAAGCATCCAATATTATCACTAAAATCAGCATTGATGGTCAAGACTCTGAGTTGCATACCGGGCTTAAAGTCAAACCAGCTGCTGAGATACGTACTCGTTGGGGCGAATGCCGAATAGTTGCAGGTGGGACTTCAACAATACCGCTGACGATAATAAGCAACATCCCTAAGTCTGTGAAGGCAAAAATTCTCCTTCGCGATATTGATGTACCGCTAAATATAGAGAATGTTAATGGTGTGGTATCTATTGATGCTGAAGGGCTGGCCGGGACAATTCTCAATATCTCTTCGTCAGAAGACCTTGAAGAGGGAGCTCATGACCTTTGGGTGAGTTTCGAAATTACGCCCAAGTCCGGGAAAAATATTTTGACCCGTGAATTTAGAGTTCCAATATTCTGCTTAGGTAAGAACGGAATTGCAGTTGGTCATGACGATAGACAGAAACGAATTGTCATTGCATCTTCAGAGTATAATGCAACATTTTCTGAAGAGGGTGCAATTCTCCGAACTAGTGATCAGTATGGTTCTGATACTATGAGTTTCCATATTCGCTCGACGATTGGACCTCCTTTTGGAATCGATCCCTTCCAATATGCAGAAAGAGATCCAGTAATTCAATCAAATGAAACTGAAACTGTTGTAGTAATGAAGGCTAATCATCCTGATCGACCTCTAGCAATAGAAGATCGTGCAATATTTAGACATAATTCTAACGTAATTTTACATGAAGTATGGGTCACCAATACAAGTAGTGAGAGTGAAACCTTTCAGCTTCGACTAAATGGTAGAGGCGGAGGAATTACTTTTTCCCGTGGACGTGTTTATCTTCCACTGGCTGGTGGTATTGTTAAAGGAAATCTTGGAAACTTCTATTTCAGTCATCCCGCAATTTCAGGAGAACCCTCTGACTTCAACGAAGGATGGGTTGCATTGGAACAGAACACAATATTTGTGGGTCAATTTTTTGATATGAACTTGGCAGAGGAATACAAGCTTGGATTGGGTCAGATGAGTGAGATTACCTTTCCCTTAGTGACTTTAGATTCAGGCGAAACCAGGAGGTTATCCCAGTTATGGGTAGTCCATGGAGCTACAGATTGGACAGACATACAGAGACTTTGGAAGGTTCACATTGAACGAAGATTTGAGAACCGAATTGAGTCATCTCAAGAACAGGGTATCAGCAATCTGATAAATCTAAATCTTGACCCAATTGTAATTCCAAATATCTCCGAAGCTGAAACGACATTATCTCTAACCAAAGCCACACTAGCGCCCTTTACGGGTCATTTGAGTGCTCGAGCTCCTGCTGGTTGGTCCGCGGGCATTGATCCTGGTGAAACAGAAGTAAAAGATCTCACAGAAGGAGAAGTCGCTTCATGTGAAATTCAGATGATGCAAGATATTTCATTTCCTTTGAAATTGCATCCAAGTAAACAAATTCCAGATGAATTCGGTATCCATAGAGGTACTGCGAAGTTTGAAACAGACTGGGATATCAGCAAGAAACTACTGTTAATACAGCTAGGATCATCAAAGAATACTGTACAGATAACTGAAGAAATAGACCAAGGTGCGAAGGTCGTTCGAGTCAATAACGGCTTAATCGATTTCACGGTATCTCCAGATTTTGGAGGTTGCTTGATTTCGCTCAAAAATCAGAATGGAGTAGAGTTCATGACCAGTGCTTTTCCGAATCCAGCTCCTAAGCCAGGTGGTTTCTTAGATAATTATCACGGCGGAATTCAACCCATAATCTTTGATGAAGAAATGGGTGAGGATATTATGAATGCACACACAAACCAAGAAGCGATGACTTCATCCATATATGAGAATGGTTCATGGAACGGAGTTGAGATTAGCTGGATAGGCAAAGTACAGAAGATTTCTAGGGGTGTGCATTTCAAACTTAGATATCTAACCACTCCTGGTAGTCCTATTGTTTTAATGCAATGGGTGATATCAAATAAAACAACAGCACCAATAAGATTCTGGCCATCATTATTTATCGATCCGAAGCTAGATGAGCACCTTGAAGGATTTAGAATCATTTCAGAATGGAATGGTGAAACTAGGGAAATCCGAAAAGGTATGGCACCTCTTGCTGTTACACCATCTCAGAACACAATCTGGATTAAGCCTAGTTCTGAACAAGATAGTACATCTGGTTTTAGCTTCATGATGGCGGGTGATACTTCAAGAATCATATCTGCTAATCTTGGTGAAAACCTTCTACTTGGAGCAGTTGATGGTCTATCATGGATACTTCCTGGAGCGGAACGAATAATCACAGGTAGTCTACTGGTGGATCCAAAAAATATGGAAGATATTCATGATTTGCAGACCGCACTTCAGAACCTAGTTTAGAAAATAAGTAGATGTTGACGAGGGGGATTAATCTCCCTCACAAACATCTCAAATAGTATATGAAAGGGTAGCTTCAAGAGGTTGTTTGTTGTCAAATTATATGCGAGTCAGGATTCAATGATGAACGAACCAACTGATTTCATTGGTAACATTCTTGCAAAGCTCATTAATCTACAGCTTGAGAATTCATCAATGCGGGATAAAATGGCAAATTGGAATATGTCAGTGGTTCTTGACACTGATTATTATCCAGTATCTATCATTTTTGACGAAATCATCAGTATCGAAGCTGGCTTAGTTAGTGATCCCACACTTGTCTTCAAATTAAAATTTGATACAATCCTGAAGTTAGTAGAAAGAAAGACAACAATGATTCGTGCAATACTGAGAGGAAAAATCAAGGTAAAGGGATTCAGACATCTAATCGCACTCTACCGATTCTATGGTTTCATGAATTCTATTCTAAAGGGGTGAGCTAATGGACATAAAGCAGCGATTCGAGAATATTGTAGGAACCAAGTATGTTTCAGATGGGCTAGGTGAACGTTACATTTACTCTTTTGATATGACTGAGAATCCCCCAAGAAAACCCCTCCTGATTGTCATGCCATCCACTGTTGAAGAAGATAAGAAGATAATCGAGCTTGCGAATGAGACCTTGCCTCCACTAGTTCCTTTTGTGACTGGTCAAAATGTTGGAGGTCTCACGATACCTCAGGTAGAGGGAGCAGTAATTGTAGATCTAAAACGAATGGACAAAATTCTAGAAGTCGATGAAGAAGCAATGTACATGGTCATCGAACCTGGAGTAACATTCGGTCATGTCAAACGTCATCTGGATAAGCACCATCCTACTCTCCGTTATACATATCCGCTGGCTCCACCCTACACTTCAGTTCTTGCTAATGCTCTAGTTCAGGGGCTTTGTGATTTGTCCACAACACATGGTTCAATGACTGATTTCATCAATGGCCTTGAAGCTGTCCTACCAACTGGTGAAGTTGTTAGAGTTGGGACGAGTATAATGGGTGATGGGAACTGGTTCGCACGATACCCGCTCCCTGACCTTGTAGGTCTCTTTTCTGGTTGGCAAGGGATGACTGGAATCGTTACTAAAATCGCATTGAAACTCTGGCCAAAGAAGAAATTCGAAGGATTCGCTGCTCTCTTCACCTTTGGAGAACACGCGACAACCCATCTAATAAAAAAGATTGCACGGTCAGGAATTTCCGAAGACCTTGATAGTCAATCTCTATCTATCATTAAGATGCTGCTGAAAGTGCCATACCCTGTGAAACACTTTGATGGCGAACCTGATTATGGTACCGTAATAGGATATACTGCGAATTCGGAGATTGAACTAAACGAAAAGTTTCGTCAGTTGCAGGAGTTAGTTGATACTGCAAAGGAGGATGATCCTCGCATAGTTCTAATTCCCTGGCCAACCGTTGTGAAACTAATGGGCGACCAAGCAAACGAGTGGATTGATTTTCCATCTGACGCATTCAAGGTTCTTGCAGAACATGATGGTCTCACCTGGGTGGGTACATACATTCATCCAAAACATTGGGGCACTGCTCTTGATGGTGGTCGTAAAATTGTAGAGAAGTATGGTTTTGAATTAATGGCATTTATGAAACCATTGAATATACTTCACATTGCCGAGTTCAAATTCATCTTTAGATTTCCAAAGGATGAAGAAACAATAGATAGAGTACGGAAGTGCTGTGAGGAGCTCTTAGATTTTGCACTTAGTTTGGGAGCACTACCCTACAAGACTCCTATATGGTCTGCCAAGAAGGTTCAGAAGCTTGCTGACCCTGCCTTTTTCGAACTTGCTAGAAAGATCAAGAAACTGTTGGATCCAAACAACATCATGAACCCTGGGAGGTTGGACCTTTGACAGAGATCTCACCCATGGAAGAGTGGCTCTACAGTTGTATTCGATGTGGCAATTGTAAATATGTCTTCAAGGGTTATGCACCTTCATGTCCTTCAGGTGAGTACTTCAATTTTGAAAGCTACTTTGCATCTGGAAGGCTTTGGATTGCACACGGAATTCAGAAAGGTGAGTTAGATTGGGACCCTTCGTTGATTGATCCTATCTTTTCTTGTACAACTTGCGGCAATTGTGAGGTTCAATGTTTAGCACCACATCGGGAACACATTGTCGAAATGATTGAAGAGCTAAGACATCTTGCTGTCAAGAAGATAGGTGCACTCCCTGCACACCAAAAGTTTGCAGAACGGATTGAATCAAACCACAATCCGTATGGTGCTGAACATCATGCTAGAACTCTCGTACAAGAACATAGTTTGCCAAATATGGCATCAATAGTTTATTTCATTGGATGCACATCTAATTATCGCGAGAACGAAATTCGTGATTCAACAATCTCAATCCTTCAAAAAGCAGGAGTCGATTTCACCATTGTCGATGAACACTGTTGTGGCTCTCCGCTATTGAGAACTGGTCAAGTCGATGAAGTGACAGAATTAGCAGAGCACAATAGAACAGAAATTCAGCATACAGGGGCAAAGATAGTCATAACGTCATGTTCGGGTTGTTACCGCACTTTGATAAAAGACTACAATAGACTTGGTCTTGAATTGGATGTTGAAGTAGTTCACATCTCACAATTCATACGAGAACTCATCAATGAAGGAAAGTTGATACTCAAGAAATCCTTTGAGCCGCTCCAAGTAACATATCATGACCCTTGCCATCTTGCCAGACATATGGGTGAATACGAAGCACCAAGAGATGTGCTGAATTTTCTTCCAGTTGATTTTGTTGAGATGGACGAAATCAGAGAAAGTGCTTGGTGCTGTGGTGCAGGAGGCGGGTGTAAGGCGGCTTATCCCGAGTGGAGTTTAGAAACCGCAAAGACACGAATTGAGCATGCCGTAGAAACTGAAGCATCAACACTTGTTTCAACATGCCCATTCTGTAAACGAGGGTTAGCAGATGCAAATAATGATTCCATGGAAATCATTGACCTTTGCGAATTAGTTGATCGACTATCCTGAAAGTAATATCAAACAGCCTACCTTGCCTTTACGGTTCCACCCCATTCAACAATATCCTTCACGGTTGATTGCATATCCCATTTGGGTTTGAAACCAAGTTCTTGTTCAGCTTTTGAAACATCGATAAGGTATTTTGAACCAAATAACTTCACACGGAATGCTGTCAAGAGGGGTGCGTTTTTTCTGTTGAATGCTTTGTATAGTCTACCTAGGAATGATCCGATAGCTATTGACATAGAGTACGACAAATTCCAAAATTTCTTTTCAGCACCTAATTCATCTGCTAATGCTTCAAGAAACTCTTTGTAAATACAGTCAAAAGAAGCCACATTGTAAGCATTCCCTGAAGCAATGTCGAATTTCTCAGCACACAATACGAGAAGTTGAGCAAAGTCTTCACCGTGAGAGTAACTTTGCGGATTCATACCTCCACCAAAAGTCACCATTCTTCCTTTCTTGATGAACTCAATTAATTGTGGTCCAGTAAACATGTCTCCTTTTCCAAAAACTGATGGTGCTCTAACTATTGTAGCCTTGATACCGTAATCTGATATGTATTGACGGACCAGTGTTTCAGCTTCAGCTTTTGACTTCTGGTAATTGTTCATGGGCTTCCAAGGTGTTTCCTCATTCATAGGTTTACTCAAGTTTGGAAATCCGTACACTGCTGTAGAAGAAGTGTAAATGAGACTTGGAATGTCTTTCTTTCTCATGACTTCGAGAATGTTTCTTGTTCCTTCTACATTTACTTTGAAAAAATGCTCCTTTCCTCCCCAGTCTGCCATGATTGCGGCATTGTGAAACAACCATTCAGTGTCATCAGTTATTCCCTTCTCAAGGCTATCAATATTTGTCACGTCGCCAATTGCTTTCTCAAAAGATAACCCATCAATTAGGTCCAAGTTGGAACTCTCTCTGACAAGTACTTTAACTTCATGTTTCTTTTCAGTCAGTAATCGTACAATATGTGATCCAACGAAACCCGTTCCACCAGTTACGAAACATCTAACCATCGTGATTCTTTATTTTATTCATTATATTCTCTCTTGAGTGTATGGATTCTATTTGATAGTAATAGCATCGAGTGGGCATACATCAACACAGTCATTGCAACGTGTGCATAGGTCGGTGAATGCAACATCAACTCTCCACTCTGTTGGATCATTACTTTCGTAATCTGGAGAGTAGCAGATGAACAAAGCACCTGGACAAATCTGCATGCATTTCTTGCATGAGAGTGGTTCCGTACATTTGTTATAATCAACAATGATTGAGGTCTTCATTTACCATACATCCTTCAGAAGGGGATTTTCATTTCTATCAACCATTTCAATTGCATTCTCTGGACAGGCAGTGGAGCAGAGACCGCATCCAAAACATTGCCACGCATTGATGAATGGAACATTCATCCCATCATTGAAACTCAATGCCCCAAAGTCACATCTTGAAGCGCAAATCTTACAACCAGTACATTTTGAAAAATCTACTTTGGCAATGTACTCTCCCTTATAGAGAGAATTCAATCCGTATTCCATGCGAATTGTTGCTGCGGCACATTCAGGTCTCTCACAACTACAGAGAGCAGCAATATATGGCATCGGACCAAACCACACAGTCTGGATTCTTCCAGCAGTATTCATTTCTTCAATGAATTCTTGGGCTTCATCGACATGCATCGGTTCTGCGCCTTTATCTGGAATGTATCTAGGTAGTTTAGGAACCGTTTCAGCGAGTGCTCCAAAAGCAATACAACATGGATCTTTTATTCCACGAGTCATATTCCTGCAGGCACAGTTTACTCTAAGAATTGGGCTCGCCAACTCAAGTATCTTCTTTGCATCATCAAGCATGACCACTTGACCTGGATGTCCTTCACCTCTTCTAGGATTCCTTCCATTCAATGGCTTCTCTTTTGTAAACCATGAGTTAATGTATGTCTTCATCGCTCGACCTACTAAAGGCATACTGAATCTGTACCCTGGTCCCTTCATTGAGATACCATAGATCTTCTGCAAGTACACTTTTTCAAATTGTTTCCAGAGCTCGAAAATGTATTCATGCGCACCTGTTTCTTGAGCTGTTTCTGCCAAGTAATTTCTAGAATTAAGATACCACTTTTTTCCTGCGCCGTGTTTGAAGCAAAATTCGCACATAGTAACAATCCCTAATATGGCTTGACTGCAATTCTAGATAAACGGGTTATATTATCTTTCGGAAGTTCAGGAAGTTGCTTCTAATGAATCTGGCATCATTTCTAATTCCGATGTTAGAAACTATCAACAATAATATTCTTACTAATTTAATTATCTTATTAGCTAGATATATAATTTAATGAACTATTTAGCTATACAAAGATGTATTGAAAGATGAAAAATCATATAAATCATAAGAGTATTGTATAAATACAAACTGATTCTCTATTATGGGAAAGGTAGAGATTTCGGTGTACAACTTAGGGGAGTGTTCTCAATGAAGAAAAAACCCTGCTTGTTCTTAATTGTCTTTACATTTATATTCATATTAGGTAACTTCGCGAGTAGCCTTCCAGCTATTCCGATGATTACAAGTAATCCTTCAGACGCAGTTTTGGAAAGCCCTTCGCCTCCTGAATCAATCGATTCCCCACTGCGTTTTGAAGATGATAATACAGGTGAATCGCAGTCTAAGGAAACTGTGGACTCCAACAATAAGTTCTTCTCCAGTGAAATAGATCCCACTTCAGGGTCTTTCGATTATAGTAAGGATGAGATTACGTACCACTGGGATGACGCTTCTACTAGCGGAACATGGAACGACTTGAGTATGAGCGATTATGTTGCACTTGACCTCCCATTTGAATTTCCATTTTATGGCGAGAACTTCTCAACTGTCTACGTATCAAGGAATGGATGGATGTCCTTCTACTAC
This sequence comes from Candidatus Thorarchaeota archaeon, assembly GCA_030612005.1. Lineage (GTDB taxonomy): Archaea > Asgardarchaeota > Thorarchaeia > Thorarchaeales > Thorarchaeaceae > SMTZ1-45. The sequence continues at coordinate 3,313 of JAUWOU010000090.1, read as the reverse complement.
ACATCCCCGGATATGTCCTGGTTCGCTATTGGTTCTGGCAATGAGCAGTACTGGTATGGAATCGCACCACTTGCGTTCAATGTAGACACAGGAAACGGAGATCCTGGTGTATACAACATATCTTTGACATCTCCTAATCGAGTGGTCATTGAGTATAACAATGTCTGGCATCCCTGGACACCAGAACCTCTTGGCACATTTCAGGCTATTCTCTATGAGAATGGGACAATCGACTTCAATTATGATATTGTAGAATCCGTTGCGGAAATGTCGGGCTATGCAACAGGTCTTAATCATGGAGCGATTTCTAGCAATTATGAAGAACACTATTTCAGCTCATTTCCAGTTGATGACGTGAGCCTTCGTTTCACTCCCCCGACTAAGTGGATATTCATAACTTCTCCTGACCAGAGTGTATCAACAGATTACTCACTGACATGGGTTGGAAGTTCCAATGTAGCAATCGATGAGTATCATGTGTATGTAGACTATACTTACTATGGTTCTACGACTTCCGACTTCATGGATCTTACAGGGTTAGGGACTGGATATATTTACATCGAGGTGGATATGGAAACCGACGCCGCGAACTATACAGCCTATCTAGATTTGCTTGTTGATCCTGATGATCCCATAGTCACAATTGCTTATCCATCGGATATGGGCACATTGAATGATGGTAAGGTGAATTGGACCGCAAGCGAACTGTCAAGCTGGATCGATTATTCCGAAGTTTATGTCAGCAACCAATTCTATGAACGAGTCGATTGGGATAATCAGGTCTATCTGGCGCTTCAGAATCAGAAATGGTACAATGTCACTATAGTTGCATATGATGCATTAGGTAATTCTGGCAATGATACTGTGACTTTCTATTATGACCTGACTGTTCCTGCAGCAGGATTCATCACTACTCATGATGAAGACAACATGTGGGAGGTCATGGACATTTACAGAAATCGTGGATACCTAGCTTCCGAGATAACGTATTCTTTCGGTCTAGAGAATTTAACCCTATTCGATGTCCTCTTCATTGGACAAAGCGGAGGAGATCCGTGGCTACCATCTGAAATCACAGCTATTGAGGAATTCGTCAATATTGGTGGTATGCTGTTTGTCGCTCATTCCTGGGGTTTCCCTCAAGGCTTGGATACTTTTATGGCGGATTTTGGAATATCTTCTAAATACAACACTAATTCACCATCGGGCAACACTACATATTTCGAGTCAAGTCATCCACTGATGACTGGTGTGACTGAGCTTTATCACTTTGACCAAGACCTAACATATGAACTGAATCATCCTGCAAAAGAACTCATTCGCTCTTCTAATGGTCAGAACATCATAGGCGCAGTGAGCGAGGTAGGAGATTCAAAGGTCTTATGCATGGATGTCACACTGGCTTGGGATTTGTACGAGGCCGACAACTATCTCGTCTTTGAGAATATCTTCGATTACTGGTTCACACGACCGCTTCACGACCTTAGCTCATCTATCGATTCACCTAACGGAGCTGGTGGAGGTTCAACAATCGATGTATATACCTATGTGATTAACCAAGGCACATCAACAGAGAGCGGATTTACTCTTCAGCTCTGGGTTGATGGTATCCTAGAGGACTCACTCTTAGTGTCCTCTTTGGATCCCGGCGAATCAGATTTCATCCATTCGCAAGTCTTGGCACCGATTTCTGGTACAATAAACCTGACGTCATATGTTGCACCCATTAGTGGAGAATCTCTAGTCTACAACAACAGAGATGAGAGGATTCTTGATGTCTATGGGATTACAATATACACTCCAACAACTGATCAACAGATCCTCGGTGGTCTTGTCCTTGTGAACTATACCACATCAGATGTGATGAACCTGATGAACATCACAGTGTTTGTGAATGATGTATGGATAACGCATGCTGTTTACGTATTGAACAATCCTGAGCTCACTATCTTCGTGCCAGTGTTCCAGAATGGTACCAACGAGATTACCTTGATGGCCACCTGGCAAAACGGAAACCAGGCGAATGGCTCTGTCACAATCGAGTCCGATCTTGTCGTTCCAAGGGTTGAACCTACTTATCGTGACTATGTGATCATTAACATGCATGATCCTGGCTACACCTATCAACAGATAATGAACTTCACCTTCCTAGACTGGCTATCTCCCTTTGAAATTAATTGCTCAATGATTCAAAATGTAACCGGGGGAGGAATGGATATGTATATGGAAACGTGGATTGCAGTTAATGTCTTGAATGGATACATCTCTGATGGCTGGCCGGGCGTTCCTATAGAACAAGGCTGGGTTCACAAGCATCTGCTAATCATTCCCGGAATTTCAGTTCCAGAAGTAGTGCCTTACTCGACATCGTTAGATGAGTTCACGCCTCCTGCTGCTAACATAGGTGATGCTGCGTGTCTGGTAGAGTGGACTCAGATATTGCGAGTGACTAGTACAGGTGAGTGGAATGGATATGCCACTTTCAACCTGACTATGGAAATGGGGATGGGCCAGACCATGAACATTACAGTTCTGCAATGCACTGGTCTCTTTGTATCCATAGATCAAGCAGGATATATGATGGGTGAAACTGTAACAAACATGCTCCCACCAATAGACAGACCTCCGCTCATTTCCACTCCAGATGATGTCTATGTTGAATATGGAACAATAGACAACTACTTGACATGGTACATCTCAGGAAACAACCCTGCTGGTTTTGAACTGTACTTAGATGAAATTCTAACGGATTCCGACGACTGGGTTATTGGCGTGCCATATGCTGTGGACCTAGACGCACTCAGCCTTGGTACCTATAACTACACCTTAGTACTCTGGGACACCAACGGAGAATGGACCCGAGATATTGTATGGGTCCATGTCCAAGACACGATGGCACCTGTGATAGATTCCAGAACTGACAAGTACTTAGAGTATGGTGATCCGGGGTCAATCAACTGGACCGCCTATGAACCATTACCACATTCTTATGAAGTGTATCTCGATACGGTTATGATTGACGATGGTGTTTGGAGTGGAGGTATGGTCCTAGTCCCAATCGCTGTAACTGACTTAGGTAGCTATAACTACACTGTATTTCTCAATGACACAACTGGTCATGTATCAACCCACACTATCTGGGTGATAATTGAAGATACTACGTTGCCAACAGTTAATGTCCATGCGGATATCGACTATGATGAGGGTGACACGGGCTACTCAATAACATGGTCACCTAGTGACCTACTACCAAGCTCCTATATCGTCTACAAGGATGAAGTAGTCCTCAAATCTGGCGCATGGAACTCGAGTT
>JAUWOU010000260.1 GCA_030612005.1 Candidatus Thorarchaeota archaeon | reverse complement strand
ACCACTGGAGCACAGATTTTTGATTCACTGCTTCCAACTGAGAAGATAACTCGAACGCCTTCACTTCGAAAACAAACGAATGTGAAACCATCTTCATGGATCAACTGGTCTAACTCAAACCCACAAGGCTCTTGAAGCAGTGATTGAAGCAGGTAAGAACATAGTAGATATCTCATTCTTCAGCGAAGATCCGTTAGACTTAGATGATCTAGCAAAGGAGAAAGGAGTTACAGCTGTTGTTGACTGTGGAGTAGCTCCCGGTTCAAGTAACATCATTCTTGGTTATATTGATTCAATCTTAGATATGACAGAAAGTTTCCTATGTTATGTTGGGGGATTGCCTGTAGAAAGGAATTGGCTATTTGATTATAGATCACCTTACCCGCCCATCGATGTAATCGAAGAATACTTCCAATCATCGAGATATGTTGAGAATGGTGAGATAGTTGCTAAACCCGGATTATCTGAAACTGAATTATTAGATTTTCCAGAAATAGGAACTCTGGTAGCCATCAATACTGATGGACTCAGATCACTCATCAAGACAATGGACATCCCGTTCATGAAAGAACAAACACTGAGATATCCTGATCATATAGAACAGATGAAACTGCTAGAAAAAGCAGGGTTCTTCACAACAGAGGAAATTGATGTCAAAGGGACAAAGATCAAACCAATTGAGCTAACTCACAAACTTCTGCTTGATCATTGGATGTTTGAAGAAGGAGATGAAGATGTTACTGTTATGAAGATAGTTATTGAAGGAATGAAAGATAACAAGAAACTACGATATACTTTTGATATGCTCGACAAGTACGATAGAGAGAAGCGAATATTATCTATAGCAAGAACAACAGGATATACTTGTACAGCTGTTGCTCAAATTCTGCTTGAGGGTAAATTTAAAGAAAAAGGAATCATTCCTCCTGAACTATTAGGAAAACATTCAGAAGTCTATCACCAAGTTATTGAATACTTACGGAAGAGAAATGTGATATTCAAGGAGACTATCGAAGAACTGTAAGACCGAAATAATAGGATTCCCCGCAAGAGTGTGCTCGTCACGCTCCTTCTTTCTCTTTTCGATTACAAGTTGTAACCTATCTAATTTTCATAAACCTTTTCGATTGCAAGTTGTAACCAATCAAATAACCATAAACCTTTTCGATTACAAGTTGTAACTAATCAAATAACCATAAACATTTCTAATTATTTTCCCACACAAATATATAGTCTTTTGATTCGATTTTGTGATATATTCCAAAAATGTTTCTGAGCATTTCGAAATTCATTTGGTCTTTGAATCTTTGAGCTTGGTCAATTAATGAATCCCTAGAATCATCGAAACTTCGCCGTCTATGTTCAGAAACCGAAGTTGCATTAGTAGGTGAACTAAGATGGCAAAGAAGAAACTGGTTTCATTTTCGTACTCTGCTGTTGAAATTTCATCTTCTAATGAAGCAGAGAAAGCATGAAGATATACAGTGTCGGAAAAGCGCTTCGAGGAACATTGTTATTTTCAGATTTCTTTAAACTTTGGTGGGAGCGTGGTAGTGACATGGAAGAGACCGATAAATCTGAACCCTATAGACGTGACTTGCCTGTACGAGACGATGAAGTTGATAATTCTTTCAAGTATGAGATAGCAGATCAGGTTGGCGGAGAAGGTCTCCTTCATTGTCTGAAGTGTGGAGCTTGTAGTGGTGGGTGCCCTGTTAGCGCAGTTATTGATTATCGACCTAGGAAGGTGCTTGGTACTGTTCTGCTAGGTATGAAAGATGAAGTACTAGCGAGTGAGTCGATTTGGCTTTGTGCAGCTTGTTTCACATGTGAAGAGAGATGTGTACAGCAAGTGAATTTCACCGATGTTGTAACTGTTCTACGAAACATGGCTAGTCGAGAAGGAAACGCTGCTCCAGGTTACGTGAAAATGGCTGAGATGGTCCTGAAGAATGGTCGAGTAACTGCAAGAACATCAAGTGTAGATAGAATGCGAGAAAAACTTGGACTACCACCAATTCAAGATTCTGATGTTGAGCAGCTTGGGAAAATAATGAAAGCTGGCGGTTTGGTCAAAGTGATTGAAGCTAACAAGAAGAAGGAGGATGATGCAAAATGAAGCGGGCAATGGCATGGGGATGTCTTATTCCAACTCGAAGGTCACTTCTTGGATATGAGGCATCGACAAGGAAAGTCCTAGAGCATTTAGAAATCGAAACTGTAGATATTCCCAATGAAACTTGCTGTGCTCCATTCTGGATGCAGTCTCTTGACCTGACAACATCAATCGCGATGGCTGCTAGAAATCTGGCAAAGGCTGAAGAAATGGGACTTGATCTTATTACACCATGTAGTGGTTGTTTCCACGCGTACAAGCGTGTGAATCATGTACTAGAAACCTACCCTGATATGCGTGAGCGAGTAGATGATATATTACAGAGCGCAGGCTTGCATTATGAAGGAAAAGTGGAATCCAGTCACCTTGTGGAATTTCTCTACAAAGAAGTAGGTGCTGACGAGTTACAGCGAAAGTCCACGCGTGATCTGAGTGGCATCACAATTGGTCTTCGATATGGATGTCATATGCTTAAGCCCCACGAGCTTCTGAATATAGAATATTCAGAAAGACCTACTTTTGCAGACGAACTCCTTGAACAATTCGGTATTACCAGCGTTCAATATGCTGGTCGTCACAGATGCTGTGGGGGTCTTCTACGAGGAGTACAGGATGATCTTGCAGATAGTATCCTCCACCAACGTCTTGTTGACGTGAATGAAGCTGGTGTGGACGGGATTGTAACCGTTTGTTCACTCTGTCATCTCCAACATGATATGGGTCAGAGAGGAATCAAACGAAAATTCGGAATGGATGAACTTGAGCTCCCTGTCGTTCATTTTCCACAACTCATTGCATTAGGTTTTGGTTATTCACCAGATGAACTTGGATTGAATTTGCATACTATGAAGACTGACAAATTGGTTGCCAAGATTATGGGCGGTGGTCGTTGATGACTGAATCAGATTTACGCATAGGAGTGTTTGTTTGTAATTGTGGTCTGAATATCGCTGGAACAGTTGATTGTGAGAGTGTCGCAAAGTATGCCGGTAAATTACCTGGTGTTGCACATTCAGACAATTTACTAT
>JAUWOU010000061.1 GCA_030612005.1 Candidatus Thorarchaeota archaeon | reverse complement strand
CAACCTGAGTAAATGGTACTGTTAGCTCCATCCGATTGCTGAACGATGGAACATCCCATGTTCCGGCTCCGGTTGTTGCATAGTCAGTATACCATACACTTCCAGTCGGATCTGTTAGAACCAAACCTGTCCGTGCATTCTCGATCCACGGTGAAGATACTTTGAACTCTGCGGTTTCGCCAATATTGAAGGAGTATGAATCATAACTGGAATCTCCATTGGGCCCTAATTTCATATCATAAACATAATTCCAGCTTTCGAACTCAATGGTCCAGACTCCCCAAATATCCACTGCATCCGAATAGATAATGATTGACCCATCATGATAGGTCCAATCTGTACCAAACGTCTTTGCTTGACCAATTGGGTTCGTAACAGTGAGAGGTTTCCATTCTGTTAGCGGGTAGTCTACAATGACGTTGAGAGAATCCGTGTCCGCTGGTGGTGAAACAAGAACATTTGCAGTCCACTCGACAACTGTATCATTTGCAACATAGAATGAGGTTCCTTCCTGCATATTTTCATCGAGAGTCTGACCGCCACCAAGAATATCCATAGTGACGATTGGGAAAATATCCACTGGAGTGATGGAATTAGTGCTAAATCTGACAGTTGTTGAATCTGTATCAGTCCATGTTGACTGTAAAGTCCTCTCTGATCCAACACTTACGAAAGATGAAGGATCAATCTGGTTATTGAATTCTGTTGTGATCCAATCTACGGAAAGTACTCTGTTTGTAAGTCGTGCCTCATCCAGGACTCCATCAAAATATTTTGCTGTAGTCATGTCAGTGTTTCCTATCGTAAACACATCATTGGAATCAAATATACTCTCCCCACCATGAGAAACATCTATGATAGGAACTCCATTCATATACCCTAGTAGTTTACCACTAGAAGAACTCCAAGTCCAAGTAAGTAAGTTCCAAGAACCAAGAGTGAGTGATGTGTTTCCATTATAGGACGCCCCTGAACCGCCAATACCGTCTGTGTAAATACGAGCGGTCATTATTTGTGATGCTATTCGAATAGTAATCTCATGCGTATTTGGATCAGAGGTATGCGCCTTCGAAAACACTCTGCAATCGTGGCTTTCATCCATCTTAACCCAGATGCTGACGGTAACTTGATCCCAATCATCAGTGTATACTTGTCCAATACTGATGTAATCATTTTCTTCATCATCAAAGTCAATGCCATTACCAAAGAGGCCTGTTACTCCATCCTCCGCACCTTGTGAGCCGTAAGATGTTCCATCATGGTTATTGGAAGTACTATCATAGATTGTCCCAGTGGGTTCATCCGCAAGATGATTTACTGTAGCATAGTCATCCCACACAGCAGTTGAGGATGATGATTTAGCATTTGGATTGCCATATGCCATTGTAATGACAGTGTTACGAGAAGCATAGAGAGTAGGAACTTTGACCCATGCTGTAAGATTTCCAGATGCTTTGTCAAAATATTCGATTTCGAAATCTACTGCTTCGTCGTCAATCTTGAATATGATGTCATCACCATCGGGTTGTGCATCTGCTGCTAGATCTGCATCTGTGATATCAATCAAAACTGGAAAATCATTCAATGTAGCTGAAGTCATCGAAGAACTAATTGTGATGTCTTTCTCATATTGCATGAAGTAAACGGTGTCTTCTGGTTCTGGAATCATATATTCTACAAACAATCTTGGAAATTCGTTTTCTGCGTAGGTTGATCCATATGCTCCTTTGAACTCTAAGGAATCTTGTGAATTAAGTGACCATAGATAGTCAAGCATTAAACATACATGGTTTCCTGAGGTCCAATTATCTTCTGAAACAATACTCTGTATCAGTGGGGCGATTTCTGGAGACCTGTGTCTGATACGAACAGCTGAAGTCCAAGTTCCTGGATCCCAATCAATGCTAGTATCTACCCAAGTCAACCTATCCTCAAGCTGTGGAAGTCCAGAAGCGAATCCTCCAATCGCAGAACCACTAGAATCGAAACCTGAGGCATAGATGCGCATTGTTGGATTGCCCGTTGAGCTTATTGGTTCAACTTCTAGGTATGCTGAAGTTATTATTGCACCTTGTGGAATATTAACAGGAAATTGAATTCCTGATTGATATGTTGCAGCGGTATCCCAAACATTGTAAGATGATGTCCAGACATGGATACCGAGGTCTCCAACTCCTGCATCATATGTGTTTCCACTTAGATCTAGACCAATACCTGAATCGTCCCAGGCATCCCTTGTATCATTGTCCGGTTCATATGGGTAGATGCTACCTGATGTAGAGCCAACAACTGCTGTCCCATTGACCTTGAGATTGATTTGCTCGGGGAATGGTCTTACATTCATTGTGAGTTCGATATCATCAATAAGTGCTCTGAAACGCAGGTTTGCGGCATCACCAGTGGAATCGGTTCCCATACCAATATCGAAGAGTATCGCATCAGGAAGTGAAACTGATTGCAAATCAATAGAGGTTAATGTAGCAGTTGCCTGAAGCCATGTTCCAGTTGAATCTCCCGATTGGAACACGGTGAATTTCCTTTCTACACCTGCGAAGCGGAAGAATAGATACATTTCATCACTTGTACCTTCCCCTGAATTAACAAAATATCGAAAAGTAATTTCTGCAGAGTAGATTTCTCTCCAAGGCGCATTTACAAGTTGGCTGAAATACAACTCATCGCTGGGATCACTTGTTAAATCAATATGTGCTTCAAAAAGATAACCAGGAGTTCCACCATATCCTGTTGGGCCGTCAAATCTATTCCTCCAATCGCCGTGACGAGGATGTTGCTCTTCATCAGCTTCACTCTTAAAAAGTGTCCATCCGTCAGGGACTATTACATCATCAGCATATCTATTTGTTGAACCAACAAACCACTTTTCTGAATGATAAGAATCCCATGAGGGATTTTGTAAAGCATTAGACACATCAACAGATAATGAGTCGATTGTAGTTTGTAGGTTAGAGCCCGTCCATCCATCATCTAGAGTTATTGTGTGAATGTCTGAAGTTGAGGAATCAATTTGGAGACTTCCTCCCAATCTATCAGTTGCGATACCTGATAGCGATACGGGTAGTGAGGGGCCAGTTCCTGAATATGAATCTGCACTATTCACATAATTGGTCATACTTTCCGGAATCCCAGAATAACTATTGTCATTTGATAAAATTGTGCCATTATTACTTAGCATTGGCGAAATGAATATCACTACTAGAACTAAACTTATGATGCTTCTGTGCCTCATGGTTGAAATGGTCTCCTCATCTGGCGTATACTCTCAAGTATACTATCCTCTTGACGTTTTTTAATTCAGAATGCCTATAACAATTAATTGTGACTGTAATGATTCGCTGGATTGGAAGGATTTTCGCTTTTTCGCCCAGAAATCTCATCATATCTTGAGGTCTGAAAATCGATTATAATTGATTTCTAAGACTTTCGAAAAAAAGACACGATGGACGCAACAAGGAAACTGTTTGAACAAAATCAATTGATATATAGAGGGTATTGTTAGGAGATGCCGTAGCGTGCATAGTCATTTTTATGCAAAATGAAAAAGTACGGGGATTCGGTGGTGTGTTTCACATGAGGAGAAGCAGTAGTATTACTTTAGTCCTGATTATGTTATTTATTCTATCACTAGCTAGCCCATATAATTTGGCTACTGATACTTCACTTGTAGATCCAAGTGTATCTGAGTCAGGTCTCCTTTCGGAAGGTGGAACTGCCTATACTGGAGTTGGGTCTGCGCTGGATGTTTCATTTACAGGGTCCTTCGTAAATGCATCTGCGTATAGTGATACTGGCAGCACGCTGTCTAATCTGCTAACACCTGGAGTTTCATATTCTGTGGAAAATGCCACTACTGTTACCTGGACTGCTAATGTTCTTGTTTCCCCACCTGCTGAGGTTGCTGAACTGAGCTTTTCAGTTTCCTATCCTGTTACAGATTGGAAAATAGTGTCTGTTGTAGATCCCTTGGGTGTTGATAGAACTACTCCGACTGAGTGGTACGTTGATTATGATGATGTTGTAGTTCGTACCTCTGCTGTTGACACGTATGGTGTCTGGACACTTACCTTTACTGCAGCCAATCATCTAGATGACCTTGAGATGGGTCCATCAGGTGGTCCGTATACTTCACTGACAACGACTTTTGATACAGGAGACACAATGCGGTTTGGAGCTACCAGCTCCTGGATTACTGGTGCAAGTGCTGAGTTCGATCTTATTGACCCCACTGGCTCCATTTGGTACTCTTCTTCAGATTCAACAGTTGGAGCTATCACTCATGCCTTACCTTCTTTTAGATATCACAAGGATATCACAGTAAACAATGCCTATGTAACTGGAGATCTCACAGATTTTCCAGTTTTAGTTGACATTATTGATACTGATCTGCACACGGATGTTCAAGCAGATGGTGATGATATTGTCTTCTATTCAAATAACACAATTCTAGCTCACGAAATCGAACTGTTTGAGCAAGACTATAGTGGAACCGAAGCTCACCTCGTAGCTTGGGTTAAAGTAAATCTAACTAACTCTGTTGATACAATAATCTCAATGTATTACGGAAATCCTGAAGTTGGTCCTCAATCACAGCCCACGGATGTTTGGACCTCTGATTTTTCTGCTGTGTGGCATCTTGGTGAAGCTGCTACTGATGAGGGAACATCCACTGATCACCTTGATTCAACAGGAACTGATTCCTATGGTGATCAACAAGGAAATGCAGACATAACTGGAATCTTTGGAGCTGGTCAAAACTTTGATGGCACTGATGATACAATAAACGTTTCTTCAGTAAGAGGTCTGGAACCATCTGGTGATGTTTCACTGTCTGGCTGGTTCAAACTTGATTCTGCAATAGATCAAGTGAGTGGTACTACTCAGGTTTTACTGACCAAGGCTATTGATGGCGATACAGATATGCATGTGGCAATCGCAGGTAGTGATTACATAATTCCATACCCCGTAATCCCTCGGGGCGCACTCGTGTTTAAGGTTGAGAATGGTGGATTAGGTCAGATATATGTCTGGAGCCTACGACGTACGTGGTCTGCAGATACGTGGTATTTCTATACCTGCACTATAACCGCAAGTACTCCATCACTAAACAAAATTTTTGTAAATGGTGTTGATAATACGAACTCTACAACAGGAAGTTTGTCAACAGCTGATTTGGCATTCACAGATGATTGGCTGATTGGTGGTGGATTCGTAGACCAGATGAGTCCGAAGGAAGGATGGTTCGATGGAGTCATCGATGAAGTGCGCATTTTTAATTCAATTCAAACTACTGCATGGATTCAGACTGAGTGGTCGATGTGCCAACCCTCCTCTAATTTTAGCACTATTGCCTCAGAAACAGTTCAGACCTCTCCTGATATGTACATCGAAAAGACATTAGACATCACAGCTCCTGCTGGGCTTTGGACAATTTCTGCCCACTATAATGATTCTGGAAGTACAGTCAGTCATAGAGTGGGAGAATATGCGAGAAACTTCATTGTAAGAAGAGCTTCTACATTGGATATTGATTCTCCCGGTGATGCTGCAGCTGGTCTAGAATCTCTAACTGTAGGAGATATGCTCTATCTGGTCGTCGACTTATCAGATGCTAACAATGCCGCCCCTGCAATCGGTGCAACTGTTTCAATGAACTGGTCCGTATCAGGATCACCGACAACTGCATATTTCGAAGATCTTGGAGATGGAAGATATTCTGTTGCACGTAATACCTCTGAACTAAGCGATATGAAACGATATCGAATAGAAATCGATTCGACACATCCCTACTACTTTGATGCATCCGATAGTTTTGATCTTGATCTATACCATCCAACTGAACTTAGATACGAGTGGGTTACAACTACGCCGGTTGGATTTATCGTAAATGCAACATTAGTCTATCAAGACACTTGGGATGGTACACTGATATCAGGAGCTTCAATCACGCTAAGTGATGGGACCCCCGTTACAGCAACTCCTTGGGGTGCTGGAAGATACAACATTAGTTTGGACACGGCTGCATTATCCACTGGTGTTTACTCAGAAATCTTCAATGCAACCAAGGTTGCTGATCTTTATGACATGGCAAGTACTACTGTTACGTACACCATGCGACCTCATTATACTGCTGTATCCGTTTCTGGAAACTTAGAAACACCATTTGGTGAGGATACGACACTGAATATTGTTCTTGTGGACTTGGACACTGGACTACCATTAGATGCGACAGTCGTTGAATCTCTATCATTTGATTGGAGCGAAGGTACACAATCCGAGCCAACTGTTTCCAATCTCATTGGAATCATACTCGATACCAATGCATGGACAGTAAACCTGTATTCTGTTGACCTAAAAGTTGTCATGTCGGATTCAGATTATTATCCTCCTGACTGGTACACGTTTGATGTTGAGATTAGAAATCATCTTACTGCAGTTACAGTCATCGGTGATTTGACAACTGCATATGGAGCAAACACAACAATCACTGTTTCACTCACGGACTTGGATGGGGGTTCGATAGTTATTGGAAGTGTCACCTCATTCACTTTCACATCTTCTCAACCTATTCAGATCTATAGTTTTCCTGGCAGCTTCACATTGGAATTGGACACAGACAGCTGGCCCGTTTCAACTATTGTTGTAAACCTTGAAGTTGTTTTGTCAGGGAATTATGATAATCCAACAGATTACGTATTCTCTGTAACAATCAGAAGTCTGCAGACAACTCTCTATAATGCTCCCAGTAATCTTCTATTTACTCAAGGGTCCGATTTCACTATTGATGTTCATTTTAATGTCAGCGAATCTGGAATATATTACGGAAACCCAATTGATGGAGAAGCTGGACAGTTTGTTGTAACGCCTTACGGCGCTAACATATCCGTACTTGGAGATGGTATGTATAGAGTTACAATTAGTTGGAGTATTTTTGAAGGGCAGGGTGCCGATTTCACAATCAATATAGATGTGACTCCCAGTAGCAGTTTGTATGGTCCTGCTAGCACAGTAATTTCCTTCAAATATCGAGAAATTATTAGTGACCTGACCGCAAATCTCTACACAGTTTCTACTCCATACAGCATGGATGTAACCATCCATCTCTACTATACTGATCGTGATAGCTCGACTGGAATAACAACAGCTACAATCTCTGCAAACTCCACAATTAATTCACAATCACATATTGCAGATGGTGATTATCTCGTAGAACTTGATGTTTCATCCTTTGGAATTGGATCACATTATGTCAATCTTTCAGCAAGTGCTTCGGGTTATGAGGATAAATGGCTGATAATTACGATAGTCGTTACACAAATCCACACTGATGCTGAACCCACAACAATACGATTAGAGATACCCTCTGGGAATAGCAAAATTTTCTATATCGAATGGACAGATCTCGATAACGGAATTTCACTTCATGCAACAACTGAGAATCATAATTGGACTGGAAATGTTGCTCCCACCTTTACATATCTAGCAGGTGAGGGTAGATACCAGATAACATTCACCACTGATAATTTGGATACACTTGGAACATATTTGGTCTGGTTCAGTTTCTCAATAGACGGAAACTATCAGGATGGGTACTGTGAGATTCAGATTGAGATTAGAAGTCATGATACTATTCTTACTTCTGATAGTCCCCCACCAACTGCCCTTAATGCACTGATTAACATCACTATGTACTACTATGATTTTGATGATAAAATTGGAATCCATGATCTTGTCAATGTTCAAGAATATGTATTCGAGGATGCATCTCCGATTGTATCCAATTTGATTGTGGTAGGTAGTGGTTACTACATTGTGCAGATAGATGCTAGTACAGTTGGACTTGGGCTTCACAACTTCACGGTCTATATCAATTGGACTGGAGCTATTCAACAATACGAGAACAAGTTTGTCTTTGTTTCGGTTAGTGTTGTGGGTGTCGATTCTCAAATGACGCTGACTTCAGCCTCTGATCCATCTGCTTATAATGAAACCATGACTTACACATTTCTCTATAGTGAGAAGGATAGTGGAGCCGGAATCACCAATGCTACAGATTCGGGTTATGGAACCGGTCATGTTCACATCTCTGTTAGTTTTGATGCACCATTTGATTCAGCAAAAGTCACAATATCTGAAGTGGGTTCAGGTTATTATCAGATTGATATTGATACGACCGGATTTGGGCAGATTGGTCAATTCAGTATGACGATTACAATCCAATGGGACCCAGTCGACCCCGATTACACTACCCGGGTTGACACTGTTTCAGTCTGGGTGCTTGCTCGAGATACATTACTATTAGTTAATCCACCCTCCCCTGTCAGCTTTGGTGAAGATGCAACCTTCACATTCAGGTGGGAGGACACTGTTCTTAGTAGCAACATCGAATACTCTGCTATTGAAATGGACATCGCAATGAATGTAACATTCGGATATGTACACAATTCAGGAATATTCACAGTCACTATTGATACTACGCAATTTGGCGATATGGGCACCTATGTGATGACGCTAGATTTGACTTGGGCTGGGGCACCATTCTATGCTAACAGAACTTCTCAGATTTCAATTACAGTCCTCAGTAGACAGACAGTTCTTGACTATCCTACTCCTGATCCTACATTCTACTCTGATAATGTTACAATCACCATTACATGGACCGATGTCACCAATGGTGCAAGTGATGGAATTCTTGGTGCAACAATTGTTGTATCTGATGAAAGTGGCGTTATTCCAACCAACGAATATGATGTTCGTGCTTTCGCAGGTGGTGTCTATGAGATTGAATTTAGCACAGCTCGCTTCACAACAACTGGATTATGGGAAATCACAATTGAAGTTAGTAGACCTGAAACATACATCCTCACCAAGTCAACAACTCGCTCCTTGGATGTTCGTCAGCGTAGTACAATACTTTCCTATGAGGCTATAGGTAAAGTGGCATACGGTGAACCAATCGAATATATTCTATACTTCGATGATCTGTACACTTCAACAATTATCGTTAACGGTACTGGCGATGTAACACTTGAGATACTCACTTTGGGAACATGGATTTTTACTAGCACGTGGAATGCAGTCGATGAACGTTATGATATTATAATTACATCATATCCAGAATATTCGATTGGTATACCAATTGATATTGAATTTAGAATGACCTTTGCTAATATTGCACCATTCTATGCTCCTGATGATGTAACTGCAACCTTCGAGCTTAGAGATAGATTATCTCTGCTGTCTCTTGAAATTGCTCCAAATCCAGCTCCGTTCCTTGATGAAGCAACATTCCGCGTACAGTTCATAGATGTGGATGCTGATTCCGGAATCAGTGCGGATTACATTTGGGTGTATTATGGTATGACAAACTTGAGTTATGGTTCAGCAGGATACACGTATACACCATTTGGTGGTGGATACTACGATATTTCCGTTAATTCATCAGCACTAGGTGGAATTGGTCAGTGGTCAATTTCTGTTGATGCGTACTGGACTTCAGGCGCCCCCTACCACAACAACGCATCTGCTACAGTAAATATTCGTGTGACAACTCGTGATACGATTGTTGATATCACCGTCCCTCCATCTCAAACACCATTCCTTGATGATGTTACATTTACTTTCGAATACACTGATCTCTTTCGTGGTACTGCAATTACATCAATACTCACTTCAGATATCACTTTGTACAAGAATGAAACTCTTGTTGATTCAGGAGATTATAGTTTAACACCCTCTGGTAACGGTTTCATATTCACGGTTGATTCTGAAATTCTTGGTTCAGGTTTAGGTCGATACAATCTTACAATCATCATTGATTGGAATGAGGCTACAAGTCCATTCTACGTTGATGCTCAGACAACTACTTGGGTTTCAATAATAGAAAGGACTCTTAGTTTCACACTTGATCCCCTCGATGAAACCAAGTATGGTTACATAATGAATATCACTTTCTCACTTAGTGACATAGCTACAGGAGTTCCTGTTGATGGTGCGATAATATCATTCTCCGCACAGACTGTAAGTCTAATTTTGGGTGATGATTACAATATCACACCTCTGACTAGTGGGAACTATCTCATCGAAATCGATACTATTCCATTTGGTGCTCCAGGTGACTTTCTATTCGATCTTGATATTGAATGGAATCCTAGCACTTCACCATATTACAGGTCGATGACTACGATTGTACTTACTGGTGTAATTAGTGATATTGAAACAGAGCTAAAGGTTCAATATGCACAGATTACAGCAAATTGGGGCGCTCTTGCAGATTTGTCAGTCTATTATCGAGATTTGATATGGTCCAATGCGATCTCAGGTGCTACAGTTGTATGGGAATCAAGTGTTTTTGGTCCAGGTACGTTAAATGAATTCCCAGTAGCTTCGGGTAATTATTCTGCAAGTATACTTACTTCATCTAATGGTGCTGATGCAGGAACTTACATCATTTCGATAACTGCAACAATGGATGATTATGAGGTTGCAAGAGCTTACATCACTTTAGTTGTGCAACCATTAGAGAGTAGTATTGTCCCAATCACCCCAGATGTTCCAACATATGCTATTGCAAGAGGATCCACTCTAAATATCACAATCCAACTTGAAGATGCTTCAACCAATCCAATCGATGATATGTATGTTAATCTTGATGGGGTTCTAGTAACAATCGAAAATGGTGGGACTTACATACTCACTTACACAGGAGTCATAGGCCAATATACTGTAACTCTACCTGCAAACGATGAGGATGCAACAAAGAAGGCTCCAGGATCTTATACCATCACCATTACTGCTATTATGAGCAACTATGAACCTGCTGCATATTCATTCACGATATTGGTACTTCAAACCAAAACTGCTGTGGAACTCACTGGTGACACAGAAATTGACATGAGTAGGACTTATTCGCAAAACGTTACAGTTTACGTTCAAATCCTACTTCCTGACCTTGGAAACGCACCCTACTGGAATACCAGTGTATCATGGAGTGTACTTGATACTACTATTGGTGGCAATTTTACTCATCTTGGAAATGGTAACTTCTCTGCAATTATTGAAACCACAATGGTAGGATTTGGTATCCACACTATCATTTTCAAAGCAACATCTTGGGCTAATGCCTCATTGTATGCAGGATCGCAGACTACAATCTCATTTGCAATCAAGCGTATAGAAACCAGTTCTACTCCACCCGCGGAACTTGACTTCTATTGGGGATGGTCTGGAAATCTTGAATTTGTGTACTGGGATGAAACCTTCGATCGAGGAATCTCTGGAGCTACTGTAACAATTGAAATTGCAGGGTTGGAAAATATCGTTCTCGATGTTGGGAATGGTTCGTATCTGGTCTTCTTTAATACCTCCTTGCTTAGAGCAGGTAATATCTACATACCCGTTCCAGTTTCATTTGAAAAGGCAAACTATGCCCCATCAAGTGCAACCATTCAGATTCGAGTTCGCGAGGTTCCAACAGATATTTTCGTCACTGGTGTAGATTACACTCCAGATTATGCTGGCGAGTTGATAAACTTTGAAGCATTGGATATTGTGACTCTTGAGATTCCATACGGTGACTCAATGACAATCACATTCCATTACAATGACACAGATGATTCTGAAGGGTATGTTGGTGGCATAGCTGGTGCAATCGCAACTCTCAACAGCTATCTGAGAGGTCCGTCATTTGATGGTTACCTTAACGTAACTCTAATTGATCTAGGTAATGGTATTTACCAGGTTACATTCAATACACTTCTTCCAGAGATGACAGCTCGAGTAGACTCAGAGGCATACCGTTTCAACATTGAATTAGGCTTGGACAATCGAACTAATGCAGAAATTCTCTTCAGAATTACAATTATCGATATTCCAACTGAGTTGACAATTCTTGATGCGCAGAGCACGTGGAATTTCACTAATGGAGAATCACTCGTCATTGAACTTCTCTATATGGATACCTGGCATGATTCTGGTATTGTAGATGCGCACTTCTCAGCAAATGCAACTACAGGTGCCCCATTCACAGTCACTACTCAAGAAGGACCAAATCCTGGTCAATATTTCGTAACACTGAATGCAAGTGGTATCAAGTTGTCGCCTGGTTCTGGTACAGTGATCATAATGCTTGGTGATGGTGTCTTCACACTTGGGGATGCCAACCTAGTTGTTGAGATTGGATTGAATCCAACTGATATTCTGATATTGAACATAATTACATACGGTGTGCCTGGGGTATTTGTGGTTCTATTGCTTGGATTTGCGTATGTCCGAGTTTGGAACGTACCAAAACGACTCCGTCAGATTAATGGCCAGATCAAGACTCTCAGAAAGGGTAAGATTCCTAAACCTATAACTGACGCAGCAAGTAGGCAGGATTTGATTGCTGACTTGTTCAACGATACCTATGCAAAAGTGGAAATCACAAGAACTCCTGAACAGATGCCCGAAGAATCAATTCCTGTAGATGTTCCTGAATTAGGTGAACTGCTCATTCAACTTGCTATCCTCACTAATCTCGATCAAGACGAGTTAGACGAATTCAAGGCTGACATCGCTAAGATGAAAATCAGTGAACAGGCTGCCTTTGTGAAAGAGGTCATCATGCAAGAAGCCATTCGTGCTGCTCGTCGTGACCACAAGACTATCGAGGAGATAATTGAAGAAGTTGAGGCTCAGGCTTCTAAGCGCATTGCTGGTGAGGGTGAAGCAGTAACTGTGGAAGATGGCGTTGAACCAGTAGAGGCTGAACCTGATGTTGATACTGTCATCCTACCTGATACGGATGAAACAACTGTGCCTGATACTGAAGTGCCATCTGAAACTGTAACTGACGAAACAATACCCAGTGACCGACTGAGTCCCTTCGAGATTGAAGAACTCGCGACGGATCTCAGGGCAAAGGGTGTACCACTTCATGAGATTGATACAATCTTAAAGCAAGCTCAAGAACTACCTCGCGACTTGGTAGATGAACTCATCAGAAGTCTTGATAGAGAGAGACGGTCCTAATAGTTACTCTCTCTCTGTTTCCTCTCCTCCTATAAAGTAGGAGAGCGGCAAGGTTCCATATGTGGGCTTCGGAATACTTCGTGAAACATTTCGTACTGGATACTGGGGATGCTTTGCAAGAATGTACCTCACATAGGCCTTGGATTCCTCAACACGAATGTGGACTTGACTATTGCTAGCAAGAGACCTTCCTCCAGCTGGAACTAACTTACTTCTTAGTGAACAAGGTGCAGAAACCATTGTGAAGAGTTCTCTCTGGAGCGTGAACTTCATGATGTTTGCTGCCATGTGTGATATCTGTTGAAGTCCCTTTCCAGTCAAACCTTCCTCTATATACAAATTTGGAAGCCCTGTCACAATTAATGCTTTAGCTGGGACGCGTGAGAAGAAGCTATCCAGCTGGGTCATGATAAGATCGTAAGTCTGTGATGAATTGAAGGCCCGGGTGATGTAGATTCGATCCATCACATCCTCTGGTTCAAGTTCAAGCTGGTAGGACAAGTCTGTGATTCGTTCAATCTTTATCATGTTTGCACTGTCAATGAGAATAACTGGTGCGCCCGTTCCACCCCTGTTTGTTGGCATCTGGGCGCGAACCGCAAATCTGAGAAAATCATCGTGGAGACCTCGGTCCCCGTAGAAAAGGTGTGTGAGTCCCGCTTCAATTCCCCCCTCTAGGAGGTTGTCAAGTGCGTTTACACCAGTGGACATCTTCACGCGTTCAATCTGATCTGCAGTGAAGAACCCCGGTGGTATTGATTTTCTCATTTCACTAGTTTATTGTTTCGAGAATATAATAAGACCACACAGAATGCACTAGGAAACTGGCTCCGCTTTCAGGCAATTGTTTTAAGGTTCTTTAGCAAGTATGATTATTGTCGGGAGGACAAAAAGTGGATGCAAGGAAGATTCGGGTTTGCCCGCGGTGTGGCTCATCTAAGATCCAATAAACAAAGACCTCAGTAAATGGATGGTTAGTACCAACGACCTACTACTGTGAGGAAGACGGTTGTGGTTACTCAGGTCCAGTCTACGTGGAAATTGATGTTGAAGAAGCAGAGAACCTCAAACGTATGATGAATGGTGAAGCGGAAGCATGACCCCCTCTACCCTTCAGCATTATTTCTACAAAGGGAAAATACCTTTAAGGCGCTTATTGGCTTCACAGCTTAAGGTGACTATAAAAAATGGTGACTCACGAGGGATTTGATTTCCCGGACGATTTGTACTACACTGATGATTTAATTTGGCTGAAGAAGGAAAATGGTAACGTTCGACTCGGCATGGCCACTCTTGGAGTTGATCTTGCGGGTAAGATAAAGTTCGTTCGACTTCGACCACCAGGTAAAGTAATCGCTGCAGGTCGCAGTATTGGAACCATGGAATCCGGTAAGTGGACTGGCCCGGTAAAGGCACCAGTTGGCGGAACCATTGCCGAAGTAAATGAAGAGCTCAAGGAAAATCCCGGGCTCTTGAATGAAGATCCATATGGCAAGGGTTGGATTGCTGTCATTACTCCTGACAATCTGGATGGAGATCTTGGCAATCTGCAAGGTGCTGATGGTCTTGCTGAATGGGTAGCAGCTCAGTATGCTGAGAAGAAATCAGCATAAACTAAGGCTATCTAATCTTGAATGAGCGGCCGGAATATCCGGCCACCATTCACTTTGTTTTTATTTTCTACGAGCAAGTTCACGTCTGAAACTGACTGCTGCATCATAGAGGATTTCAGGTGGAGCTAAAGTGTATAGAAGGTTCTGTGAATATCCTGATTCAAAAACGATGCTCTGAAAGATTAGAGTCTGAAGGCTCTTGTCAATGTCTTGTGGAACATGCTTGACTCCCAGTTCTTCACACTTGATGACAATCAATTCATTCAGTGTACCTCGGTCTATGTAAGTTTCAGTCTTATAGTGCATGAGATGTTCACAGAATGCTTCGAGTACGAGTAGCGTCATGAAGTCATTCAGACTGATTGTATCGATTATGTCCATGTAGTCGTTATCATGGGCAAAGGTTGTGATAGCTGCGGTGGCACTTCTCACTGAGTCTGAGTCTATCTCCTGACCTCTGGAGGCAAGGGGCCACAGTGCTTTGAGGGCTTCAACAGTTGTTTTTGGTTTTGAAGCATCGAACTCGACAACAAGGTCTGTGATGTATCTCACTATTTCTTCCGTTAGTCCTAGCGGGAAAGTGTCTTCCACTCGCATTCGAACAATGTCATATAGTTGCGATTGAGTGTAAGTATCAAGAGCAATCTCATGGTCGTACGACATGTGAGTTGCAGGAAGCTTGGTCAGCATTCGGTAGTCGTGGGAATTCAAAACACCAATTGTACTTGCTTTGATCTCCTTTGATAATCTTGCCAGTTTCTTGTAGACCTCTTCATTGGTTTCATCAATATTATCGATTACGAAGACAGTCCTTTTTTTAGCTCCTGTAGCTGTCCTCTTGAACTGCATCCATAGAACATCTAGATCGAATGCCACCGTTATGGGTTTGTTTTCCTCACGGTGAATCTTGTCATTCAACTCTGAAATTATCTCAAGCGTGTCCTTATGTTTGGCATCTACATAGACTGTGTGCGCATTGAAGTTCTGTGGCACTAGCTTTGTTAGAAAATATCTGGAAAAGACAGTCATTCCTACTCCACTAATTCCATGAACCAGGCAATTGATTCCGTACTCATCATCGAATGAATCCTTGTATGCACCGTTCATTGTGTCCATCTCTCTGTCCCTGTGCAGGAGCTTATCTGGCACGTAGTACGGATCGAACAAACCTCTGGAGCTTCGATTTGGCTGTGGGCGAACCATTTTCATCAGAATCTTGTCTCTATGTGTGTATATAAACACCTAAGAGACGTCACCGAAAGTATTCTACCACTATTCTACGTATTCAAAATGAAAAAGAAAATGAGGAAGCGGCGATGACCGCCGCTTTTCATTAATTGACTATCTAGGTCTTTGGAGCTTTAGGAATGAATCCTTTCTCGTAGAGTATCTCGGAAGACCCTCGAGCTGCACGGATAATATCCTCTGCATGCTTGTAAAGGTCCTTCTCTTCCCATTCCCTCTTGGCTACACCCTGCTCAATAGCCTTCATACCGACAGCTGTTGCCTCTGCAGGATACAGTTCCCACTGGTCCATTGTTGGGATGACCTTCTTCTCATTGGCTTCCTTAGCACCAAGATCTGCAAGTGCCTTAGCAGCAGCAATACACATCTCGTCTGTAATGGTTGATGCTCTCACATCGAGAGTACCACGGAAGATACCTGGGAATCCTAATGAGTTATTGATTTGGTTGTCAAAGTCGCTTCTACCAGTACCAACAATTCTGGCACCAGCTTCAATTGCTTCCCAAGGCCAAATCTCAGGCAGTGGATTTGCACAGGCATAAACGATAGAGTCGTTTGCCATCTTGGAAATCCATTCTTTCTTGATAGTACCAGGAACCGGTCTTGAAGCAGAGATTAGAATATCTGCACCATCAATCACTTCGCCCATACCTCCTGTATGCCTTTCGGGATTGGTCTTCTGTGCGAGGTCGTACTTGAAGGTGTCATAATCCTTGTCCTTCACGATGTCCTCACGGTCCGAGTAAATTGCACCCTTGCTGTCAACCATCACAATGTTCTTGGCGTCTACACCAGCGGCTTTTAGCAGGTAAGATGTCATTGTATTTGAAGCACCTACTCCAAGCATTGCAAAGGTAAAATTCT
>JAUWOU010000223.1 GCA_030612005.1 Candidatus Thorarchaeota archaeon | reverse complement strand
CTTTGCCGGAAGTCCTTCTCTTTAGAGACTTCCTTCTTCTTCGACTCTTAATTTCAATATCAATATCAAAATCCTCCTCTTCAACATCATCGGATGTTTCTTCTGAAGGAAATTCATTATCATCAATAGGTTTCATTATTTCAAACCTCATCCAACGCATTTAGCCACAGGAGTTATACTCCGTTAGGAGAATGCGCTAGCTTTCTAATTCTTTGCTCTCTGCTTCCTATATAAAGCAGGGGCACAAGTTAGGGTCACATTATGTGACTACCTTCTAAATCCAGAATAAATAACAATCGTTAAATATGTTTTGGGAATCATGTAAAGTAGGCATGAGGAATGAAAGATGGTAGATGAAAAGATGACTATGGATGAATTCCACAAGAAAGTCGCAATCAATACTAATAATGGAATTTGGGCAATTCTAGATAGTGATTCTCCATCCTCACAGGAGTTAGAAGACGCACTACACATGGCTCATACTGCAAGATACCACTGGAGCAAAGTTGGTACTACTATTAATGCAGTAAGAGCTGAGTACATGATAGCAAGAGTTTATGCTCTCATGAAAAGAGCTGAACCCGCATTGTTCCACGCAAACCGAGGTCTCGAACTTGCTAAAAAAGCAGAGAAGACTGATGAGAACTGGAAAGACTGGGACATACCGTTCATCTATGAAGCCCTTGCCCGAGCTCATTCTGTTGCAGAAAACAAGAGTGAATGTAAGAAATACAAAGACCTGGCACAGAAAGCTACTAATGCTGTTGAGGGAGAAGATGATAAGAAGATCTGCCAAGGCGAGCTTGACAAGGTAGAATGCTAGTACAAGTCCTAATTTGCAGAGAGTTCCTTTTCAAATCAGTTTCTTCCTGAAGAAGATCTCTCCAATTCCACCCTCATTCAAACCCGAAATTATTCCGCATTCTTCGAATCCAATTGCCCGATGCCATGCTTGAGGTTCAGGCTCATCAGCCTGAGAAGAACTCATCAGTTTATCATGTCCATGAGCACGGAGATGATCCTCCAAATAGTCAATCATCTTACGACCAATTCCTGCGTTTCGGTAATCATCAATTACAAAAATCAATCCAATATAGGGAGTTGTAGACCACAAGAACTCCAATCGAATATAACCAATGAGGTGGCCATCGAGCTCCACAACTATGATCTCATTATTCATAATCTTATTTCGAATTATTTTCTCAGTTACATGACTATCTTCAACAACACACCACTCAAGATCCTCAGGACCTGCAAACCGAACAATAGCTCTTTCCTCTATACCCATAGCAATACAAAACCCATCTGACAAAGCCGCGGAACTTGCTCAATAAACTTGCGCTTCACTAATCTCTGAAATCCTTATTTTCATATTCTTCGGGATTCGCATCGAATGTCTGCTTGCAATATGGAGCACAGAAATAGTAACGCTTGTTTTGGTAGTCACTATGAAGCTCCGCAGTTGCAATATCAACGTCCATCTTACAAATTGGATCGATTGCTATTGCACGTGTTGCTTCTGTTATAGTTGATTCAGAATCACGATAGTTCTCAGGATTTTCTTCGAATGTGTCTTTGCAGTACTGTGCGCAGAAGTAGTATCGTTTTTCTTCAAAATCTGTGAAGAGTTCTGCAGTAGCAATATCGACCTTCATCTTACAGATAGGATCAACTGCGACATCACCCTCAAGAAATGCAGCTGGAAGAGTTGTTGTTTTTTCTGTTTCTATACTGTGCGGTTTGAATCTATTCAGAGTTAACGCATTAATGACAACACTAACACTAGATAGCGCCATTGCAAGACCGGCAAATTGTGGTTGTAGATAAAGACCAAATGAAGGATATAACAGTCCTGCAGCGATTGGTAACAGAATGATGTTGTAGATTAGTGCCCAGAAGAAGCCTTGCTTGATTTTTGTCATCGTTCTCTTTCCAAGCTGAATCCCGGTTACAACATCCATCAAGTCATCCTTCACAAGTACAATATCACCGGATTCAACAGACACATCTGTACCTGAACCCAACGCAATACCAACATCTGCTTGAGCTAGCGCAATCGCATCGTTCACACCATCGCCTGCCATTGCAACAATTCTTCCTTGAGCTTGCAAGTTTTTGATTTGTTCTGCTTTCTCATCAGGAAGAACTTCTGCAAGTATATTGTCAATCCCAACACTGTGTGCAATTGTCTTTGCAGTTACTTCTTTGTCTCCGGTTATCATCCAGACTTCAATACCCATATCTTTGAGAGTTCTTACAGCTTGGGCTGAACTAACCTTCAGCTCATCAGCAATTGCTAATATTGCCAGTTGGTCATCCCCAATAGCAGCATAGACTACAGTTTTTCCTTGTTGTTGTAGCATAAGTGAATGATCAGCATTTGTTGCAAAACTTACTCCATTGTCAGACATGAATTGCTCACTGCCAATACAGATTGTTTTGCCATCCACTTGAGCGCTAACCCCTTTACCAGTTGTGTATGAGAAGTCCTTTGATGATGGAATATCGATACCTTTCTCCTTGGTATAATAAACAACAGCCTCAGCCAAGGGGTGTTCACTATTCTTTTCGACTGCAGCGATAAGGCGGAGAGCCTCTTCTTCTGCAACGTTGCCAGTTACAAGGATATCAGTTACTGTAGGTCTCCCAATAGTGAGTGTACCTGTCTTATCGAATACAATTGTATCAACAACGGGTATGGTTTCCAAAGATTCTCCTGTTTTAATGAGGACACCGTACTGTGCACCCTTACCGATACCCACCATAATTGCAGTAGGAGTGGCAAGACCAAGAGCACATGGACATGCTGCAACTAAGACAGCAATTGTGAAGTTCAATGCCAATGTCCAATCGACATTCATGACGAATACCCAAAAGAGATACGTAGCTATTGCTATGATTAGCACAACTGGGGTGAACACCGCGGCAATTGAATCAGCTTTTCGCTGAATAGGAGGTTTGTTAGTTTGTGCTTCTTCTACCATTCGCACAATCTGAGATAGAACAGTGTCCTGGCCCACCTTCAAAGCTTTGACTCTAAGAACCCCATTCTTGTTCACGGTCCCTCCAATAACTGAATCACCAACATTCTTCTCGACCGGTAATGCTTCCCCAGTGATCATCGCCTCGTCAACTGAGGATTTTCCTTCAACAACTGTACCGTCAACAGGGACCCTATCACCAGGTCTGATCAGCACTATATCATCTACTTCTACATCGATAATAGGGAGAATTATTTCTTCTCCGTCCCTTATGACTGTCGCAATTTTAGCTTGAAGACCCATTAGACCACGAATTGCCTTAGAGGTTCTTCCCTTTGCTATAGATTCAAGTGTTCGTCCTAGAAGGATGAAAGTGATTAATAGAACTGCGGCATCATAAAACGGAGCATATCCTGGGAGTACAAAGGTAGTTGCTACTGAGTAAGTGTATGCAGCAGATGTACCAAGCATAACTAGAGTATCCATGTTTGTCTTGAAATGTCTCAGACCTCGTAATGCCGCTTTATAGAATGGGTATCCGCCTACAAATTGGACTGGTGTGGATAACAAAAACATGAGAAACATTCGCATTTCTTCAGCAGGAATGATTGCGTCAAGAGCACCAAAATGAAGAAGCACAACAGGTATACTGAGAATAAGAGAAAATGTGAAGAGAATTGTGTAGTATCGAATTTCCTTCTCGCGCGCCAGAGATTCCCGGTCTCTTTCTGTACCCTCTGAATCTTCAATCTCAAATCCGAGTTCTTTGAGTCTATTTCTAATAATCTTGAAGGTGACTAAATCTTCATCATAATCCAAAAGTAAACGCTTCGACTCTGGAAAGGGTTTAGCTGAAATTACTCCGGGTAATTCCTTCAATGAATCCGTCATCTGAAGCCAATTATCTTCTGTTGGTTCTCCTGAAATAGTAAGAGTCATTGTTGATCTTCTTGCTCGATAACCTGTAGTATCAACAGCTTTCTCCAAGTCAGCACGATTTACAAAATCAGGGTTGTATTCAACAACCGCTTTTTCATCAAGAAGGCTTACTGTAGCTTTTATCACACCATCTTTGGCGAGTAAAGTCTTCTCAATTGTGGCTACACATGACGCGCAGTGCATACCTTCAATCCTAAGGGACATCCTTTGCTTGTTGTCACTTGTTTCCTGATTCATAGTACTCACTTGATAATCCTTTAACGATAGTTAATATCGGTATATGAGTTCTAATAACCATTGCGATTTGGACTGATAAAATGAAATTGAAGTCACTTAACCCATGAAGTGCTCGCTTTCTTTCTCACCTGCAACATCATCCATCATTCGTAGTAATTCAGTGAAAGTGTCTTGAATTCCAGATCCCGTCTTGGCTGAGGTTTCGCGATATATTGCAGGAACACCAAGTTTCTCAATGAAGTACTTTGTGAACTCCTCTCCTTCTTGAGTCGTCACATATTTGGATTTGTCATTAGTGAAACGCAGATCGATTTTGTTTGCAATAATTACTGTTGGTGGAAGTGGTCCCATGTTCTTGAATGCCTCTACGAGCCATT
>JAUWOU010000163.1 GCA_030612005.1 Candidatus Thorarchaeota archaeon | reverse complement strand
AATATATCCTACTAGTAGAAATGCAATGACGAAACCGTAGATTGCTACAGCCTCGATGAAAACTACGTACAGGATCGATTTTCCAAACGTTTCTGGTTTTTCAGTGATTGCACCAAGAGCAGCTGCAGAAGCAGTACCCATTCCTAGACCTGCACCAATACCTGCAAGACCTAGCACTAAACCGGCCCCGATTGCAAGGCCCAGAATTCCCATACTATTGTCTCCAGTTTGAAGCATTTCAAAACCATGGCTTGGGGGTGCTGCGAGAGCACTCATCACTGAGGAATCTATCATTCCCACAGCGACTGCTGCCAATACTGTAACCACTATGCTTAGGCCAATCAAGACCAGACTTGTGATTTCTTTGTCAAATCTCATTTATTGTATTTCCTCCAACTCTCACCAGATTGTTATCATTCGTCGAATTACTTCTGCAGATTCTCCTCGCTCAATACCAACAGCTATGGAGCGAAGGTTACGCACTTCGTATTGTTTGAGACTAAAGAACCCAATGATTGTGCCTAAATGGAATGGAAATGCTGTTAGTTGGCGCTTTATTCTCTGAGCAATGAAATCCTCGATAGCAAGCTCCACATCTCCCAAATCATCGGTATCCTCATACATCCGTGCAATTCTTCCGCCAAACTGGGCGAACCGTGTGTTATCCAACTTAGCAATAACTTCTCTCCATGTTTTTGAAGAGGCTATCGCATCTGTTAGCTGCTGTGCACGTGAAAAACGAACAAGGGAAAGTTCCAACGCTCTCTGCTCAAAACCGAGTAGAGTCGCTCTTATCCCAGTTAGAACATTCCTAAGGATGACCCTTGAATCAAGAATGTCAAACACCCTTTTTTGTTCATCTTTTGAAAAGTCCTTCAGCGCGTCTACAACTTTTCGTAGATACCACTCTTCAACTGCAACCTCAAGAGGTGCTGTTGAATCAAATTCCTGATAGCTGGGGAATCGTGTAAGAAGAGCGACCTTCAAATCCCATTGAGGAAGAAGATCAATCATCTTGTTCACTGACGATGCATTCACCAGTGTTTGAAAGAGACTCATCTCTGCTGAAGATGATGGTACTGAGAATCTCAAGATTTCATCCGTTTCCAGACCAACATGAATTCCCCGAATTATTGATTTAATACTCTCTGCAAAAAACATCTCTAAGAAAGTGTCTGTGAATTTACGAACTTTTCCGGTTAAAGATCGTGATAGGTTCGCACTCACATTTACAAAGTCCTGAGAGAGAATTAGGGCAAGTTCATCCGGACTTGGGACTGCAGTCGGCGAGTGTTTAGCGATGACCGAGCCATAGTAAGTACCGGAAAGTATCTTGATGAAATCCGGATAGCTGTTAACCTGAATTAGACTCTCATACACGCCAATAGAGATGAATCGAGACTTCATACCTCGAATCCTAGCGTTGACAAAGCCATATTCGTTAGCAGACCGTATACTCATCGAAACGATTCCTGTCCATTCTCAATCTAGTGAGGACTAACGTGCAGACCATTGAATCCCGATATAAAAGTAATGCCTGAGCACAACTTGACCGCATGTAGAAGAATTCAAATAACTTGCTGTTATCACGTTAGTTGGTCACTATGACAGAAGAGAGCGGCGCACCTCATCGGTCCGAGGATTACATAAACCTTGGAAGCCTTTTCAGAAATTCTGCAACGGTTACATTCGTTGTTCAGATATTAGCAGTAATCATAATGATAGGTTCTATCGCAGCCTTTCTTATTGGAAATGTGTTCTTAGGCCTGGGGGTAGACATGCAGATACTTGCACTCCTTCTGACTAGTATTGTCGCACTTGTCATATTTCTAGCTGCAATCAGTGCGTTTGTCAGATTCTCTAGAAGAATTGGTGACGCAGTGGTCGGTCCTGGAATTGAGGAGGTACGAATGGATACACCAAGGGTCAAGACAGTAGTTATTCTCTATGGAGTCCTGGTCGCTTTGATGGGTGTCACTGGAATCTATATGTGGCTCCTCATTGATACGAATTTTCTCGCAGCATGGGCAGCATCCTATAACTCCATTTCACTCAGAGTCTTTGGTATAGCACTTGGAGCATTCTTTGTTTCTCTACTTGTCCAAGTGATAATTGCAGGAGTTGGAAGAAGCGCCACTAAAGTCATCATTGAAGTGCTCGATAGCGACGACTCAGAATTCCTTGATTAATTTACTCAGAGGATTCGTCCTCCTTATCGAAGGTGACATCCTCTAGTATCTCTTCCATAGAAGGCATATAACGAGGGCGTTCCTGAGATTTTCGTTCAATTAGCTCCAAGTAGCCTATTGTCTTGTATACTCCATATACACCAAGGAAAAACCCGAAGACAGCACCTAGGATTGCACCCCAGGTAGCTCCAGAAGGACCACCAACTGCAGCACCTAGAATTTGACCAACAAGGAGCAAAGCAATCACTGAACACGGGAGTTCAGAACCAACTGCAAGCCAAGGTCCAATTCCAGAGAATCCTTTATCCTTCTCCTTCTCGGTCATAGAAAATACTAAGGGATTTCTTACGAATATTCCTTGTGGTTACACTGTTCATTGTAAACTGCATTTGAAATTGTACAGTCTATTTTGGATACTCAAAAGAGTCAACTAGAACTCTCTCTTTCTCGAGATGATTATTAACTATACCAAGAGTGAATGACTACCCATCTCAAATGTGTGGTTGGTAATGAATACTGGAGATTACGGAGGATATGGCATCTGTAAATACTCAGGACCAAAGATCTCCCTTCCAATGACAAGTACTCAGGATTCAGATTCCAGTGCAGTCCTTTTGGTATTCCATAAGCCAAGGACTAATAGACCAACACATAGCAGAATCGGAGCCGGCACACAAACGAGCGAGCCTACTGGGGGCGCAGGTATCGATATGAGTGGCCCTCCTCCGCCTCCGGGTAATTCAATGTAAAACGGATTGAAGTAATAAAAGACACAAGGGGCCAATAGCTGGAAGACGATTAACGCTGATGCAAGAAAGAACTCTCCGGATTGGCTCTTTTCTCGAAGCGATCTGCTAATGACTAGCACAAAGAAGAGGCGTGGAGAAGCAACCAATAAAACGAATGGAATCGCATATAGATGGGGTAGCAACAATGCAGTTTCACCCGATTGGTTCAATGCATTGCTCAGATTGATGAATGACCAAGTAACTGCAGTAACCAAGTATCGGGCTGAATTCGACCACTCTTGGTAGAAAACAATGTACGGCGCAAATAGAGCAAGAAGTATCAATGTAAATGTTATCACAACGATAGAAGGTCTCTCCGAACTCGGAGCTACCTTTTCCGAATTGTCTTGCATTCGAACCACACAGGTATATGAGTTGGTCACGTTCATATTGGTCAGGTGTGATATAACCAATTCCATAGTGAGAGCATTGTACTGCTCTACCAACAGCGAGGTTAATTCTGGAGTTTCACTAGGTTCCAGTAAGTCTACACTCGTATAGTTGAAAATACTCTCATCCTTCTGCAGTATGGTGAATGTTTTTGTAAGGATGTGTACCACCAGATTGTGAGGAAAGACGTTGGAAATTTCAATTAGCTACGGTGAAGGCAAAGTGGATCTCAGCATTCCAGAAAGTAATTTTGCTGGAATCATAAAACCAAAACAGTTGGAACCAAAATCAGATCTACTTGGTGAATTGAAAAGAGTTCTTGATAATCCTCAGGGACCAAATCTCACCGAATTAACAAAGAGCAAGAGTGTTTGTGTGCTTGTCGAGGATCATACTCGAGATGAACCGCACTTGGAACTTGTAACTTCAATTGTACCTCGTCTAAAACGCGCAAGCAGGGTTCAATTCATTATTACCACGGGCTCACATGAAGTGGATCATCCGGATAATCTAGAGATTGTGAATATGATTCGAAAAGCGGCGGAGGGCTCGAAACTTTCCAATTTTGATGTCATCATCCACGACTGCTTTGCAGAGGATTTAATCAATCTAGGAAAAACAAGCCGGGGTACACCAGTCTGGGCAAACAGTGCGGCAGTAGGGCACGATGTTTATGTAAGCCTCTCAGACATGAAAGCACATTACTTTGCAGGATATTCTAATGTAGTCAAAAACTTCCTTCCAGGTGTCTGTGGTTTTGACACCATAGAGGCAAATCACTCAATGGCACTCCACCCACAATCAACATTTGGAATTCATCCCTATCATCCTGACGAGAAGCGTCGAGATAACCCTCTTGCAGATGATATGCGAGAAGGTATGGAGATGATTGCTGGAAAAGGGACTGTGTTCTTGCTAGCAGTGGTAACCGATGGAGGAAAATTGATCTGGGCAGGTGCAGGGAAGCCTGAGCCAGTAACAGCTGGAGCCATGAAGATTCTTGATGAATCATCAAGCTTTACAGTAACTCCACAGGCACGAATCATTGTTTCACCAGGCGGCTATCCGCAGGATAAATCGCTATATCATGCTCAACGAGCAATCGAACTCACAAAGAATGCAGTACTTGATTATGGAGAGATCCTGTTCTTGGCACAATGTAAGGATGGAGTTGCTCCCAAATCAGCTATTGAGAATTTCTACAATAAATTGACTCTGCCCTTAGTTGATGTCATAGCATCAATTGGTGGCAAATATCATCTTTATGAGCATAAGGCTTTCAAATTTGCAGAACTTCTCATGAAAGTGGCTAGAATCAAGATGTACACAGACTTGGATGCAGAAACAGTTGAGGGAGTTCATATGGAAAAAGTGAGTGACCCACAAGCTGTTGTTGATGATTGGATTGCTGAGGATCCAAATGTCAAGATACTAGTGCTTGACAAGGGAAACAAAATTGCAGTATATACCGACTAGTCTCCTTACCACTGAATATCAGATATCGCATCGTAGAGCGCCTTGAAGGTGTCATAGCCTTTCTTGTAAACCTCCAGAGTTTCCGTTCGGGGTTCAAGAGGATTGAGCGTCTTCACCATCTCTTCAGCTGCCTTTGGGATTGATTTGTAAATATTCACACCCTTGAAAGCCAGTATAGCAGCTCCTACTGCTGATGCTTCCTCCATACGTGTCCGAATCACAGGAGTCCTGAGAATATCTGCCTGTATCTGCATCCAGGTTTCACTTCTTGATGCACCACCGCTCACACGGACTTCGTTAGAAGGTAATCCCAGTTCGCGCATCACCTCGATATTCGTACGAATCTCATACGAAACCCCTTCTAGGATTGCACGAATCAGATTATGGCGAGAATGGCCTAAGGCGAGCCCAGCGAAGATACCTCTTGCGTGAGGGTTCCAATTCGGAGCACCAGCACCAACAAAGTGTGGAATATGAATTACGCCCTCAGCACCAGGAGGACTTCTCTCAGCAGCCTCTGTGATTATATCGTAAGGATCAACACCGCGTTCGTCTGCAATGCTGATTTCTTCACTCCCCAAGTTATCGCGGTACCACTTCAAGGCGGACCCTGTTGTGAACATACTTGCTTCAACAACGTAAGCATTTGGTACTACATGACGACTGCAAAGCACTCTCCTTGCAGGATCCATCTTAACATTATTAGAGTGAGCAAGAAGAAAAGTTCCAGTTCCAGTGGTGGATTTGATCAGTCCTTCACGAACAACACCAACACCAAGAGCTGCACATTGTTGATCACCGCCTCCTGCAATAACAGGTGTCCCTTGTTTCAATCCAGTTTCACGAGCCGCTCTATCATTCAGTTCACCCACAGAAGTTCCAGATTGCACAGGAACTGGCAATTTCTCCTCTGAAATACCCAGACTATTCAGAATAGAATCAGACCATTTGCATTCCCTGATATCAAATAGAAGAGTTCTACTCGCATTTGAATAATCGGTCACTAGTTCTCCAGATAACCTATAGATGAGAAAATCATGAACTAGAAGGAACTTGTCAGCCTTGTCATAGATTGCTTTTTCATTTTCCCGAATCCAGAGTATCTTTGGTGCAGTGAAATACGGATCAATTGTCAGTCCAGTTATGGAATAGATTTGAGCAGGAGGAGTTTTTTCCTCTATCCACTGACACTGTTTAACAGTTCTACGATCCTGCCATACTATAGCGTTTCTTAGTGGTACCCCATCCTTGTCGATTGGTACTACGGTCTCTCGTTGGTTTGTGACACTGATTGCAACTACCTGTTCTGGATTGATGTTCTCTTCTTTGATACCATGCTGGATGGTTTCACAAGATTTGTCCCACCAGCTCTCAGCCCTTTGCTCAACCCAAGAGGGATGAGGATATACTGACTCAAATTCAGAGTATGCTCTGGCAACTACATTGCCAGATTTGTCGAAGAACATAGAGCGGACACCAGTTGTTCCAGCGTCAATCGCCAAGACTAATTCGGTCATGGATGCCACAGAATGTAGACATGAGTCCCTCGATAAGAAGGCTTCGAGGAATCCTATTTGTAACTAAGTTCAGATTCGATAACCTCGCGAATATCCCTACGAGGACCAACACATTCCATCTTGAACTTGTAATCTTTCTTCAAGCGATTTTCTAGACGCATTGCATCTTCACGGGTTCTGCATTCACAAAGATAGACAACGTATACTGGTTTGTGAGCCCTAAGGTATGTTGCTGACCGAGAACTATTGGATAAGTGCTCGTTCATACGTCGGGCTAAGTCGTTAGTCATCCCTGTGTAATAGGTTTCATCTTCAGTTTCGATGACATATACAAAGTACATCAAGAACCACCATTAATGTATATCTTCGTTTATCACAGTTATTCACAGTTTTCAAGAGTTGTTGAATTAACACCAGAGTTGAAGAACTGACTGAGTTAGGAAACAAGTCATATGTAGTCTATTATGATTATTCCTTTTGTGGGTTGTCAACAGCTACAAGAAACTTGGTAAATGTTGGACATCCCTTTGATGAATGTTTGAATAAAGAACGAAAACTTGTAGGTCTTTATATATCAAAAAACTTCAACACTGGTGTGAGGTTGATTCGACACACTAAATGACCTCACAGAGTCCCCCCAGTGCCGCTCCTGGGAGCACTTCACTCTGGTGTCCAAGATTGTGCAACTAACAATGAACGGTTCAAGGTGATAGATGCGTCAGATTCCATGTTTGTCATAGGAAGCAAGGATACTCGTGAAATTGGACATTTTCAAGAACACAAATTGTACAAGAAAAGTGAAAATAATGCCCGAGGCATGCGGATTCCAAGTGGACCATAGGTCACGCAAGACTCCAGACACAGCAATTTGACGGTTAGATGACTTGGGGAATTGGCCATACCC
>JAUWOU010000005.1 GCA_030612005.1 Candidatus Thorarchaeota archaeon | reverse complement strand
TCTTTCTTCTTCTCCGCATGAGCTCCTGAAATGGTTTCATCTTCCCAGTTTCTGGATCTATGGCTACACATTCTCCTTCAAGTACACATGAATCAGCTTTGATGTTTTTTAGAATAAGTTGAACCACATCTGGATACTGGTGCGTGATTACTTCCTGTCTTCGTGAATAGAGAATGACTTCATCTCCATTCTTATGGGCTTGCACACGTTCACCATCATACTTGTACTCAACAAAAGCTTTCTTTCCAATTTTCTCCATGATCTCTTCCGCATCAGACAATTTCTTAGCCGCCATCATCCGGATTGGGACCCCTACTTGGGTATGGATGGCTCGAACTGCGTCAATACCTTTCTCTACCAGAACATTGGCAACACGTCCAAGATCACTACATACATTGAACGCAGTCTCAATATCACTTCGTGCATCTCGGTTTCCAGTGAATGCTGTGGAGAGACTATCGATAATCCCCATATCACCGAGACCTAGTCGTAGAGACCCTGTGATTGTTCTCAGAATGTATCTAGCCTCAATTGGGTTAGCATCGGTTAATAGACCCGCGAGTTTCGAAACCTTCGCTTTATTGCTCCCAGGCCCACTTAATTTCGCAGTCAGTACCAGTGCATTGTATACAATAGAAACAGTCAGGTCCTCCGCAAAAAGGGTAGCCTGTGCACTTTCTTGAAGGAGAGCTTCTCCAGTACTACCAATATCTCCAGTTTTTCGGAGTAGATCTCGCACAACTTTCTCCGGCACCGAGGCGGCAGTAGCTACCACCTGAATTGCCATTTTCTCAGCAATCCCAATCTCCGCTTCACTTTTCCAGTCAGGATGTAACTTGCCCATGGTAAGGGCAACAATCTTATCGATTTCTTCCGACTCTGCATCCTTGAGCATATCTGAGTAAATCTGAATCTTGTCGAGGGTTCCTGATGTTGACTCAATCTCATCATATGCTTGTGCGAGCACTTGATAAAACATCGATTTTAACCCACTATTTTAGTGGCTAACCATATTCTTTATAAACGCAGCCAAGAGCACTGCTGCATTCACAGACTTTGTCAGGTGAGAATAAAATTGGGTTCAGTCCGACCACGTTACATCAAAAATGCTGCTAAAAATCTCTTAGCGCTCTATCCAGATACTTTTACAGATGATTTTGAATCGAATAAGAGAATGGTCGAACAACTCACTGATACCAAGTCAAAGAAGGTTCGTAACAGAATTGCT
Organism: Candidatus Thorarchaeota archaeon; assembly: GCA_030612005.1. Classification (GTDB taxonomy): domain Archaea; phylum Asgardarchaeota; class Thorarchaeia; order Thorarchaeales; family Thorarchaeaceae; genus SMTZ1-45. Next base: position 65,587 of record JAUWOU010000005.1, on the reverse strand, counting down.
GGTTATCTTGTTGGATTGATCAAGATTGGTGTTGCACGTGCAGCATATGAAGCAGCAGAACCTGGTGAAGAATTTACTAGCACCGATACTGAAATGTAATTTACGTTTCATTTGCATTTTTTACACGGTGAGTGGATGTGCCAAATAACATACTTCTACTCAGAAAGGAGTCTTAAGGGTGAAGACCAACCTCCTTATCATGGACCCCTGGCAGAACCTACTTTTCAAAGGTGATTGTCTTGACACAATCCATAAGAAACTTGAAGGTTTCAAAGGTGAGTTCCGTTTAATCTACATCGACCCACCCTTTCTATCTGGAACCCAATATACTCTGAAGAAAAAATCAGAAGGGGATGCGGGTACTGCAGGTACTCTCTCAGAAACCCCCACGTACAATGACAGGTGGGATGGTTTAGAGCATTATCTATCATTCATGAAACCGCGACTAGAAGCTATGAAAGACCTGCTTTCAAATGATGGGAGTCTCTGGGTACATCTGGATTGGCATGTTTCACACTATGTCAAAGTAATTCTAGATGAAATTTTCGGGTACAAGAACTTTGTAAATGAGATTGTGTGGAAGAGAACAAATAGCCCCAAAGCACAGAGTAAAGGATTTGGAACTCAACATGATGTGATTCTCCTTTATGCAGTAGATTCTAAGAGTTTTCAGACAAAGTCAATCTACAGAGAACATGATGCCAAGTCGTTAAAGCCGTACAGTTACAAAGATGAGAAAGGTAAGTTCAGGCTCATCGAGATAGAAGCTCAAGGTATTCAACGAACTCAGGGTAGAAGACAGTTTGAATGGAGAGGAAGAACAGCTCCATATCTCTACAAGAAAGAGAAACTCGATGTGTGGTGGGAGAACGGAATGATCTATAGAAGTCGCAATGGTCGATATACAAAGAAACAGCACCTAAAAGATTCTCCAGGTATTCTTGTATCAGACCTTTGGTACGATATCGCTCCTTTGCAGGGAGCATCACAAGAGAATACAGGATTCCTAACTCAAAAACCAGAAGCACTTCTTGAACGAGTAATCAATGCAGCAACGGAGAAGGGGGACTTAATCGGCGACTTTTTTGCTGGCTCTGGAACTACAGCAGTCGTAGCAGAAAAGAGTGGTAGAAGGTGGGTGATTTGTGATGAATCGCAGTCAGCCATCGATGTAATTTCAAATAGATTGGATTCTATTGACGAAGAGAATGACTATTCATTCGTTGATGTTGCAAATCAATCCTAAGAATGAAAAAGTGTATATGTCTATTTTAACATATTAGTAGCTAGGAGGCCTTCAGATGTGGCTTGGACTATTCATTTTCGGGGGAGCAATCATACTATATGTATTTTCACGGTGGGGAAGTTTCTTCAATCGTTCTCCTCGTGATAAAGCTGCAGGACGAACTAATGCAGAGAAACTGTATGCCTCAAAGGTCTATGATGCATCGTTCTTCGATGGCGCATCTGAGGATTATACAGAAGTTATGTCAAGACTTCGTCAATATGGTGGAGCATAATTACGCGAGATCAGTCAACCCAAATTCGTTCGTGACCATCAGTAACGTCGTAGTAGATTTCACCCATACATGTTTTATCCCATCTTCGTAATATGAGATAGATCAATATTCCTACAATTACTGGAAACGCTAGCAATAGCGATAGAAATTGTAAATTCATAAAAATAGTGAAAAATAAATTTGGACTCAAAAATAACAAGTAGTATTCAAGTCCAAAAATAATCAAAATTGTAAGAAGAAAGATGCTTGATCTTCGACTGCTTCGTCTGTTTTCTTCCCACTGTTTTACCGACCAAATAGTCGATTTGGAAAGCTCTTCATCTAATTTCTGAGACGATATGACCTCATCTTTTGCCACCTGAGGATGAATCTTGTAAAGCCCCAATGTGCGTTCAAAAGCAGTTTCATGTCTCCAAAAGGCACTACGAAGCGCAAGAATCAAAACCAGCGGCACTGCGAACACCGGCCAAAGTACCATCATTAACATGAGAATGATGAACGAAGATGCTGAAAATGATATTAGGTACACGAGAAGGAAGGTCATCAAGGTTGATGCAACAGAAAATGTGAGAACACCAGCAACGAAATCCAATACATTCTTTCTCTCTGGCATACGGAGAAGATGAAATGCAAGCAATGCTTCTCCACTCTCAGGCATTGCAACCATCAGCTCCATCATTTTGGTAGATACTATAACTGCTTCAAAACTCGAATTGTAAGTCGATGTGATATACGGTTCATCATCGAAGCGTGGCCAAACAACTACTCTATTTCCAGTACCAGTTCGTTCTAGGGCAGAATTAACAAGTTGTAAGAAAGGTTGGTCGGGAATGGATAGTTCAAATCTATTCTTGAGGATAGTTAGATACACACCATAAACTACCAATCCAAATACAGATGTTATTGGCACTAGGAAGTAGATGTCCATTATCATACCTGGAATGCTGAAATAAATGTAAGACCAGGGTATGGCAAGAATGAATACCACCATATATCGAAACATTGGGGAAGTAGAAGGTACTCTCGTGCTGAACCATCGTGCATATCTCTCTGACCACTTGCTTGGTTTTACCACGCGCTTATCCTGCTGAATGCTCAATCGCTTCTCCACTCCAAACTGAACCTAATCCAACAAGTGCAACGTAACGATATAATATATTTGATGAACGAATGGATGTTCACACATTGCAAGATTCCGTTAATATGGTAGAGGGCAATATGAGTTCTCATTCTTATTGATCTCTTGATGATTGTTCTAATTCGTAAAATGGACTTGGTTTTGAATCACCAATGAGATTGAGTTTGTAAGTAAAAAGTAGACTCATCAGAACGGCAGCAATAAATGAAAGTGCAAATAATGGTAAAACGAAAGAATTTGGTACAAATCCGGTTCCCAATATAGGGATTAGTATCCCAAGTACTATGAGTATAGAAACAATGAAAATTACTGGGAAAGTTTCAACTAGCTCAGAATTATCAAGATATTGATTTAGGTTGAATCGAAGATGTTTCATTCTCTTCTCTATTTCTTCATCTGAAAGTACTAATTTTTCAAATACAATCGATCTTGCCAAAGTTGATGAAATCTGATATTCTGTGATTGTCTTTATCTCAGATCGTGTGTATTTCGGGCGGCTTCTAAAGAGGACCAGATGAAATCCTAAGAACGCTAGAATAAATGGTATAGAAGCTTCAGTGAGGAATGCGATAGATCCATACATGTCAACGACGTCAATAATAACCGGTTTTGTAATCAAGAACATCCAAGCACATCCAAAGATAAATGCAAATCCACAAATTGCTAACAAAGGTCTGGTGCCTTCTAAAGAACTGACTTCACCAGCAAGTACGACTTCACCTTTATCCTGCTGGTCAATAATTGCTGTCTGTGCGTCACGAGACATTGCTATTGATGAAAACAACGCATTTCGTTCTGTAACAATATTCAGTCCTTCTCCATCGTGAATCCTAAGGTGAATATTGAAATCAATCCCCATTTTCATCTTTACTCGTTTCAATAGATCACACAATTCACTATCCTCTGTACCAGATAGGAAGTATATCTTTGTGAGAAATGCTAGAGCAAAATATGTGAGAATACCTAGAAAAGCAGTAATTATTGCCCCGATGAGGATATTGTCAATCCTGTGAGCCTCAATAATTGGAAGAATGGAGTCAAGACGAATCGCTTCTTGGTTCAACAATATAGAATTATACACAATCCATATTACAACAACCACAAAGCTCCCAATCGCAGGAAGTTTCTTCCAAATCCGAGATTTCTTGTACTCACACCAAATAGGAGCTACTTTCTCGTTACCAGACACGAATTTCCCCTAGATTTGTATTGTACTCAAGTTATGTAAAGGTTTCACTTCAAAATTCAAGGGTTCTTAAGTTTCCTAATCGCCCCACCTGGTGCAACTCCTTTGGGGCAAGCCTTCACACAGTTCATTATGAGGTCACAAAGCGGCGCACCATTTAGTGCATTTGCAGCTTCAAGATATCTCTCAGGAGTTTTAACTCTGCTATCCTCTGAAAAACGCCAAGCCTTTGTGAGTGCAGCGGGTCCTACATACTCTATTTGTTCTGCATTCACAGGACAAGATCCAAAACAGAGTGCACAGAGAATGCAGTTGACATACCTGTCAATCCTCTTCCTATCAGACGGACTCTGGAGTCGTATCTCTTCACCTTCCTCTGAATCAACCCAAAGTTTCATGGTTTCTAGAGCACGATAAAATCGCGTCATATCCACAACAAGATCCTTCTCAATTGGCATATTGGGGAGAGGTTCAATGAGTATCTCTTCTTCACTATTCCACCCAGATGGAGTTTCAGAGAGAGCAGGGAAATCCTTGAGCCGCATATCCATTCCTTGTACTTCACTCACCTGAGTTCTACAAGCTAAACGAGGCTCTTTGTTAATAAGAATGGAACAACTGCCACAAACTGCACCCCTACATGAATATCTGAAAGAGAGAGATGGGTCCATTTTATCTTGAATCTGAAAAAGCGCATCAAGAATTGTCATTCCCTTTTTGTGTTCAATCTTGTAAAGGTCATAATGTGTTACTTTCCCGCCCTCTCGACTCCTAGCAACTCTCAGTTTCATCAGTATGTCCTCTCCTTTACTTCAAACATCCCAAGATTGACATCGATTAATTCGGTCTTTACAAAATCATCAATTTTCGTGAATAATGAGTGCTTCAGAAAGTTCTCGTCGTCCCTCTCAGGAAAATCAAGTCTCCAGTGCGCTCCTCGACTCTCCCTTCGCATTAGTGCGCCCATGGTGATTACTTCAGCAAGATCAAGCATATTTTCCAGTTCAAGAATTCTAATCAATGAAAAATTGAAACGTTTGTCGCTATGGCCTGCAAAGACCTTTTTGAAGTGCTCTTTGAGTTCGCGAATCATACTAAGTGCGGCTTTGAGATCTTCCTCTTTTCGATAGACTCCAACAAGGCTATCCATGGTACTACCCATTACTTCACGGATTTCAGAAGGAGATTCCCCATCTTCTTTGAGCATTAACTCCTGTAGTTTTTCACGTATTTTGAAAGCCTCATCCTCGACACATTCAAAATTAGGCTCTGGAGCATCGGGTAAGTATTCTCCAATCTTATTACCCACAATTTTACCGAATACGAGAGTTTCAAGGAGTGAGTTTCCACCGAGACGGTTTGCCCCATGAACACTCATGCATGCAGCTTCACCGACAGTAAATAATCCAGCTATTGGTGTTACACCGTCTTTGTTACAATGAACTCCACCCATTGAATAGTGCTGACCGGGTTTGATGGGTACTAGTTCATCAATAGGATCGACTCCTGCAAAATGGATGGAAATCTCTCGAATACCTGGAAGTCGTTCGAGTATCTTCTCCCGACCAAGATGCCGCAGGTCGAGATGTACATACTCGTCATCAATTCCGCGGCCTTCATTGATCTCGGTCTGTATTGCACGGGCAACAATGTCCCGAGGGGCCAGCTCCATCTTTTCAGGAGCGTACTTATCCATAAACCGCACACCCTCTGAATTGACAAGATAACCGCCCTCACCTCTTGCACCTTCACTCATGAGGATACTTGAGCCATAGAGGGTTGTTGGATGAAATTGGATGAATTCCATATCTTTCAAAGGTGCCCCCACTCGAAGGGCTAAGGCACAACCATCGCCTGTGTTGATAATTGCATTTGTTGAGTGACTATAAACACGACCAAAACCACCAGTTGCGATAACAACTGATTTACCTACAAAGCTATGAATTTCACCGGTAGCAATATCTAGAGCTGTTAAACCACAGATACTGTTTCCATCTCGAACTAGTGAGGTAACAAACCACTCATTATAGAATGTGACACCACTTCTAAGCGCTTGCTCGAATGTTGTATGAAGGAGATTGTGTCCTGTTCTATCAGCAGCATAGCAAGTCCTTGGAAACGCTGCACCGCCGAATGGTCGCTGAGCAATCTTGCCATCATCAGTACGAGAAAATGCAGTTCCCCAACGTTCGTTTTCAATGACTGCCCCAGGTGCTCCTTTTGCTAATATCTCAGTAACGTCTTGGTCTGCAAGGTAGTCAGAACCTTTGACGGTATCAAATGCATGACTCTCCCAAGAATCACCTTCACCAAGAGATGCATTAATGCCCCCTTGTGCTGCTACAGAATGAGACCGCAGTGGATGGACCTTGGTTATGACAGCAACATCAAAGTCCTTTGCCAACTGAATAGCAACTCTAAGTCCCGCGAGACCAGCTCCGATGATGAGCAAATCGTGTTTGTGTTGGGTAATTGTTAGCACCTCAGATTATTCAATAAGGACAATTCGTTATATTCTATTTCTTAACAGTTCATTTTGTGTTGGACAAACTTGAATATCAAGCTGTCCATCCACAAACGATACTAGATTTGACAAAGATGATAAGCCTACATGAGGATGCACAAATTGTCGGGGAATCGTGTTGAATGAGAATGTTAAGAAAGTAATCACAATAGTCTTGATTGTCATCGCAGGTGTTAGCTTTAGTTTATACGCCACTCTTCCATCCGCTGAATATGAAGGATGGCTTATCAGGCAAAATGATGAGATTCAATATTCTGTGACCGCAGAAGTCAATGCTGGAGATACCTTTGTTGTGGATATCCTCAATGATTATGGAATTACGTCAGGCTCATCCTTTAAGATTCGCGCAGCAGAAACCCCTTCGATCATAAATATTTCTGGAATCTGTGAAAATCTGTTGAAATTCACAGGTGTAGTACAAGTCGAACAGCAGTTCGGTGAGGATTGGATTCTCCGAAACTCGAGCCTACCATTTTTCCTGCCTACTGGATACTGGGAAGAAATCGATGAAACGTTAGATCAGGCCACCAGCATAAATTTGGTGCGCGAGTGGTGGGGAGAGATGACCTTCAGTAGATCCTATGTTTCAGCAGAATTTGGTTCTTTGGGTTATTTCATGGCTTGGGAGCTAGATGATGGGGTGCTACAAGGGATGGCCATCAATGCCACATCAAACAACGGATGGGATTTCATTCGTTTATCACTATCCAGCCAGCGACTCGCTTACGAAATGGATATCAACTATTTACTAGAGTCCTTTAGTAGGAATGCGTTTCGTAACTTCTTCATGTTCGGTACCTTAGGTCCCTTCATTGTCATAGCATGTCTTTGGTTGTCAAATCTTCAAAAGCGTCAGCAAAAGCCTCTTCCCGAGTCTTTGGAAGATCAACGTGTGGGATACGGCTAGTTAAGCTAAACCATCTTGGATGGGTCAAGTAGCTCATCAAGATTCTCAATCTCAATTCGTTGTTCAAGAAGGACTTCCCTGATGGTCTTTCCTTCTTCATGGGCTTTCTTAGCAATCTCAGTTGCTCGGTCATATCCAATCACTGGAGCAAGTCTAGTTACTAGCATGAGGCTCTGGTCAAGTTGTTGTGCAATCCGTTCCTTATTGACTTTGAGACCCATGAGACAATGTTGAGTGAAGGAATCAATTCCGGCACCTAGCAATCGCATAGATTCCAAGAGATTGATGATCATCACAGGTTTACTCATATTAAGATCCAAAACGCTTCCGAATCCCTCAGCTGCTGCAATTGTTGCATCATTGCCAATGACCTGTAGACAGACTTGAATCAAAGCTTCAGACTGCGTTGGATTGACTTTTCCAGCCATGATAGAAGATCCAGGTTCATTCTCTGGAAGTATTAATTCGCCAAGCCCTGCACGGGGACCACTTCCCATCCAGCGAATGTCATTCGCCATTTTCATGCAAGTTAATGCAAGGCTTCTCAGTGCCGCACTTGCACGTACGATTGCAATGTGTGATGAGATACCCTCTGCCAGAACAGGATTAACTGTAAACTTGAAACCAACAATTTTGCGGAGTTCCTTTACTGCCCTTTCAGCAAACCCCTTTGGTGTGTTTAGCCCAGTTCCTAGGGCGGTACCACCAAGTGGAACAACCATCAAGGTTTCCCATACTGGACCGAGGTCTTTAGAAATAGAGGTCTCTATTTGCTGTTTGTACACTTTGAATTCTGTTGTGAGAGGAATTGGTACGGCATCCATTAGATGAGTACGACCCACCTTTACTATCCCATCAAAATCAGCTATCTTGTCTGTAAGAACATCCCTCAGCTTTGTTAATGGAACCATAAGATCATCACGAAAGGATACAGCGGCAGCTACATGCATTGCTGTTGGGATTACATCATTCGAAGATTGTGAAGCATTAACGTGGTCGTTTGGATGAACTGGAGACTTTGTACCCTTAGGATGTCCAAGTATCTCATTTGCTCTATTGCTCAATACTTCATTCATGTTTGTATTTGTCTGAGTTCCAGAGCCGGTCTGGAAGACGTCAATCGGAAATTGGTCCAAGAACTTTTCCTCATTGATGATTTCATCTACTGCTTGACTGATTGCGTCACCGATGTTTTTGTCAATCTTTTTGGCACTCGTGTTCGCAATTAGACAAGCCTTCTTGACCTGTGCAAGAGCAGTGATGAATTCCTTAGGAAATGTTTTCCCACTTATTTTGAAGTTCATTAATGCTCTCTGAGTATTGATTCCCCAATAGACATCGGCAGGTACCTCTAATTCACCAATAGAGTCCTTCTCGATTCTAGTCGTTCCCATCCTCTTCATCCTCTCGATATGAAACTAATATTGAAATCTCTAGAGCATTAGATCGTCGATTATCTTCTGAACATCTTTCAGGTTAGTCTTATGGTCCTTCAACGCCCCCTTTTCTGGCAGAGCAATTCCTGAAGCAAGGTCAGGACATTCAACATTGTAGAAGATTCCTACTGGATACCTGTCACCGTTCTCCATAGCTTTCTCTAAAGCTTGAAGCTTGTTAGTGACATCATGCCCATTCTCTTCCAATGAGTAGGTATGCTCATTGTAGTATTTCCATGTTAATTGACGATTCCAAGTCACACATGGTTGAAGAATATCGATTACAGCGAAACCCTTGTGGCGGATTGCCTGTACCATGAGTTTGACGAGACCCTTCTGATCACCGGAGAAGCCACGTGCAACAAAAGTTGCTCCTGCAGTGATTGCTTGTGCAGTTGTACTTACAGGATCCATTGGAGCGCCAGGTGGAGGTGGAGAAGTCTTTGAGATGTAACCTCGAGGTGCTGCTGGTGAGAATTGTCCCTTTGTCAGTCCGTTAACACCATTGTCATGAATGAACACAGCTATGTTGACATTCCTGCGTGCTGCATGAATAAAGTGTCCGAGGCCTTCTGCTAGACAGTCACCATCTCCAGTGTGTACGAATACTTCTAGATCAGTATTTGCCAGATGAATTCCCGTGGCAACAGGAACTGGTCGTCCATGCAGAGTATGGATACTATTCACGCCTCCGATGTAATGTGGAATCTTACTCGAACATCCAATACCTGATGTGAGTACAAGCTCGTGAATAGGTTTATCCAACTCGATTACTGCCTTCTTCAAAGCTGCAATGATTCCAAAGTTTCCACATCCAGTGCACCATGTGATTTTCTGTGGTTCTTCAAGCATTTCTGGTGTGATCATACGATACCACCCTCCTCTAGTTCACTAATTATCCATCCGGGGGTCATAGGTCTCCCATCGTATTTGTTGATATGTTGAGTTACTCCGAGTCCTATCTGCATACGGACCAGTGAAGCAAACTGTGAAGTGATATTCTGTTCTACAGAGATGACTTGTTTTGATTGTGAGAATACCTCACGAAGCTTTGCGGTTCTCAATGGAAATACGTCGCAGAAATGTAGCTGATTGATTGATACACCTCCAGAGGCTAGAACTTCAACAGCTTCATTCGCTGCACCCCATGTCGATCCCCAAGTGAGCAGAGTTATTTCAGATTTCTCTTCACCATAGACTTGTGGGGGATTCAACTCAGTCATTATTGCAGGAATCTTATTCATAAATTTCTGAACCATGAGGGTTCTCATCTCTGAGTCCTCAGTGATATGTCCGTCCTCACGGTGGACATTCCCTGAAGAAACGATGGTCTTACCCTTATCACCCGGAAATGCTCGTGGTGAGATTCCATCCTTTGTAAGAAGATACCTCTTGTAATCGGAATCAGGGCCTGACTTTGCAAGCTTACCTTGGTCCCTCTTAACTCCAGATGCATCAATTCTAGGAATATTCATCACCGAGTCTGCAAAGTATTGATCTCCAAGGATCATAACTGGTATCTGGAATTTGTCAGCCAAGTTGAATGCGCGAGTAGCAACATCGAAACCTTCAATCGGGTCTTTAGGAGCGAGCATGATTCTAGGAAATTCTCCCTGACTTGCGAAACCCATGAAAAGAAGGTCAGATTGCTCAATCCTTGTCGGTAAGCCAGTACTCGGGCCAGGTCTCTGAGCATTGTAAATTACGATTGGGACCTCCACCATGGCTGCAAAACCAAGGGCTTCAACCATCAGAGAAAAACCTCCTCCAGATGTAGTAACCATAGATCGAGCCCCTGCATATGATGCTCCAATTGCCATGGTAATCGAAGCAATCTCGTCCTCAGTCTGTAGAGCACCAATCTTCAACTGATGTGAATAGGCTACTATATTCTCAAACAAAGAAGTGGAGGGACTCATCGGGTATGATGAAATCCACTTCAGATTAGCCGCAATTGCCCCCAGTGCTAGTGCTTTGTTACCAGTAAGTAATAGCTTGGCCTTACATGGACCCTGGTCTAGAGTTTCAAGATTGTAACTACAGGTTCCTTTGAAATCGCTCTTTGTCAAATCATAGAGCGCCTTAGCGACGTTAACATTTCCTGCAACTATCTTCTCACCTTTCCTTCCGAATATACCTGTCAATGCCTTCTCAGCAAGTGAAAAAGGAAAACTGATTACCGCGAGTACAGCACCGAGTGCTGCAGCATTCATCATTCGAATATTGCCACCCACTTCTCGAGCAGTCTTCTCAAGTGGTGCAGAAAAATGACATGCCTCTAAGTCATCAAATTCGATTCCTTCATCAAAGATGATAACTCCACCCTGTGTAAGTCTGTCACGTTGTCCTATTACTGCATCTTTTGATAGAGCAATAATCACGTCAACATGGTCAACAGACGCATGGATCGGTTTGTCACTAACTCGAATCTGAATGAAGTTGTATCCGCCTCTGATCCGAGACTCAAAGTCCTTAATCGTAAAGGTGTAGAATCCTGCCTGTACAAAGACTTGGTTGAGTAAGTCACCAATCGTGTCAATGCCTTGACCAGCCGCACCTCCGATATTGAACGTAATTTCCATCGTCACTAGTCACTCCCAGAATAACTATTGTTCATTTCACACCCTCTTATGTTCTTCGCTACGTCGAAACACATTCAATATTATTCAGTTTCCAGTCAATCAGCTTCAGGTGGGGATTCGTTCTCAGATTCTTCTGTGATCTCTTCACCTTTGGGTGGAAACATTCGATACCACCACTGAGGTCTCTTTGGACGCCACCATGAGCTATCATCTAGATTTCCAACCCAAGGAGAGGTCATCTCGGGACCAGGGTATTTACGAAGGAAATACAACCCAGCAACGAATTGTATAGGGATTGGTCCTATGAATATGAATTCACTATTGGGAACAAGAATACCTGATGTACTAAGTGCAACCAAGGTTGGTAAGACTATACTTAGTATTCCCACCCAAACAGCACTGTACCTCGTACACTTTCCCTGATAATACCGAATAATTTGTCTGATATATAGAACATTGAATATAGTGAGTGGTATTGTAACCCAGATATTCGAAAGTATGAATACAAAGATTGTAAATGAAGAATAATAGATTTCAGGTGTATAAGACCAGATTAATCCATAAATAATGAAATCAGCGTAGAACATTCCATAACCGAAAATATATGCGGCATTCATTGGAATTATCCCGATTGGTACTATCAGTGATATCAGAATCATAAAGAATGCAATGACTCCAGGGCTTGTTCCGTAGAGTTCCAAGTCAGGATCATCTTCATCTGCCATTCAAAGTCCTCCATCCAATATTTCTAATTTAACTCTTTCAACTTGATAAACAAATCGAAAGTGAAATCCTCGCACTAGAGGAGGATAACCACTTTGGAAATTGTATTGAAGTACAACTATATCCGATGGTGTTATATCTTCATTTTACTCGCCAAAGCAAAGCCATGCAACCCTCAAAGGACAGTGAATCTAACAGAGTAGATGCATATCTCTCGTTATTGACTACAATCAACAAAGGCATCGTGGACTTACTAGGCCCAGCTTCCAAGGGACTGGTATTTGGGACTGGAGTGGATGAGGGTAAACGTATCGCTCTAGATTTTCAGAAGACTGATACTATACAGAGTGCAATACGGACCCTAAATGAAGCATATGAGGGTGTGTGGAGTATTGAGTTACATGCGAAAGAGGGCGAGTCGCATTTCTTTATTGACTCGCTGGGTCAACCATCATTCAATGTGATTGTTCGTGATTGTCCAATCAGAGATGCAGTGAAGTCTAAGAATATGGAACAGTGTGGTCCAATCTGCTATCTCACCAATGGTTATCTCTGTGGTATGCTTGGTGAAATCTTGGATGAGAAGGTCGGAATGGAGATTCTACACGCGGGTCCGCTTGCTTGCAAGAAGAGGATATTCTTCCGGGTCTGATCGAAAGTGAACTGCTCGTACCAGTTTTACCTCAGAAGAGACAGTTGGTAAGTTTTAAAAGCGAAGAGCTAGCACAGTTTTATTAACAGTACATGCCGAAGTGCTTGTACAGTTTTATCAAATGAATAGCATCCTACTTTGAAATAGATAACAAGGTGGCTTGCGAAAACAAACCATTAGGGGATTAAAAATGGCACAGTTGTCAGGTCAACCCATCCTCATCCTAAAGGAGGGTACTTCAAGAACTCGCGGGAAAACCGCACAGCAAAACAACATAATGGCAGGTATCGTCATCTCTGACGCCGTTAAATCAACTCTGGGGCCACGCGGCATGGATAAAATGCTCGTGGATAGTCTCGGAGATGTGACAATCACAAACGACGGCGCTTCAATTTTGAAAGAAATTGATGTTCAGCACCCAGCTGCAAAGATGCTTGTTGAAGTTGCAAAGAGCCAGGACCAAGAAACAGGTGACGGCACAACAACCTCAGTTGTTATTGCTGGTGAGCTTCTCAAGAGAGCACAGGAATTGCTCGAGATGAAGATCCACCCCACAATTCTCGTTGGCGGCTATCAGAAGGCTGCTGAGGAGGCAACCAAGATACTCAATTCAATTTCAGTATCGATGGAGGGAATGGACAAGAAAATTCTCACTGATATTGCTGAAACCTCAATGAACAGCAAATCAGTCGTTGGTGCAAAGGAACACTTTGCAAAGATTGCGGTCAAATCAGTACTTCAGATTGCTGAGAAGACTGATGGCAAGACTAGAGCTGACATTGATATGATTGAGATTATCAAGAAGCAAGGTAAAAGCCTCAACGAAACTGAGCTAGTTACTGGAATGGTCATTGACAAAGAGATTGTTCATGCATCCATGCCAAGGAAGGTTGAAGGCGCAAAGATTGCTCTCGTCAATACAGCTATCGAAATCGAGAAGACTGAGTTCGATGCAGAGATCAAGATTGACAGTCCTGAACAGATTCAGGCATTCCTCAACGAGGAAGAACGCATGCTAAAGAGCATGACTGACAAGATCATTGCTTCTGGTGCAAATGTTCTAATCTGTCAAAAAGGAATTGATGATGTTGCACAGCACTATCTGGCCAAGGAAGGCATTATGGCAATCCGCAGAGCCAAGAAGAGCACACTCGAGAAATTGGGTAAGGCTACAGGTGCAAAGTCAGCCACAAGCCTAGATGAGCTAGATGCTAGCTATCTTGGAACAGCAGGTATTGTCGAAGAAGTCAGAATTGGCGACGACAAGCTTGTCTTTGTTAGAAACTGCAAGGATCCTAAGGCAGTATCCATCGTTATTCGCGGTGGTACCGAGCACGTTGTTGATGAAGCAGACAGGGCACTACATGATGCGCTTAGTGTTGTCAGGAACGTTGTCGAGGATAGTACATACGTTGCAGGTGGTGGTTCCGTAGAAGCTGAGATGGCTAAGCGCCTAGAAGCATTCGCCAACAAGGTGGGTGGTCGCGAGCAGCTTGCAATCGAGGCTTTCGCTGAAGCACTACGCGTAGTTCCTAAGACTCTTGCTGAGAACGGTGGTCATGATCCCATCGACATCATTGCAGACCTGAACAAGGACCACTCAAGTGCGACTGGGCTCTGGTTCGGTGTTGATGTAGCCAAGGGCAAGACTGCTGACATGATGAAGGCTGGAGTAATTGAACCAGCTCGTGTCAAGAGTCAGGCAATTCGTTCCGCAGCAGAGGCTGCTCAAATGATCTTGCGAATTGACGATGTCATTGCTGCAAGAGCTAGTGCAGGTCCACCACCGGGTGCCGGAGGAGGCATGGGTGGAATGGGCGGCATGGGCGGAATGCCCGGAATGATGTAATAACGAACATAGATGAAATGGAGCCGCAAGGCTCCACTCATTCTCTTTTTCATTGAGGTATTCAAAATGGCCAGAATATTGATTGTAGGCTCAAATTCCTTCGATTCTGGTAAGACACGTCTTGCTGTGGGGCTAGGAAAGAGTCTAAGAGATTCTGGGCAAACTGCAGAATATTTCAAGCCTGTTAGTGGTCATAACTACTGGTACAATTATGAGCATACTCAAGGGTGTCTTGAGATTGGGAAACTTGTATCAAAAGATGCATCTCATGTTAAGAAAGAACTGGACCTCAGGAATGACTTGTATCTGATGAATCCAATTCACAGTCTTTTCGTCCCAGCGAGGATTGAGAGACCGCTCCAGAACTTGCATTCGAGTTTCGGGTTAGCAGGATCTAACTCAATTCTAGTAATGCAGAGATTCAGTCGACCAGTAAATGATGAGTTTGATACTACAATGCTCATTGCCGATTCACTTGTGGAAGAAGAGAGAGTGATCATAGGGCTTGAGGAAATAGGAAAGCTTTCTCATAACTCAAGCATATTTTCTGCAAACAACTTTGAAACATTTCAGGAATTTGAACATCAGCATTTTGAGGATTATGTTTCAGCAGCATTTGCAGAGAGTGAAAAATCAGCAGAGAACATCATCATAGAATCATTCAACGATTCAGCATGGCCATGGGAAAACCTGCTAGAGGTCGATCACGTGCTTGTTGTAAGTCCAGGGCATATCTTTAGCTACGACCCAGAACGTTTTCGCAAAGCAACATTCCTTTACTATAAAGAAAGATTGCCTATAAGAGAAGTAACTTTCAGTCGAATGGCAGACCTTCTAAAACCAACTAATCGAGTCGAGATTGAACCAAGTACTGAACTAGATTGTGATAAACTGGCAAAGCTTGGAATTGAGTGCCACACAGGAAAGAATGATTAAGCACTATTGATGGTTTCTTACCGTGCGATCGGGACCAAATCTGTGGAGAAATTGTATTGACAGAAGAATTAGACTGGGAACTAGTAGTCATTGGTGGCGGACCAGCTGGGATGACCGCAGCAATTTATGGGGCAAGATATGGACTCAAGACACTTCTAATTGAAGGTAAAGTCTTGGGTGGGGCGCAAGCCACGAGTCCGGGTATAGAGAACTATCCAGGTTATACATTCATTGTCGGAATTGACCTTGCAACCAAAATGAAAGAGCAAGTGAAAAAGGTTGGTGCAAATATCAAGGAAATCACTGATGTACGTAGTATCGAACGTGAAGGTGAAGATGGCGACTTTCTGCTTGATACTCGCAGAGGTATCTATAGAGCTAAAGCAATCATAGTAGCAACAGGTGGAGGGCACAGACATCTGAATGTACCAGGGGAGGAGATACTCACTGGTCGCGGAGTTTCATTTTGTGCCACATGTGATGGCCCATTATTCAGAGACAAAACTGTAGCTGTTGTTGGTGGTGGAAACACAGCAGTAACTGAAGCACTCTATTTAGCTGAAGTCACGAAGAAGGTATACCTGATTCACCGTAGAGATGAACTCAGAGCTGAGAAAATATTGCAGGACTATGTTTTCAAATCAGATGTGGAGATCCTCTGGGATTCAGTTGTGAAGGAAATCAATGGAGATAATCTCGTGAATGCACTTGTTCTTGAAAATGTTAAGACAGGTGAACAAACAACTCTTGAGATAGAGGGTGCATTCATTGCACTAGGCTCAAAGCCGGAGAGTTCTCTAGCAAAGAGTATTGGTGTAGAAACAAATGAGCGGGGCGAAGTCCTAGTTGATGCAAAACAGGCAACCAATATTCCTGGGGTCTATGCCGCGGGTGATGTTGTCGAGTCCATGAAACAGATTGCAGTTGCAGTAGGTCATGGTGCTATCGCTGCAGATTCAGCCTATGCATATGTCAGGAAAATTCAGAGAGGACAAGAAGGAAAAAGAGGATTCGCATAGTTACTGGAGTGTGGCAAGTCTCAGCTGCTCACCGTTTCGTCATCGAATATTTCATTCTCCGACAGTAATTATAGCTTCATCGACCGCCAAATTTACTTACGCGGGTGTTGCTTATCAGTTTGTGGAATGGGTTAGTCAGCAGAATCACGTACCCATTCTCTGTTCAACGTTATTATTCCCAGAAACATCACCAATAGCAACTCTACAAAACTGGAATAAAATGAGATGGACAGTATATCAAATGAAATAGGATGAATCAATCTGAGAATGTTAAATAAAAAGATGAAGGTTGCATAGATTGTTGAAACAAGTATCGCATAGAGCTTTCCCTTCACAATATAAAATCCAACTAGAAAATCAAGAATAACAATAGGAATGAGGATTAGTACAGGTATAATATCAATTATTGTGAAAGTACGGTTAAACGTAAATATCAGTATCAATACAAAAGTCTGAAGAGAAATTAGTCTAATGAAATGCATACCTGCAATTAAGCCAATAGTCCATACTTGAACTCGTGATTGAGTTCCATCTACAGCCATCAAATAAACACTACTCCCAAAATCTATGAAACAACTTCTAATTTCGCTCATAAGTTTAATGATGCAAGTAGCAATGGATAGTTGTTAGTACGACTCCTGATGATGGGAAACGTTAATAACATCCACCCAGTCCGATGCTCAACGCGCTGAGGAAAGCTTCTCAGCTGCATCAAATTTGACCGGGATGTTGTCATGAAAAGGGTCAAGGTAATTACAATTGCATTCGCATTTATGCTCGTGTTAGTCGCAGCATCAGCACAACCAGTTGCTGCAGCAAGCAGATCTGATTCCCTATTTTCCTATATCAATGGGAGATACGATGGTGTGAGAGGAGGTTATAGTCCACCTATCGATAGCGTTGTTCGCGTTGATGCAACATATGGAGCCATTCTCGCTCTGGATGAACTTGGATCTCTTGACACTAGACCTCCACCAATCAACCTCACAAAAGCACTAGATGCTCTGATTTCACGTCAATGGATTTCAAATGATCTAGATGTTGAACTGGACCAAGAAAGATATGGAGGATTCAGTGAATATCTACTCGGCCCTGTTACAATGGGAATGACCTTCAAAGGGGTAGTTCTACTTCAGATGCTGAAGAATCAGGCAGATTATCCCGGAATCACAAATAATGATATTAACAAGAGTTCTCTATTAAGTTTCATTAACCGAACACAGACCGTATCAGGAGGTTTCAGTAGTCTTGCAGGAAATCATAGCCCAGATATTGTATCAACATATGAAGCACTCAGCATCATAGAGTTTCTCAGTACATATGACCCATCCCTTAATGCTTGGGATATTCTTGCTAATGAGTCCTTGACACTGGAATGGATTAATGATTGTCGTATTGATGATGGTTTCAAATTAAATCCAAACTCGGTTACAATTGGCGTTACTCCAACTGCCGCAGGAATAATGGCGCTTGGTTTGCTACCTAGTGTAGGAATAGTTCCAGGTCTTCAAGATGCATCAAACTGGATTCTTACAAGACAAATAATAGACGCGTACGATGATGATTTCTCAGGTGGATTTGAAGAAGGATTCACAACTGGAGATCCAAATTTCCAGAGTACTTACTATGCTCTAAAACTATTGAGTTACACTAGTAATCTTGTTTCAGTCAATGAGTCGATGGTAATTGACTTCATTTTGAACTGCCAAGTTGAAGATGGTTCGTGGGGATATATTCCTGGAGCAAGTCTTGGTAATTTGATATATGCAGGACAAGCCTGTGAGTTGTTGAACCTGTTCGGAAACGCAGCTAGTATACTCGCGGCTTCAGAAGATCCATACCTTCCAGGCGGATTAGTTCTCGACTGGAGATACATAGTCATTATTGGCATTATCTTAGTGGCTCTTGTGTTGGCGATTGTTAGTATTCGTAGAGATTGATAGAGACAAAGCTTTATCACCTCTCTACTGCAAACAAGCCCACTAGGCCATTATTGGCCAGCTACTACAAGGTGTTATATATGGCACACTCCGAAATTGATGAAGAGTCAATCCCAAGATACAAACGTGGGTATGAGTGGTTCTCCCACCTTGCGAATACCCGCCTTCTAAAGAAGGAGTGGAAACGTCTGGGACTCTTCTCATTTTACGACGCACCATATGCTGAGAGTGACCTTCTCTACCTCTCACCAAAACAAGTAATGTTAACCATGGCAAAAATAGCTAAGAAGAAAGAGGCTGGGCTCGTTATAGTGGTTGATGCATTGGAAAAAGGAGAGATGGGACTTAGCACCAAATCAGGGTTTGACCAGTTCATAGAACTTTTTGAGGGATTATTTCCGGGTGCAACCAAGTATTACGTTGGATCTAAGGATACTGAACGAAAATGGCTTCATGAATATCAAACCTTGAAAATTCCATTAAGCTGGCTGGCAAAGAGACCCAATGTATTTTCGGAGGTATTATCAGATGCATCACCAGTTGGAGAAATTATTGCACCTGCAGACGCAGCATTTGAAGACTTTGCAGGAATGATAGAAGTCCTTATTGAAAAATTAGGACCACCATCGCTGTCGGAAGAAGTAATGGGTAAGATTCGGAGTACGGAAGCGAGCGAATATGCTGGAGAAGCTGTTGGATTAATGACTGTGTTCATCAGTCCAGCAACAGCAGTGACTCGTGGTGTAAAGTACCTTGGTAAGTTCATGAGTTTAGTCAAAGACCGCAGAAAACAAGAGATGAAAGAAGTTTATCATGAATGGACGGAGAGAGTTGAAAAGGGTTATACTGAGGAGAATCTCAGGAAATTCTTCGACGATTCTCCAGATTTTGATTCAGGTCTAATTAATGCGGTAAGCTCATTCAAACCAATTCTCCTCATAATTGAAACACGGGGTACCCTCTATGATCTGTTTCTACCTTTAGTTCTTCAGCATTTAGTAGAGGAGATTGGATATATTCCACCACACAGACGCCCAAGGAAAATCGATGATAAGAAGAAGAAAGACACGCAGAAAAAAGACTTTGATGATGAATATCTAACCTACGAATCTATAGAAGGAATATCAGAAGAGGATCTTCCACCAGTAACAGACCAGTTAATTCAATCTATGATTGAAAAAGATGAAGACCTCTCCCGATCTAAAATTGATATATCTGAAGATGAGTTCGAAGGAAAACCTGAAACAATTCTCTTCTTGGATGCTGCAACACACCTATCAAAATTCAATAGGTCATTCAAATTTGCGCTGAATATTCCTGATAAATTCCCGAATATGTCAGTGGCTGCTTCATTCTTCACAGATAGAGAAAAGATTAGCAAGGCTTTGCAAGAAGGCGTTATCGAATACATGCAAGAAAGAGCATTGATATTTGATCTTCACCCAGCATTATTTGACTTGGCTACATCAAGAATGCCAGTATCAAGGAAGGCATGGTTAACCGGAAAACTCCAAGAAATGGAGAAGATTCGCTCTGAGGGGGAAGTTGCCTTTCTTGAATATACAAGCGAAGAAGAATGTAAATGGAATCTCCGAGTTGTTGAGAAACCAGAAATTGAAGCTTTGACCAGAATTCGTAGATGGTTTGGTGGAAGTCCGTAAGGATTGTACAACCCACAAGAGATATAATCAATACTGACAAGACGCCTATTAACTGTCCGGAGGCAGAAACATTTGAGTAAAGGTGACATGACTCAAGCACGAGTTCTAAAAATCGAAAAGGGTGATACAATCACTCTACCAGCAGAGTTCATAAAGAATATTGGTCATAAATACGGATTGACCATTCTTATTATGAAAGATGGTAATGTGAAAATGTATCCAGTTGATAGCGAGCGTGTTATGTATCTTAAGCTCGTCATTGATAAACTCAGCAAAAGCTTCCTCGAAGAACTCACAATGGTCTTCATGGAAGTTGGTCTTGAAGATATTCTCTTTACAAGTGGAATTTGCCAAGCGGCCGACCAATGTTTTTACGAATGCTACTTCACACCTCAGCAATTGAATGCTGAAGTCGATGACCTCAATAAGCGATTGAACAATATCACAGGTGTCAAACAAGTTCTGCTTCAAGATGTACCTAATTGATATTATAGATCGTACTTTGGACATACCGAAGCATATCAATAATCAGAGGATATTTGGGTTCAATGTCAGGTCTGGTAAATCGTCCAATTGTTCAACGTGATATAAGTCCGGACCAAGCTCTAGATTCTCTGAAACTTCACCTGGAAAATTCATTCACGCGTCTAGAAGGAGAGAAAAAATGTGCGGTTCTCTTCTCTGGAGGAGTAGATAGTTCTCTTGCTGCATTATTGACAAAGAAATACTGTGAGGATACATTACTTCTAACTGCACGATGTGAGGGTTCCCACGATGAGGAAGTAGCAGTAAGAGCAGCAAAAGGAATGTCACTGGAAATTGTAGAGGTTAATATCGATGCAAATTCATTATGGGAAGCACTTCCACAAGTAGTACATTCAATCAAGACTAGAAAAAGAATGGATGTAGAAATTGCAATTCCATTCTTCTTCGCAGCGCGAGAATCTCGAAAACGAGGATACAATCTGATCATCTCAGGACAAGGTCCAGATGAGCTGTTTGCAGGATATGCAAGATATGAGAAGCTCATGATAGAACAGGGTACAGAGAAAGTCGAGGAAGCTCTATGGGCAGATTTCTCAGTTACCGATGAAGCTAATATCCAACGTGATATTCGTGCTATCAGTGCCCATGGACTTGAAACATTCTTTCCGTTTCTAGATTTAGACTTTGCAAGGACAGCTCTCACTCTACCTGCAACATTGAATATTGACCCGAATAGAAAGCCTGCTAGGAAACTGATGTTTAGAGAATTGGCAATGAAGTTGGGAGTTCCTAGAGAAATAGCGATGACACCAAAACGTGCCACGCAGTATAGCTCTGGTACATCGAAAATGCTTGTAGAATCTTTGCGAGCCAATGTAGATACTATGAGAGGTCTGACTAAGAGAGAACTCCAATCAGCAATCCAAGATTTTCTAAATAATATAGAATAGTCGACAAAGCTCTATCTAGATATCAGCAATCATCGTTGTCCTTGCGCTAGTAATAAATAGTGTATCACTCTTAAGATATCGTCGTCATAATTCAAAGTTAATGAAGAAAAATCGGTAAAAGACGTTACAAAATTGGTGGCAACAGCGCAATGTTCATAAGAACCTTGCAGCCAAGCCCGTAAAATAATGACGTAACGCAATTCGACGTTCACCGATTTGTTATTCAAGGAGAGAATTGCATATGGTTGGTATTGTAGGATATGGAGTATACGTCCCACGTTACAGAATTAAGACCACAGATATTGCAGAAGTCTGGGGCGATACTAGTGGGAGAATCGGGAAAGGACTCGGCGTATTTGAAAAGTCAGTACCCGGACCCGATGAAGATGTAGCCACAATCTCAGTGGAAGCTGCACGGAATGCGATCAAACGATCACAGATTGACCCGAAAGATATCGGAGCATTATATGTTGGGTCAGAGTCACATCCCTATGCAGTTAAACCCACAGGGACAATAGTTGCAGAGGCGATTGGATGCACACATGATATGACATGCGCAGACTTTGAATTTGCATGCAAAGCAGGCACAGCTGCAATGCAAGTCACGATGGGGCTTGTTCTATCTAAGATGATTAAAATCGGCCTGGCTATCGGCTCAGACACTGCACAAGGAAGACCTGGAGATGCGTTAGAATATTCAGCGGCAGCAGGCGGTGCAGCTTTTCTAATTGGAATGAAGAATCCTCTTGCCACAATTGAAGAAACAGTTTCATTCACCACAGACACTCCAGACTTCTGGAGGAGAGAGGGTGAAGATTTTCCAAGTCACGGAGCAAGATTCACAGGAGAACCAGCATACTTCCGACATGTCGGAGAAGGAGCAAAATCGTTGTTTAAGAAAACGAAGACAACAGTCGATGATTATGATTACTTTATTTTCCACATGCCCAATGGAAAGTTCCCAATTGCCATGGGCAAACAGCTCGGAGTACCAGCGGAGAAATTAGAGGACAGTCTTGTTGTTCGCCAGATTGGAAACACTTACTCTGGTTCAGCTATGATAGGCCTAGCACGAATATTAGACATTGCTAAGCCAGGATCTAAAATCTTCATGGTAGCTTATGGTTCGGGGGCAGGAAGCGATGCTTTCTCAATAACTGTTGAAGACGCAATTGAAGAACGTCGCGGACAGGTTCCAACAGTTGATGATTATATTGAACGTAAAACGTACGTGGACTATGCAACTTATGCTAAGTTCAGGCGAAAGATCAAGGCACTTGGTTAAGGAGGTCAAAGAATGAGTAACAGAGTAGCAATTGCCGGAGTTGGAATGTCAAAATTTGGAGAGCTTTGGGACAAAAACCTAAGAGATATTACTCTCGAAGCAGGAATGTACACAATCTTTGATGCAGGAGTTCCAGGTTCAGATATTGATGGAATGGTAATAGGTAACATGTCCGCAGGAAGATTCACCGGTCAAGAGCATCTTGGTGCCCAAGCTGTTGATTTGAGTGGTCTTGGAGATATTCCCGCATATAGTGTTGAAGCAGCTTGTGCCAGTGGTGGTGCAGCTGTAAGACACGCATACATGTCAATCAAGTCTGGAGAACATGATGTTATGCTCGTCCTCGGTAGTGAGAAAATGAGCGATGTGAACCAGACAGAAGCAATGAACACAATCTCAGTCGCAAGCGATTGGGAATGGGAAGGCATGTTCGGCGCCACTTTTCCAGCTCTCTATGCTTTCATGGCACGAAGGCATATGATGGAATATGGCACAACAGAAGAACACCTCGCTTTACCTACCGTAAAGAATCATGCAAATGCAGCACACAATGAATTCGCTCAGTTTCAGCGTGCAGTTCCAATTGAAGTTGTGATGAGATCAGGAATGCTAGCTGATCCTCTGAGAGTTCTTCATTCTGCACCAATAACTGATGGAGCAGCAGGTCTTGTAATGTGTAGAGAGGATCTGGTAAAGAAGTACACAGATACGCCAATTTTCATAGAGTCATCAGCACAACGTACCGATACATTAGCACTCCATGATAGGAAATCAATCACTACTTTCAATTCAGTAGTATCATCAACGAAATCTGCACTCCAGGAAGCAAGTCTTGAACTCAAGGATATTGATGTCCTAGAATTACATGACAGTTTCTCAATTGGAGAAATCATGCTCACAGAGGACGTTGGCATTGCCAAGAAAGGTGAGGGTTGTAAAGCCCTAGAAGAGGGCATAACCGAAATTGGAGGTAAATTCCCGGTCAACCCTTCAGGCGGTCTCAAAGCACGAGGCCACCCGATAGGCGCTACCGGCGTAGCACAAATTGTCGAGCTGGTTTTACAGCTTCGTGGTGACGCAGACAAACGTCAAGTCGATGGAGCAGAAAAGGGACTCGCAGTGAACATTGGTGGTACAGGTGCCACTAGTATCGTTCACATTGTTGGGAGATGATATCAAATGGCAGAACAAGGTGTAGCCCAAGTCTGGAGACGAATCAGAGCTATGTACAGGATTGAGGGAAACAAGTGTGAAACATGTGGTACTCACTTCTTCCCACCACGACCTGTCTGTCCAGAGTGCAGAAGGAAAGGAAAGCTTGAGAATTATACTTTCAAGGGACTGGGGTCAATTTACACATTCTCAATTGTCCGTCAAGCTCCTGACGACTTCAAACGTCAGATGCCCTATGTTGTTGCTCAAGTTGAACTTGACGAGGGTACCCGACTCACTACACAGATCGTCAATGTAGATCCAGAAGATGTTGAGATTGGAATGAGAGTTCGTGCATGCTTCCGAAAGATCAAGGAATTTGGTCACAGCGGAATCATTGTATACGGATACAAGTTCGAGCCCGTGATGAAAGTCACTGGACACAAACAATAGCTCAATCTCATAGAACAATCTCAGTGATTGAACCTACTGCTGGTAGAGCCACGTTGTAAACAGGCGTGGATTCTACCACCACTCTATTTTTCGTTGAAATATGTATGTGACCATGGATTATCAGTGAGGGTCGGATATCTTTCACAGCTTTTTCAAACCACCATGAGAACTTAGTTTCAGTTTCTACTAGCGGACTATAATGTGATAGAACAACTGTATAATCTGAAACATCAGTCAGTTCCTTTAGACTCTCAGATATCCTACCTGCACGGTCTTCAAAGATTGTCTGCATTGTTTCTACGTCTTTTACCTTCTCATTGACAATTGATACTCCGATCACACCAAGTGTAGATCCACCAATTGAAAGTGAAGCAGTAGCATCATCAAGGAATGTTACGCGATCACCAACAAGCTCGATTATCTCATGTTCGTGGTATAGCTCATTGTCTTCATTACCAAAACAAGCAACAATCGGAACTTGTCCATGAATCGAATCAATGGCATCAACAACAACAGGGTATTCGTTTGCCTTCCCACGATTTACTATATCACCTGCAAGCATGAAGACATGAGGTCTCTCAATCTCCCGGAGTGACTTTTCAAAAATTGGGAAAAACCTTGGACAGTGTATATCTCCAACTGCAGCGATTCTCATGTATTTCATTCCCAAAGGTCCAGTTCAGTAATCGAACCAACAGCTGGTAAGGACACGTTATGAACTAGCGAGGTCCCTATCATAGCTTTATGTTTTGTAGCATTGTGCACATGCCCATGAATGACCAAGTCAGGTTGTTGTTCTTCTACCGCTCGATAAAATTTCCTGCTGCCAAGCCAAGCAAATGAGCGCTCAGACTCACCTTCACAGGTTTCCAAACATGGGCTATAATGCATCAGTAGAATCCTCTTGTCAACCTGCGTCGTCATTTTTTTAAGAAGAGAGGCTGCCCTTTGTGCTCGTCTCTCGAATACTCCTTTGACACTGGGAATGTTTCTTCGTTGCCAACTAGTAGCTTTGTCAAGAGAGCCTTGTGTACCAACAACTCCAATCTGATCGGAACTACTTTCCAAAATGGTTGATTTCTCATCCAGAAAGAGAATCCGATCGCCAACAAGGTAGAGGATTTCTTTGCGCATTTCACTATACTCTTCATTCCCAAAACAAGCAATGATTGGAAAGCCAGTTCCCAGAGTATCTTCAATAGTATCAAGGACGGTAATGTACTCAGATGATTTGCCGCGATTTATCATGTCCCCAGCAAAGAAGAAGGCATCAGGTGCACTCAATTGTGTCAGAGATTGTTTAAACGCAGGTAGAAATCTCGGACAATGTACATCTGCAACGGCTAGCATCTTCACAAGTGAATACTTCCCAAGTTGTTGAGAATAGAGATGAAACCATAGATATTAAGTGTTACAATTGACGATACAAAAATCGTGACTCGAATGACAACCTGGGCATTGAATCTCTTCGACCGCCTACATCTGGGGCATCATGTGATGATTGATAGATTAGTGGAGATGCCAAACCCTGTTGCAGCTGTGACAAGTGGTGAACTTGTGGGTCAGGGATTGGAACTTCAAAGTCTTATCCAGCCGCTAGAAGTACGAGTTGAAAGACTCAAAGAATATCTGATTGAGTCCAAGCTAAATGACATTGTTGAGGTCAGGGGCATTACTCTAAATGAGGAGTTGCTTCCTATCAAGAAAGATGTTACTTTTCTGATGTATGAAGGTCCTTGCTGCACTGAAATCCAATCTGGAGCCTTAGATATCAGAAAGCAGAAGCTAGGTGTAGATGACGCCATAGAGTTTCTCAAACCAGTACGAGCGAATGATGGAGATAAGATTGCTTCAGCAAGGATAAGAAATGGGCAGATTGACAGACAGGGTAACAAGCTCCGAGGAACATCAGAACCACCAAGATTGCTCAAGTTTGAAGGACGCACTGGACTAAAGGCTCCGAAGGGTGATGTCTACGATACAAAAGACGGACCTCCTGAGAAGCGTGTTGTAGAGAGGATAGAGAAAGAGTCACCTGAGATTGTTATAGCTGTAGGAGATGTTACTGTCGACACTGTACTTGAAGAAGGATATACACCTCAAGTGATGATAATTGATGGGATCACAAAGAGAGGACCCTACGAGAAAGAGTTCAAGGCAGAATATGAGTATTTCATTTACAACCCAGCAGCAGTAATCTACCCTGAAGCTTGGTCCACTATAGATACTGCAATACATCACAGCAAACCAACATTGGTGACTGTTGATGGTGAAGAGGACCTCCTAGGATTTCCTGCTGTACTTCTAGCACCAGAGGATTCTGTCATCCTCTATGGTCAACCAGATGTTGGCATTGTTTGGGTTCCTGTTACACCTGAAAACAAAATACTAGCACGTGAACTTCTTGAACAGATGCCAATAATCCAGTAGTTGTAGGATACGTTGTCCTATACAGTTTTGAAGACTTCAGGAATCTTTTCAATGCAGTCTGTTGCAACCAGATGGTCACCAAGCTCCTGTGCAGCTAACTCTCCTGCCAATCCAGACACAAATGCGCCAGCAGCTGCAGCCTTGAATGCATTCCCACCTCTAGATAGTAGAGATGCAATGATTCCTGTCAAGACATCCCCTGTGCCACCAACAGTCATAGCAGGCACGCCAGTTCGATTCAACTTGTAACTGCCATCTGGATGGGCTATTACATCAACAGAGCCCTTCAGTAAGATTATGCAATTGTATTGTTTTGCAGCATCAACAGATCTCTTGATTCGATTCGCTTGGTTCTTGGAATCCCCAAGGTCCGCGTACATTAGAATCTTCAACTCACCCCAGTGTGGTGTCAGAACTACATTGTCAGGATTCATCTCAATTCCAGAAGATGAGATTGCCTTGAGCCCGTCAGCGTCTAGCACTAACGGCTTACCTGTTTCGACTATTTTCTTGACAAGTGAATTCACAGCAACGAATGTTTCAGGATGTGTTCCTAATCCAGGACCAAATGCGATGACATCATTACCGTTGACCATGTCAAGCGCAGTATCGACGACTTCTGGCTGAAGAATCTGGGTCCCTAAACTTGTGACCATAAGATTAGGACTGTATTCACGGATTGCAGACACAACTGGTTCTGGAGCAAGGATACTAACTAGGTCAGAACCGGTACGGAGTGCAGCCATCCCAGCAAGAGCGGGTGCCCCTGAATATACATCACTACCTCCAATGACAAGAATTCTACCAGAATCCCCTTTCTTTGCAGATGAACTGCGAGGTTGGTTGAAGATTATGAGGTCTCCGGGTCCACAGATGGAAGCTGCTTCTCGTGGTATTCCGATTGTTACGATATGCACCTTACCCGCATTCTTCTGCGCCAGTGTCAATCCAATTTTTGTAGCATGAAGAGAAATTGTGTGATTAGCCACAACTGCTTCTCCGTGAATCGCACCCGTTTCAGAGTCAATACCTGTTGGCATATCGATTGAGTATTTGATAGCTTTAGATTTATTGATCATCTTCACAGCTGTCAAAAGTGGTTCTCTAAGTTTTGAATGGAGACCAAATCCCATTACTCCATCTAGAATGATATCAGCGGATCCTATCGCTTTACATGATTTTACTGCGGATTCTGTCTTGAGAGTCGCCATCGAGATGTGTTTTAGATTCTTCAGGATATTCCAATTCATCAGTGTATCTTCACTTGAAATTGTCTTCTCATGACCCAGGAGAAAGACCTCTACATTTGCACCAGCTTCGTCAAGGTACCTTGCTGCAACAATACCGTCCCCACCATTTCCACCTAGCCCTGATAAAATGACGATTGATTTGTCTTTAACATCCTCATTGTCAGTTATTACTCTAGCAACCTCTCGACCTGCAATCTGCATGAGAAGACTGTGGATAATCCCGAGATACTTTGCGTTAAGTTCGAGAGAACGCATTTCATCAGTGGTTATGGGTCTGAAGTCCATCGATTGTCACACTCATCAGAGTAATAGTTTCCCTGAAACATGCTCCTTATATCAATCATTTCTTGAACAACAAGACTCTTTTCAATCTAGATTAGATATGTTTGTGAGACCTTTCAAGAATGAATGACTACTACTCAGAGCGATTATCATCAAACAATCTGAAGAAATGCTATGATATCGCACCACCAAGAGTGAAACAATATCTTCGCGCCGAAATTGAGTATGTACGAGGACAATTACAGAAAACTGATTCAGTATTTGAACTAGGTTGTGGATATGGTCGAGTCTTGAAACAACTATTACCTTACTCTTCGAGTGTTATTGGAATAGATACTTCGATTGAGAGTCTATTAATTGCCAAAGATCATGTCGAACAATATTCGAGGTGTCAAGTGTTTCAGGCTAATGCAGAGAGTCTACCTCTATGTGATGGTTCTATTGACAAAGTTGTCTGTATTCAAAATGGTATCTCTGCATTCAAAGTGGACCCAATGGAGCTCCTAAGAGAAAGTGTTCGAATCACGAGAAAGGGTGGACAGTGCTTTTTTTCTAGTTACTCTGACAAGTTCTGGAAACATAGGATTGACTGGTTCAAATTGCAAGCGGATGCGGGTCTTATTGGAGAGATTGATTGGAATCGCACATCAGATGGTGTCATTTCTTGTAGGGATGGATTCTTGGCTACAACATTCACTCAGAATGATTTCCAGAATCTGATATCGCAATTAGAACTCAATGCATCAATAATTGAAGTGGATGAATCGAGTATATTTTGCAAAATATTGGTTTGAAGAAAAGAGTGGGGATCATTATGACCCCCAACAATCTATTACTTGTTTAGGAAATCATGGATTCCTCTGGCAGCACGCTTACCAGCGCCCATCGCACTGATGACAGTTGCCGCACCAGTCACAATATCTCCGCCAGCAAAAACACCAGAAACATCAGTCATTCCAGTTTCTTCATTAATCTCGATTGTACCCCATCTAGATATCTTCAGACCGGGAGTTGATTCAGGAATGATTGGATTTGGTGAGTTGCCAATGGCTACAATTACCATATCAACGTCTAAATCAAATTCAGAACCCTCAATTGGGACAGGGCGCCTGCGACCAGAGTCATCAGGTTCACCGAGTTCCATTCTGATGCATTTCATTCCAATGACACTACCCTTTTCATCGCCTAGAACCTCAATCGGGTTCACTAGGAAATTGAAGTCGACACCTTCTTCTTCAGCATGATGAACTTCCTCTAGACGAGCAGGTAGCTGTTCACGTGCTCTTCGATAGACGATCATGGCCTCAGCACCAAGTCTGAGTGATGTTCGAGCAGCATCCATAGCTACATTCCCACCGCCGATAATAGCAATTCGTTTACCGACCTTTACTGGAGTGTCGTACTCTGGGAACTTGTATGCTTTCATGAGGTTAACACGAGTTAGGAACTCATTTGCGGAGAAGACGTTGATCAGGTTCATTCCAGCAATACGCATGAAATTAGGTGCTCCAGCACCACTACCAATGAAGACAGAATTAAATCCATCCTCTTCCATCAGTTCTGAAATTGTTCTAATCTTTCCAATCACATGATTGTACTTGATCTCAACGCCAAGTTTCTCAAGAAATTCAACCTCAGCCATTACGACATCTTTTGGTAATCGGAATTCAGGAATTCCATAAATAAGAACCCCACCTGGTTTGTGGAATGCCTCGTAAATCGTTACATCATATCCCATGTTGGTTAAGTCACCAGCACAAGTCAAACCAGCAGGTCCAGCACCGATTACAGCAATTTTCTTTCCAATCTTATCTGGTAGTTCTGGTAGAGGTTCACCGTGAAGACGAGCATAATCTGAAACGAATCGTTCAAGTCTACCGATTGCAATTGGCTCATTGCGGATTCCGTAAATACAAGTAGCCTCGCATTGGGTTTCTTGCGGACAAACACGACCACATATAGCAGGAAGACTGTTTGTTTCCTTGATCATGGCTGCAGCCTCCATGAACTTACCTTCTGCCACCAGAAGCACGAAGCCTTTGATATCAACTTCAACAGGGCAGCCACTGATACACTTAGGATTTCTGCACTGGATACATTTTGCAGCCTCAGCTTTTGCCTGTTTAGCAGTATAACCAAGAGCTACCTCATCAAAATTATGACTACGCTTCTTTGCGTCTTGTTCAGGCATTGGGATTTTCTTTGTTGGTGGTTTCCTCTTCCTCTTTGGAGCTGCTTTCTTAGTTGGAGGTTTCCCCTTTCCCTTTGGAGCTGCTTTCTTTTCTTTATTAGTCATCACTCAGCACCTCCATGCTCACTCGCCCACTTTTCATTGGACACTGCCTCTTGGTCAACATACGCATTCAGTCTAGCCATCAACTCATCGAAATCGACTTTGTGACCATCAAACTCAGGTCCATCAACACAAGCGAATTTCATCTGTCCATCGACGCTAACTCTGCAAGCACCACACATTCCGGTTCCATCGACCATGATACTGTTTAAGCTGACCATAGTATGTATCTTAGCTTCTTCAGTGGTCTTGGCAACGAACTTCATCATTGGTACAGGACCAACAGCGAAAACGAGGTCTATCTTACGGCCTTGTTTGATTAGATCACCAAGTACTGTTGTGACAAACCCATGGGTTCCGCAAGTACCATCATCGGTGGTTTCATAGAACTCATCACTGATAGACTCGAGTTCTTCTCTATAGATGAGAAGGTCCATAGTTCTAGCACCATTGATGGTAATGAGCGTGTTTCCAGCCTCTTTGAATGCTCTTGCTACAGGATAGACAATTGCGCTTCCACAACCTCCACCTATTGCAACAATAGTACCAAAGACCTTGTCAGAGGGAGAAGGTTTACCTAGAGGACCTACAAAGTCCATAATCTTGTCACCAACATTTAGGCTTCCAAGCAATCTAGTGGATTTACCAACCTCTTGAAAAGTAATGGTCACTGTTCCCTTCTTACGGTCAAAGTCAGCCACCGTTAAAGGAAATCTTTCACCAGTTTCGTTTATGCGAATCATTACGAATTGGCCAGGTTTGCATACACGCGCTATATCAGGTGCTTGCACTACCAGCATTTTCGTGATTTCATTGATAATTTTCTTGTCAAGGACCTCGTACATGTTTCAAAGCCTCTAAGAAACCCTCATTATAATGAGGGACACAAACCGTTTGCCACTTCAAGCATGAAATAAAAGTTTGGGTGGCGCTTTGCAGAGCTATTTTCTGTAAACAGAGCGCACTTCGCGTACTACAAGACCCGGAAGATCCTTTGCTGACTTGATAGGATAGACAGTGGCTCCTGCCTTGGAAAGAGATTGATGAATCGCGGATGTTCGAGAGCTCTTTCCAGCACCTATATGGAACAAGAAGAGCTTGTGTCCACGTTTTGACAACTTCTCCACACCCTTAACCATTTGTTTCCAGTTGGAAACCTCTGCATCAGTAATGAGTAGAGCAATCACATCGGATTCAGCTTTATCACATGCTTCAACAATCTTCTTGACTGGGGCTACTGTACCACCGCCTTGGTAAGATAGGAGGACTCTTTCTACGGGAGTACGTTCATTGGACCAATCACATGTACTAGTACCATCGCTGAAATTTATGGCAGCGACTCTGCAACCACGCCTAAATGCAAAATCCATCGCTGCAAAAGCAGCAACCAAGGCGGTATGATAATCACCTGATATCGTACGAGTTCTCATAGCCCAAGTCATTGAACCTGAAGAATCAATGACTATCAACATATCAGGAGGCGATTTTGAAATCTCAGTTCCGGTGGTTTCATATTGTTGCCATTTTCTCGTTGAACGATTAGGAATTAGAATAGGAAATGTCTGAAGAGATTGTACAATATCAAGTTCTTCAAGTGGATCACCCAACCTCCAAACTTCAGGAGTAAGAGGAATTGAACCAGTCATCTTTTTCGTATCAACCTCAAATCTAATTGCTCTGTGAGCTTTTGCCCTGTACCAAAATCTTGTCCACGCAGCTCGTTCAGAACCAACTCCAGCTGTACGGTAAACACCTTGTAAATCCTCGATGTCCCCACCTAGCTGCTCAACGTCAATCGCTAGTCGTTCCATCTCTTCTTCTAAA
Source organism: Candidatus Thorarchaeota archaeon (assembly GCA_030612005.1). Classification (GTDB taxonomy): domain Archaea; phylum Asgardarchaeota; class Thorarchaeia; order Thorarchaeales; family Thorarchaeaceae; genus SMTZ1-45. The sequence continues at coordinate 33,109 of JAUWOU010000005.1, read as the reverse complement.
TTAGGTCTCTCAAGACGTTCTATGCATTTCTTTGCACGGTCTCCATTCCTTGCTTCAACAGGGTTACCCATTATCGCATCCACATCAAGGGGAATTTCTATCGTTTCCTCCAAACCATCTGCATTCTCATGCTCAACATTCTTAGACCCTCCAGAAGAAGTTCCAGGCAATCCTTCCTCATCCTCTGGTATCCACTCTGAGATTATTTTCGCAATCTTCTCACAAGCCTTGGGCCACTTGTGTTCGTGCTCTACTGTACCGCGAACTACGTCCACAATCTCATTTGCAGTTTCAAAGATATTCTGATCAATTTTCACAGTTGGCGGAATTGGAAAACCCCACATCACTCTGTAGCAAGTAACGATTAATTTCCAGAGGTCGCTATGGTCATGTATACGTATAGCAGAATCATGGATTGATGAGTTGATTCTCTTATGAGTGAGATCAGTAAATCTTCTTAGAAGATTAGAGTCTACCACAAAATCTGCAAAGAGGTTACAAACAAACATAGCTGTAGCATCATTCACATGCTTTCGAGCAGCTACAAACATTCTCCCATTCATTACGCCATCAAACGGACATAGAAGATAATGCTGGATTTCATGATGGCATACTGATGTCAGATAATTCTCTGCGTCTGAGGCTATCATATGTACTGGTACTCCAGCAGTATTCAGATGAACGGTCCAACTATCAGTATCAATATAAAAGAAACTAGAAGCTCCGTGAATGTGTTCAATCTCAGGCTCAGGTAGAGGTGGATGATAGAAGTCTTGAATTGCTCGAAACCATGCCTGTCCAGCAACCACTCTGAGTGTGTCTTGCTCTACTGGTGTGTTGCTGTAAGATTCCATTTATCTAAGCCTCTATGACTTCAACTGGTCCTCCAACTCTTTCTTCAGTTTCAATGCCTCAGAGCCACCAGATATCTCAAGAAAGACTGAAGACTCAGGGGAGTCACCAGTCACGTAGATCACTAAAGTGAAACCGTCTATCCTGAGAACTTTCCTTTTGGGAGGTTCTAAGGTCTCTTTGAGAACGGGAGTTAATAGTGGATAACTAATTCCAATCGTGCTCCAGATATCCTGCCATTGCTCAAATGTCAATTCAAATTGTGTCAATGTCAATTTGTGCAGAGCATCTAAGGTTTGTTTCAGAAGCATACTTCGGTTAGGAAAGTCTGTATCACGAAGTAACTCATCGTGTAATTTTGTGAGTTTGTCAACATCTCGATCTTTGATCCCTCGTTCTATACTTTGGACTGTCTTTGCATATTTTGATTTCTTTAGTTCCTTAGCAAACTTGGCATAATCAAGCCGAACAAGTAAATCACTCTTGGACATCTCTTTGAGTTGATCGATTGCCTCCTTTGATTGCTTGCCGTGTTTCAGATTCCCAATAATTTCTACTGCGGCCCCTCTCTGCGCGAACCTAGCTGAGGCTAATTCTACAAGATGTTGTGTGAACGCATAGATATCACCATAGTACGGAGACCTCTCTGATTCATCTCGCACAAATCGAGTTCTATGCCAGAAGACAAGAGGTGCCAATGACTTCACAATCGCGATGGTCACTTCCTGGGCTCCAACAAGCCATGCGGCTGCCTTTGAGTATCTATTCAGGTCTTTTGCCGCTCTAACACTGAGTGGTATAATCACCTTGTTACAGACACTCTTTGCGGTATTGAAATGACATCCATCACAGAGACCTGTTTCTACTGTAAGACCGGAGGATTGGCTCTTGTCACCTCGTATGCAAGCTCCAAACTCTCGAACGATGGATCTCAAGTATTCGGAAGCCTCAGATGATACTGAAACCTTATCAGCCAGATTCCATATGGTCAAGAGATTTTCTTCTGTCAGAAGAGCTGGGACTTGCCATAACTCATCGTAGCCAAACAAGCGGTCATCCCTCGCCGCAAGTATCAGTTCAAGGTCGCTCACAGTCGGCATCGTTATTGGAACTGCCATCCCAAATCTATCGAGGAACGGAGGCCCCATATCGAAGGTTCCTGCATCAGCTGGATTGAGGGTAGCATATAGACAGAATTCCTCACATCTCTTAACCTCATCATAATATTTCACCTCACCCTCTGCAAGCAGAGATAGGAGGATATTTTGAGAGAATGGAGTGAGTCGATTAACTTCATCAATGATCTTCCAGAAACCAGTCACAAATGAGCGCCAGACAACAACTTCAATTCCGTCTTTTATTAGTGGTCCAGGTCGAAGTGTAGCGACCATTTTTTCTTCTGTAAGACCTGAATGGCCGCGCAGAATGCCATCCTCAATTTCTTCAAGACTCTTCCCTGTCATCATCCGACCAAGGATTTTGGCCAGCGTTGTTTTTCCGCCACCATGACCTCCAACCAACAACATAGCAGATCGCGGAACCAGTGCATTGAGAACGCAAGTTCCGACTATGAGAGGAAGTCTAGCAGTCTGAATCTTTTTGTTCTTACTACTAGAAGTGTACTTGATTTCGAGGTCTGTAGAATGAACAAAGAGACCTCTACTCTCTACTGTCATTACTACACTATTCACTAACTCTCTCAGCTTGTCTGAAGGAATGCTCATTGTAACACAGCCTACAATATTGTAGCTCTATAACGCTTATGAACTTCGCATAATGAGGCGCGAAATATCATGGACCTAAGTTTGAACTGCTCTAATGTTGAAACCAAGAGTTCATAGTATTTCAAAACTAACTAACTGTGAAGCGCGCGGAAATTTATTCCACTCCGAAGATGTAATATGGCTTCAAGAAAAAAAAACTAAAGGTCAAACCGTGGGGTTACAAGTTGGGCGAAGAAATAAACTATGCAGAAGCAGTCACCCTGACAGAACCAGAGAAACAACCTGCAGAGAGAATAAGTCAGTACTCTGTTGTGACAAAAGCAATGGAACATCAATCATTGATGAGTCGCTATGATATCCTTAAACGAAACATGTCAGAGGCGGGTCTAGAATTTGGTGCAAGAGTACTCCTTATTGGACCACCAGGAACGGACTTTGAAGCATTTTCTCACCATCTTTGTCGAGATGTACCACTAAAAATGGTACGGTTCAAAATGGAGGAAATTCTCAATGAGGCTAAAAGAGGTTCTGAGTTAATTAGAGTTGGGTTTGAGTTCGCACGAAGGAACTCTCCTACAGTGATGTTGGTGGAGAGGTTAGACGCAGTCGCTCCAGGTAATAGTGACCAGTCGGCTATACTTCTTGACGAGATCACTAGAACAAGTTGGGATGGGGAGGAAGTGTTGGTAATAGGTACAACAACTCGTCCAAGTGATATCGATGCAGAGCTTCTCTCATCATTTGATAGAACCTACATCATTGAAGGCACTTCATTGGAGGATAGAGTTCGTATCCTTGAACAAGTCTTGCGAAACAGGAAGGATATCGACCCAACAGTAGTTGCTGAACTTACTGATGGGTGGAGCTTTACAAGCATGAAGCGACTATCAGTATCACTATTCATGTCGGAAACTAATGAAACTGGCCAGATACCTCGAGAGCAAATAGAAGAGATTATTGAGAATAGTGGAGTAATACCGCTAAGTAACCCTCGATTTCTCGATTCTGTTGTTAGAAGGACTGCAGGTACAACTCAACCACCAATGGAAGCTCTCAGTAGCGAATATCCAGACGACTTTCTAGATCAACTTTACTTGATGGCTGTTGGAGAGGACTACGCTGGAACCCAACGGATCATAGAGGTGTTGAATGATGGAATGCCACTATCAAAAAATGATAGGGAGTTTCTTGCGAAGCACCCCTACCTTTTGAATGGCAGTCCAGAAGATCGTCTTACACGATTGCTTAGAGCAAAGAAAAGTAGCGATAGACTTCACAGAATAATGGGTCGTTAACTAGGAGAAGAAAACTTGAGTAATGTTAGAGCTCACATAGAGTCTGCAAAGTTGGATAACTTCCTCTCATTCTACTCAGGGGAAGTATTCTTTGACAAAGGACTCACAGTGATAGCAGGACCCAATGGATCTGGCAAGACCTCGATTTTCCATGCACTCAAATTTGCCCTTGGATCAAATCAGCGAGAGAATCGGTATTCCAAGTGGAGTGATTTCATCCGTCATGGAGCCAGTACTGCCCAAGTAGAGGTCACTGTAAAAGTAAATGGTCAGAATAGGAAGTTTCTACGTAAAATTGACAGAGATGGAATTCCAAGAGCATATGTAGATGGACGTAGAGTCAAGGCTGCAGAATTACGACATATTGTAGACTCATTCGGTTTGGATACAGATAATCCACTAGTTTTCATTCCTCAGGAAAGAATCAATGCAATTCGAGATATGGATCCCTACGAAGTGCGTAGACTTGTAGAAGAAGGAACAGGTCTTGATGCTCTAAGAGATAGAATTATTCTCCAAGAAACCGCGGTAATTCAGAGTCGGCACAGGTTGGAAACCGCGCTTACAGAATCAAAATCAGTCGAGCGAGAACTAGAACTTCTCCAGCATGACCTCAGTAGATTGGACAAAAAACGAGCTTTTCTGGAGCAAGAAAAGTCACTTGAACATGATTTAAAATGGGCGTCATTAAATGATATCATAGAAAGAGTCCAAAAAATCAAAGAAGAAATCGAGGGGAAAGAATCAGGTCTTGTTTCGATTCTTGATGAGCAGACCCAGATTCAATCTAGTATATCTGATAATGAATCTGAAACGGAGGAACTTACTACTGCTCTCTCTAACATTCAGGTGGAAATAGGTAGAATTGATGCTAAAATTGAGGAAGAAGAAAGAAATCTTGCACGGTTAGAGGGCGACTCTAAGAAACAAGTAAGCGAGCTTCGTGAGCTAGAGAAACAAGTCAACTCAGAGAAGAAGCGCAAAGAGAAACTCCAAGAAGATATTGACCGAATTACTGCGACAAAAGAATCTACCATGGAAAAACAGAGAGAATTTCGAGTAGAGATTCAAGAAATAGAAGAAGAACGTTCCAAAATTCGAGATGAATTGGAAGCTTTTGCAGAATGGAATACTAAAAGAGCAGAAACACATGGCAAATACAAGGCGCTTCAGGCTGAGATAGAGGGAAAAGATCTGCTCCTCAGAAGTGTAAGAGAACGAGTTCAAGTTGAGGAAGCAGAACTGCAAGCAATCGAAAGTAAGTGGTCTCACGTCTGGACAATCATGGAGAAATCGGATGAGAAGGAACTAACTCGTCGAAAGGGACAATTTGAGAAGGAGATTGCAACACTAAATGAAGAGCGATTTAGACAGAGTAGTTTGGTTGCAACCTTACAGAAAGAGATTGATGATCTCAACGTACGATTGTCAGAAACCTCAAAGAGAATGCCTGAAAGTGTACGGAATCTGAAAGATGCAATAACAGAGCATAAGTTAGAATCAGTCACGGGGCCGTTGATAGAAGTATTCAGTGCTGATGATTCCATTGCAACCGCAGTAGAGTCAGTCCTCTCAGATAATCTTGCTCTAGCCTTTATCGTTACAGAAGAAACGGATTTCCAAATTCTTCAAAAATTACGAGATAACGAAGAAGCTCCCTCACCACTCATCTTATTGAAAGATTCAGGAGAATTGTATGAGCGACCAACACTCAAGAGCTCTTCTGGAGTAGAGGGGTGGCTCTGGGACAATCTTAACGTTGATTCTGAAACCCAGCACTTATTGCAGAAAGCCATTGGAAACTTTGTGGTCACGAAGACGGTAAGAACTGCCACTAGGCTTGCAACGAAAGAGAATCTGCGAGCAGTTACGATTGATGGACAGGTCATTATCCCAGACGACGGAAAGATAGTAAGTAATCCAAAGTTAGTACCTTCTGGAATGGTCTCAACTGCACCACTTCAAAGTAGGCTGTCAAGGGCTAGCAAGGAACTCACAATCTCACGCAAGCAAGTCACAGATACAATGACAAATCTGGACAACCTGACGGCTCAACGTGAGGAGGTTCTTGATCTACTCAGTCAAATGACTCGATGGAGTGGAACTTGGGAACGCCGAAAGAAGTTACTTGATACTATACCTGAGCAGGAAGAGCGGATTGTTGCACTTGATGATGAGCTGAAGTTACTTCAAGCGGACATAGGAAAGGCAGAGAGAGATCTTAGAAAACTGGACAATACTCAACCTCCTGAACGAAGTAGATTGGTGGGGCAGGATTCAGCACTTAGGATTAAACAAAGACGTTTACAGACAGAGCTCACAGCAATCGATAGTAGAGCAAATGCAGCAGAGAGAGATGAAGAAATAAAGCGTCAAGACCTGAAGCGAATATCAGAAGATGTTGAAATATTTTCCAATAGTTTGAAAGAACTACGTATAGAGATTAAGGAATCGAAAAATGCAACTTCAGAGATACTTGAGAAGATTGAGGTAATGAAATCAAGTCAAGATCAGACTGAAAATAAACGTACAACACTTCTCGAAGATTTGGCTGGTCTTAAGGAAACAAATAGGGCAATCAGTGGAAGAATGGTAGAACTCAATCTCATGATTAAAGAACGGAAGCTTCAGGTTCTGCAAGGGAAAAGGCAACTCACCAATATGGAATATGAAATAGAGAACCTACAAGCAGAACTAGATGGATTAGACCAACCAGAAACTGTGAGACCCCTAGATGAAGTTAGAAATGAACTTATTAAATTGCGACACATACTCGATGATTATCAGGATGTTTCAGAAACCGTAGCTCATACAGAAACCCAACTTAAAGACCGTCTGATGACACTTGTTGAGAAAGTTACAGAACTTCATGAAGAACTTGATGAAGCAGAATCTACAGTCAAGAGTATCCGTGAGCAATACCATAACGGTATGAACGAAACACTTCGAAAGGTCGAGAAAGGAGTCAACGAAGTTCTTGGAAGTGTGCAATTTCCGGGAAGTGTACGATTTGAGTTGGCAATGCGTGATGGTGACTATGGAGTAGAATTCAAATCAAGAATCAAAGCTGAAGGGTTCGGAGCTATTAGTGCAGGATCAGGTGGAGAGAGGTCTCTCATTGCTATTTCACTCATCCTGGCACTTCAAAGATTCAACCCTGCTCCAGTGTATGTCCTTGATGAAGTAGATACATTTCTTGATGCAACAAATACTGAGCTTGTTAGTAGATTATTGCATGATGCATCTAGAAGAAGTCAATTTGTTCTGTTTACACCTGCAAAGAGCACTCATCTTCTGAAACACGCGGACAAGATACTTGGAGTGGTTTCACCAAATGGTGTTGAGCCGTCGGTAATTATCGAAAGTCCCAAGTTCAAAGGACAGTAGGAGGAATAATAGATGTCTAAGAATGAAAGCCTAGCAGAACGGGTTTACCAAATTGTGCAGGCGGCTCGTTCAGGTGATGTAGATCCTCTCGAAATTAGATTGACTGATTCTTATAGAGAACTACAGGAGCTAGCTGAAAAGCTCGATAGCAGATTGGACATTGACGAGATGCTAAACGAGGTCCTCGGTGTTAAGGTAAACAGAGTCCAAGAACTCGCGCGAGTCATAGCATCTCCTGAAATCTATGTAGCTCGTATAAAGGGAAAATCAACAAAGAATCTAGCTAAACTACTTGTACAGAAACAACCAGTTGTTATAGGACACCTTGAACATTCTTCACTTGGAGCATCTCTTGAAAGAGTGGTACAGCTCATTGAAGCGTTGTCGAAGGAACCCCCCGAAGATAAGATTCCAGAAATGACTCCACTACCAAATGGATTTGCACTTGATACTGAAGACTCTATCTTCATAGAAGACTTGGAGAAATTCCTAAGCTCAATCCCTTTAGAAGGAAAAGTCATTTTCGATAACATTGTCGAGAGTGACAAGTTTGATCTATTTCTGAAACACTTCCTCTATGTAATCATCCTAGTTTCACGAGGTAGATTGCTCTATAACCCTGTCACACGTGAGATTTGGAGACCTCAAATTCCAGAAGCGACCTAATGAAAAAAGAATGGAATCACGCCTGTTAATCAGGCATGATCTTCCACAAGAACAACTGATTCCTCTTCTACAGATTCTTTCTCAGATTCTTTCTGTTTCTGAGGAAGAAGAGAATGTAGCTTGAATCTAGAAATCGCTGCAAATCCGATGAGTGATACTATAACCATTGCAATAGCTGCACCAATCAAGGGGGGACCAGTTGAGCCAACTGACTCGGCCCACACACCACCAATACCCATTCCAATAACCTGTACAGCAGTGAATACTACACTGAGTAATGCAAATACACGACCACGTAACTCGTCATCTACAAGTTCCTGCATCAGGACAGTAAGTGGAATGCTCAACATCACATCTACTGTTCCAATCAATGCCCAAGAGAGCATTACTGTAAATAGATCAAAGGCGAGAACCATTGCAAAGATTGCTACACCAGCAATTAGACCAGCACCGGTTACGATAAAGAGGGGTTTCTCAATCTCCTTCTTTCTGCTGAAGTAAATGGCAGTTACAGCACCAGAGGCTGCACCAGCACTCAAGACAAGACCAATTTGAGCAGCGCCCAATCCAAGTTCTCCTTCAAAGTAAGGCATCAGGAGTGCATTCAGAATTCCGGAGGAGCCAGCAAGGAGCATTGCGAATACGAATAGAAATGAGAGTATTGAATTACCAATAACATAACGACCACCCTGAACTATCTGAGATCGTAGAGATTCCTTGTCCAAATCCTTACGAGTTGGAGTCAGATTTGTTTTGATTCCTTGTAGTGCAATAGCTGAAAATGCAAAAGTCATCGATGTAATTGCAAAGGCAAGGAAGTAATCGGGGGCAAGGAGTGCAACCAGGATACCTCCAACTGGAGGAACAACTAACTGAACAACCTGGAAAGTCATCTGAGATAGGGAGTTTGCTGCGACTAGTTCGTCGCGTTCTACAAGATTAGGGATTGATGCACTCCTTGCTGGAAAGAACCATGCATTGGCTGATGCGTAAATGAATGTGAGCAAGTATACCCATTGAATTGTGGGTAGAAATGTAGGGAAGTAAATCGCGAGTGGAATGAATAGGATAACAATTGCTCGGACAATATCAGAAGCGACCATGATTTTCTTTCGATTCCACTGATCTACATAGACACCAACAAAACCTGCGAAAATGACTACTGGAATTACTTGTACTATTGCAAGGATTGCCATTGCCATGGCAGAACCAGTGAGATGGTAAGCATAGAACATCAAAGCTAGTGAGGAAATTGCAGTTCCAATATTCGATACTAGTTGTCCAGACCAGAGTCGGGAGAAATCACGGTGACCAAGGACAGCTCTGAAGCCTTTGACCTCAGTTTGTTCCTCGGTACTTTCGACGGTTACTACTTCAGTCACTGGATTTACCTCCGGAGGTAAGCCCGAGCAATCGCCTCGGTGGAGATCTTGGACTTTTCTATATTCAATTTCCTGGGTTTCGGGTATATTTTCGCAAATGCCATTTTAGCACCTCATTGTGGAGTCATAAGTAAGAACCAACATTTCGGTAGATTGTACGTTGATGTGCCTATTTTCCATTGTCATGCGAATCATTCGAGAATTATCGTTTACAGTCATCATTAGTCACAATCTCCTATAGGTTGGTCACTGGATATGATATTTCTGAGACTGACTGACCATAACTATGACCACTCTGTGACCAGAGGTCGGTCTCAGAGAGTTGCCAGTTGATCAGTCGCTCAGAGAGTTTCATGAAGATTACCTCACAACAGTAATGTAAGCGTAAGCAACGGCATCGGTTGATACCTTGCGTTTGTTCTTCAGCACAGATGAGGTTCGGTTGTTAGTTGTTAGAGCCATGATATTTCACAAGAATTACTACTCAGATTTAGTATATATACCGAAGGCACTATTGAGGGTCACAAATGAGAGTCACATGTTGTGACTAGATAGAGAGCGCGTTCTACGTCATGAAAGTCAGACTTTAAACAGATAGGCGTAGGTTGGAAACTATCTCATGAACGAATATGCTGTGCTGGTCAAGTTACTCACAAGAACAGGAACACCCATTGGGGCAAGCGTAGAAGACATGCTAGATGCACTTAGACTTCCTGAAGATACAGGACGGCATCTCCTATTTCAAAAAATGGGAAGTCTTCACAAAAGAGTCACACCACTTGGTCTTTACATCAGACATAATCCAGTGGCAGGAGTATTCTACCTAGATACATCTGACGAAGTGAATCTAGCTCAAACAACAGCTCTACCTGATAGACTTGCAGCAACGCTTCTTATTGTCATCACACTTGCCTATCAAGAAGGGGGTTGGGTTAGCGTGGATAGGGTACGCGAATTCAGGAAGAAAGCATTGAGAGGAGTAATGGCTGATCTAAGGGAATTGCAGGGTCAAGGCTATGTTGAGATAGACCAGGACAAGAAACGTGTTCGAATTGGTACCCGAGTGCCCTTTGAGATAAATTATGAATCATTCTTCAAGGAGCTTGTTGAGAGCTAGACACTTGTGAAATTGATGGCGCCTTCGCTAGTTTTATCAGTAGACAGTTTTTCCTGACAATCGGTTGAAAACTATGTCCCGACGTGGATTAAGATTCTCACAAACAACCTGCCCAATCTGTGGTAGTAAGGAAGTCGCCCGTGACGATAACAAAGGAGACCTTCTTTGCACAAACTGCGGTCACATCATAGTCCGTACTGAATCAAGAGCAGTTGGCAAGTTCGATATTGCTCAGCATCTGAAGCGAAATGGAAAGATGAGCTTCCCAAATCTAAAGGAAGTAACTGGGGCATCCGACGACAAACTCTTCGGAGTACTTCAGAATATGGAGAATATGGGTCTTGTGATGCAATTAGGTGGCCAGTGGTCCCTATCCAAGAAAGGCAGTAGATGGTACAGGCAGAGACAGGGCCAGGAATGGGGATACTAATACTCAAAGTGCAGGCCCCCACCATTAGTGGACACTAGTTCTCTCTGACCAATGTTTTGAGATTGACTATATTGTTAATACTATAAGCAGCACTGCATTGAAATCGAATCGAGTCCCATCTTCTTCTTAGTATTCTACTGAAATGAGAGATGTTATCTAAGCTTGTGTACTTGATAACAGCGTGAATAATCGTGGTAGGGAGAATCGGCGAAGTGTCAATTGTAATAGCGATTGTTCTATATGCATCTTTGACAATACCTTTTTTTCTTCTGTGCATTGGTGGAGCTATTTCTGGCAGTATAGATCAATCACCTCTCTGTCCAATCATAAGAGATGTTGGACAATATATAGGTCTCATCTGTGGATTCTTTACAGTAGTATTCCTTGTGGATCTCTTTTGCGATGATTCAAGTGCCAGAGAACGCGAGATGCGTCGCCAGATAGCTTTTGAGTCACCTCGGGTCATTATGCCCGATGATGAAAAACGTCGTGACTGAAGAATTTCTAATCAGAGAATAACAAGAACATGAAATCCACAATTGAGTATTTACTCAAATTTAATTATTCCTAATGTACCTAACTAAATACTTAATATAGATTCAAAACGAATTACACATAGGGTTCGGTGAAGAGATATTCAAACTCCCCTCCTAACCACGCGAATAGCAGTAGGAATACTGCACAACTTTCCCTAATTTTCTCCAATCCGGGCCCATCTTCTAATTCTTGATTAATCTGCTTTATCATTTCTTGATTACTAGGAGTGGACCGTCGATTTTTACAGGCATATCGACAGGTAGGTCGAGAAGCCAATCTTCGAGCTCTTCAAGACTTTCAAAACGGAGAAGTGTTGCCAACCTGAGCAGTGGTAGTGTTTCATACCGTGTCATGACTTTCCTCAACTGGAGCATTCTGAAGGCTTCAAGCTCGGCTTTTGCTTCTTCTGCTAATTCCTTGGAGGGATCAATCCACGGACTGGTCATGTCAAAATCCCAAACTTGCACAGCCCCTTCCATCGAACCTGTGATTACATGTCGGCAATCTGGGCTTACGATAAGTGAGTGGACATTTTCAGTGTGAGTGAGATCAGCTAGAAGAACACCACCTCGAAGAATCCAAACCCGTACAGTGCCATCTGGGGACCCAGTAATAACATGTTGACCATCATGAGATACATGAATCGTCAGAATTGGGGCATTATGCCCGGACATCGTTTTCAACAAGGTCCCAGTTTCTAAATCCCACAGGTAAACTGAACCGTGCTGATCTCCTGAGAGTACATACTTGGAATCAGCAGTCATAGTTATTGCAGTCACATGACCCATATGTCCGCTGAGAGTTTTCAGTTGCACGCCTAGTTCAAAGTCCCAAATCCAGACAACACCGGGATATCTCTCTCCAGGTTTTCGTTTACTACCACAGAGTAAGTGTCGTCCATCAGGACTTATGGTCATGCTATAGATACCATATTCATGTTCTAATGATCGTAGTAGAATCCCACGGTCTATATCCCAAATTCTAGCGAAACCATCATCTCCACCAGTAACTAAGAATCGCTGGTCAGGACTTACTACTACTGCAGTTACGTGAGCAGAATTTGGTGCGAGGGAACTTACTAGCTCTTGATTTTCAATATTCCAGATCTTTACTGCAAGATCTTTGTCAGCCACAGATACAAGGTGCTTTCCATCTTGCATCATTACCATATTATAGACAGGACCTTCATGTCCAATAAATTTGTGAACTTCTTTTCCAGATGTAAAATCCCAGAGTCGAATAGTAGCGTCCTGTCCACCGGATATTATCATCTGACCATTTGGCGTAATTGCCAATGACCACACAGTGAACTCATGCCCGTCCATCTGATTGCTTGGCGTCATTTCTCCGTCCAAAGGTAAATCCCCTCAAAGATTCTGTCGCGCGGATATACATTTACAAAACGAATGAAGAAAAGGTTGTTGTTTGTTCGATTTGAAATTAAAAAAAGAGGGAGGTGGGTGGTACCAAGTACCACCACCTTACACTGTTAGTAGTTAGCTACTCTGCTAGGACGCCTTCTTCTTCGGTGAATTCATGAACCGTACCGAAGTCAGCAGGTCTCATGCTCTTACGAATAGCCCAGACGGTCATCACGGATAGGATGATGAGTGCTGCAGTAGCAGCATATACCATTTCCGGAGTACCAGTGGTTTCAAGCATGACCAGAAGTGGAGCCAATATCAGAGCTAGTAGGTTGACTACTTTGATCATTGGGTTGAGAGCAGGCCCAGCAGTGTCCTTGAGTGGATCACCCACGGTGTCACCAATAACTCCAGACTTGTGCCGTTCCGATCCCTTGCCAGTATTGGCTTCGAGATCTACTGGTTCATCTTCGATGGCTTTCTTCGCATTGTCGAAGGCACCACCAGCATTAGACATGTAGACTGCAAGCAGTTGACCAGACACGATGATTCCACCAAGGAATCCACCAAGAGCCGCAACTCCAAGTAGAAGTCCGACTATAATTGGTGTGGAAACTGTGATAACAGTTAGGGAGATGAGCTCCTTCTGAGCTGCAGTTGTTGAGATATTTACAGCTCGTTCATAGTCAGGCTCCTTCGTACCTTCTAAGATTCCAGGAATCTTGAATTGCCTTCGAACTTCCTTCACCATTTCACCTGCTGCACGCGTAACTGCTTTGATATTCACAGCTGAGAATAACCAAGGTAGTGCGGCACCCAAGAGTAATCCTGAGAATACTCGAGGATCATCAAGGAACAAGTGGTCCAAACCAAGAGGTAGTATTGCAACAAATATGAAGGCATCAAAGAGGCTAACTGCAGCAATTACTGCAGAAGCGATTGCGATTCCCTTTGTGATAGCCTTGGTTGTGTTACCAACTGCATCAAGCTCAGCCATGGTCTTCCTTGATTCAGTATCAAAGTCACCAGGTGAGAGTTCACCTATACCAGCTGCGTTGTCTGAGATTGGACCAAATGCGTCCATTGCCACATTGTTTCCAGTGTGGGAAAGCATTCCAATACCAATCAGTGCAATTCCGTAAAGGGTCCAGATTGTACCCTCAATACCAACTACAACGAGAGGTGACAGAGCGGCAACTGCAGATGCTGTGAATAGCCACCATGCAATTCCAAAAGTTGTAACAATCACAACTAGAGCTGCTACTGTGGACTCGTATCCAGCAACAATACCCGAGAGTATCATTGTTGCAGTACCAGTATCTGTGGCTTTGACAATCTCTTGGACTGGAGGTTTCTTCAGTGATGTGAAGTAGCTTGTGAGTGGGTTGAATGACACAGCAAGCAATACACCCGTTCCAATTAATATTCCAAAGCGAATATCTCCAACATAGAACCATGACAAAAGCATTGACAGGATAATTGTGAAGGCACTCGAAACTTCGTAAGAAAGGAACATCGCTTTCTCTGCATATACATCTCGCGTCTTCAGAATCCGAGGCCAGATTGGAACCATGATAGTTCCAATGATTGATGAAATCACACCAATTGCTCGAATAAAGAGTGGGAATACAACCACTGCAAGTGCACCACCAGGAAGCATTGGAAAGTGCCCGGCAGCTGTTTCAAGATAGAGTACAATTGCGAGAATCAGAGATGAAACGATAGTGACCTCGTATGATTCGAAGATGTCTGCAGCCATTCCAGCGCAGTCTCCGACGTTGTCGCCTACAAGGTCTGCAATTACTGCTGCGTTCCTTGGATCGTCTTCAGGGAGTCCATGCTCAACTTTGCCAACCAAATCAGCTCCAATATCTGCAGCTTTAGTGTAGATACCACCGCCAACTCTCATGAATAGGGCGAGGAGAGTTCCTCCAAGACCAAATCCAAGGAGTGCATCTGGGGCTGCTAAGCCGTAGATGATGAATATCATTGTTCCACCAAGCAAACCAAGACCGTCGGTCAACATTCCAGTGAATGTGCCTCCACGGTAAGAAATGGTTAGTGCTCGATTGTATCTATTATCGCCGTCACGTGTAGCCTGAGCAACTCTGATGTTGGATTCAACTGCGATACGCATACCGAGTTGTCCAACAATCAATGAAAAGCTTGCACCGAAAATAAATGCTATTGCACGACCAAGACCAACAACCCATCTAGCATTAGCTAGAGCGGCCTGATACACTTCAGGAGGATCAGTAATGTCAATACCAAATAGTTCTGCAGTACCTGCTTCTGGTGTTGTAATGTATACTGTTAAGAATAGAAGGCCGGATAATCCGATTAGAATCGGTATGATGGTCCTCAGCTGCCTGTCAAGATAAGACAAGGAGCCATCTCGAATACCTCTCCAGACCTTCTGCATTTGTTCTGTACCCTTTGGTTGGGCAAGAACGCCTTTCCTCAGCCACCAGGCATACACGAGACTTACAAATGCTGCTAATATAACAATCCCAATCATGGTCTGTTCTAGCAAAGACATCTGAAATAGGAATGTCTCGAATAATTGCATATTTTATTTCACCATCCCGTGTGTCTAGGTCCGAGATATTTCCCGATAACACAATAGTGCGGCCTAGATTCCGGTATGTATTATTTCAGTTGCCAAAAGTGGTTCCTCTTAAGGATATCTTTGCAGGATTGTTTGAATATGCAAAGTGCAAAACGAAAGGATATTTAGCATGCAACTGTGGAATAAACAAGAGATAGGCATCAAGTGTGATATGTTATAAGAACAGTTCCTAGATATCAACTTGAGTGCAATAACAAAATGCATTGTCCAGATTATGAATGTGGGATGTCTATGACAAAAATAAAATGTGTTAGATGCAAAAAGAAGATTAAAACTGAACCAAGCTATGTAGGTTCTCCACCTCGTCCGTATTGCAAAGACTGTGCTGGAAAAGTTACAGAATAGCAATTAGTAGTGATATATGGTGGACTATAGTTAGAAGGCGACTCTGTTGAGAATAAAATCAGTCAAAACAGAATCCATTGAAACGCATTTAGCTGACGAGGGTTTCACAACAACTTATGGTGAAGAGCCATCCATTCGACACCACGTGATAGTGAGGATAACATCTGATAGTGGAATCACAGGGATTGGTGAAGCTTGCCCATTGCCATTCACAGCAGATGATGATCCTGTACAAATAAGAAATGAAATCGAGGGTCAACTGACACCGTTCCTAATTGGTAAAGACCCGTTCAATCAAGATGTCTTTCGTGAATTGACAGATACGTTTCCGGATGTGGGAGGAACGGCACGCACAGGAGTCGACCTTGCTCTTTACGACTTAGCTGGAAAGATCCGAAGTGTTCCAGTGTACCAGCTGCTTGGTGGATTAATCCGTGAACATGTTGAGATTGCCGCAGTGCTTGGAATAGGAACACCGCAGTCCATTGCAAATGAAGCAGCACATCACCTAAGTCAGGGAATGAAATCAGTAAAAATCAAAGTTGGATTAGATGTTGAGAGAGATATTGAAACATTGAAACTGGTCAGGGAAACTGTTGGTGAATCAGCCAAGATCCGAGCAGATGCCAATACCGGATATTCTGTTAAACAAGCATTAAGAGTGCTCAAGGCTTCTGAAGAATTAAATCTTGAATACCTAGAACAGCCTCTAGCCGTCGATGACTATGAAGGATTTAGTAAACTTAGAAAATCAAGTAGCGTTCCAATAATGGCGGACGAGTCACTATACACGTATAAAGATGCACAGACTCTGATTGACCATGATGCTGTGGACTTTTTTGGGCTGAAGTTGATTAAACACGGAGGAATATTCCAAACAAAGAGAATCGCAAAACTAGCCGAGGAGAATGATATCGAATGTGTGATTATCAGTCCTTGGGAAACTCAAATTGGAGTTTCTGCAGCAGTTCACCTTGCCCTTTCAGAGTCAAACTTCAACCATCCTCATGAGATTGCACCAGGTGCGCTTAAGGGGGACCCATTCCATGGACTAGTAGAAGTTCACGGGAATTATCACCCTCCAAAAGGTCCGGGGCTCGGAATAACTTAGTATGATTCTGTGTGACTTAGAAAGAAGAAAGTGGTGGACCGAGCAAGATTTGAAATTCTATGTTTGACTTGATCTTATCTTTGTGATTATCCGGATGAATCCGATCAGTAAAACAGCTATAAGAACAGAAGCTAACAGAATTGTCAAAGTGGCCACGACAAAAGAGCTGGGATATAGAATTGATGGGTAGTTATCTTCCCCTCTGAAGTAAATTTCGTACACTCCATGCCCATCATAATCACTCCAGAGGTTTCCAGTATTTTTACCATCATCAAAGTAATTGGTTGACTCACTGTACGCATTGAATCTCCCGTTCCAACCAATAGAATTCCCGAAAAACCTGTTATACTGACTATTCCTATCAAGATAGATTCCATACTGTGTGTTGTATAATATCGAATTATTTACTACTAGATTTTGGCATGAATCATAGAAGAAAATTCCTGCATCATTTTGAAGAAGTGAGTTTCCAATGAAAGTCGAATTATGGGAATTTGATAGGTAAAGCCCCTTGTCATTTCCTGTGGCGGTATTATTTGATATTGTGCAGTTATTGCAGAAACCTAAATACAATCCCATTAGATTGCCCTCAAAGTAACTGCCTTCTACTGTAATATTCCAGCAATATTGAGCACGTAGCCCCCACCAATCCTCTCCGCTAATTGAACAATTTACTATCGATGAAGAATTGGTGTGGAAAATATCAATTCCGGTTCTAGAATAATTAGTAACGACAACATCCCTAATTAAAATCTCACTGCAGAACAAGAATTGCATTCCGTATGTAATATTGCTAAGTAGACCATTTCGTACAGCAATGTTACTACAATTCTGTAGGATCAATTGTCCATAGTCTGACGCATCAATACTTCCTGATGTTAAGTCTTGGTAGAATACCAGTGGTTTATTGTTTACATAGTTACCATTACAGACAAGTTTAGCTCCAATATATTGATACCAATAAAATGATCGTTGTGAAGTAGTTATGCCGTCCAATCTTATGTGAAGTTCGTCGTTATACAACTGATTGTCCTGAAAGATTGTACCTGCAGCAAAGAAGAACTCGATACCGTAAATATTGTCATAGATTATGTTATGAGAAACGAATGTGTCATTTGAAACAGTCACCTGAATTCCCGTGAAACATCCATAAACTGTGTTGTCAATCACAGTACAATTAACAGAGTAGTAGATACTTAATCCGCTAGTTCCTATCCAGTCAACATCCCTAAACGTACATCCCCTAACTATGCTGTTTCTAGAGGAATGTACACTAAGCGCGCTTTTAGTGAATTCACAGTTTTCAACTATGGAATTAGTTGAATTGAATATGCGTACACGGGAGTGTATGGTCGCAATAAATTGACAATTACGAATTATGTAATAGTCATCAGTATCGGTTATTATTTTGAGAGTTTTCCAGTTCTCCAAGTGAAACTCTTGATTCTCAATAATGTAGGGATCCTCTTCTGTACCATTGCCATCAATTGTTTGAGTTTCAGTGAATAGTTTTTCTCTATCCATGCTCTGGTCTTCAAGGCTGGTGTTGACACTTAATGGGGTGAGTAGAATCAATTGTGAAAGAATCACTAATAAGATGATAACACTAAGAACTGAAACCAAGTAAGTAAAATCACTCTTCCTACCTCCCAAGCTGATCTACCACAAATAGAAATTGTAGTGGGAGGAATAAGTTTTTCGGTTTTTAAGTAGTGGTGGACCGAGCGAGATTTGAACTCGCGGCCTCATGGATGCAAACCATGCGATCTGCCGGGCTAATCTATCGGCCCACTGATATTGAGGAATCTTATGGAGGCTGTTTTAACCCTTACGCTCTGAATAGTCTTCACGCATTGTATCAACCCAGAAAGGAGCTCCTTTCAGTTTGGAAGCTTCTTCGATAGTCAATTCCTCGTACTTGACAAGTGTCATATCATCAGGTAAGATACCACTTACTCCTGCTGGATCTTCCATCACGAGTGTGAATGAAAATTCTCCACGGAGGGCAGCCTTCATCTCCTCTAGTATCTCATTTGCTCGTTGTATTTCTTCTTCCATATCCGCAAAATTCCTAGCAGTTTCAACGACTGCACGTACTCTATATACGATACCCTCAATATTCGTGATGAAGGACTCTGCTGTTGGACCGGGCTCTACATCAATTCCCCATTCTGGAAATCTAAACGTGCAAGATCCTGAGCGTACTACTCGCACATTGAGATGTGATACATCATTCACATGCATTGTAAACCTGCTTGGTTTCCGTTGCTCTGCAGAAAATACATCACTATGACGGAAACCACATTCCGGACATTGTATATGGAAAATTGCTAGCTCGTTGAAAAATGGAACACTGTAGAGCATGGATTGAATTCTCAACTTCCCTTTACTACATGAAGGACAAATTGATACCACTTCATCTTCTGATGACATATTGACCGTTTTGTTGCCCGATGCTAATCTATTAAGGCTGACCATTTGGTACAATGACTAAGAGCATGCTAATGGATACATCCCTAAAATGCTCAAAAGGCGCTACGGAATAGAATGAGTAGTGCACGCCAGCACTACGTGACAGTCAGAAGAGGACGCCGGACTAAAGGATGAAAGGCGAAGACTAGAGGAGTGCGTTTCATGGACATCAGGAGTATCTACATTATCAAAAAAGATACAGGGATGTGTATGTACCATAAAGACTTCACAGGGACTGCATTTGATCCCCAGCTTCTCTCGTCATTTCTTGTTGCAATGACTACTTTTTTTGATGAAGCCACTCGTTCAGTGAAATCACAAGCCCGAGCATTCGAAGGAACAGACTATACTATCGTGGTTGAATTCGGTGAGTGGACCCTTGGAGCTATCTCAACCAAAGGAGATAATGCAAACATTCGAGCGAAGTTGAAGAAGCTTATTGTGAAATTTGAAGAGCAATTCAGTGTCTTAAAATGGGTAGACCTTGATCTTGCAATTCAGACCCGTTTTGAGCAGAGAGTAATTGATGAGTTTATTCGGGATAAGATAACTCCTGAAACTCTGATTACTGTTCGATCAGAATGGGAGCATTATACAAAGCGGCCTGATGTGATCTCGTTCCTTAGGCTTATTCCATCAATTTGTGCTGTCAATGATGCAGCAGAATTTCTTGAAGTCCCAGTTGAAATAGCTCTCAATCTTGCTGCAGAAGCTCTATGGGAGGGTGCAATCCAAGTTGCAAATCCGGTAAAACCCGATGACATCTACCAAACAACGGCATTAACGCATACGGAAGAATCACATGATGAACTCTCACCAGAAGCTGCGAGAGCATTGACAGAGTTAGATGGAGAAACACCGTTATCCATTGCAGCAGAGCGGGTTAAAACTGTGGACTTGAAACGATTTCTTGAAGAAATTGCATTTCTAGAAAAACGAAAGATGGTGGAGTTGGTCACACCTTCACAAGCTGTAGTTGTTCGTTACTCCTCAGCACTCCAGGCACTACTAACTAAATTTGGCAATATTGTAGGTTTCAATGTAACGAGGAACATCTTCTTTGATGCGAGAGACGAGCTTGTAGATAACTATCCATGGCTTGCCTTTGTAACCCTTGAAGACGGAGTCGATATTGAAATGAGAAGCTCTCTCTTATCTGCAACTCTGAAGGGCACAATCGAACCAGATATCTTAGATGATGGACTTCGCGTCCTGATGCAATTCATTACTCGAAGAGTGAAAGATTTGATGGGAGCAGGTCCAGTGAATCGAGTTCTTTCAATCACCAAGGATGAAATTGAGCTTCGTTTTCCTAGTACTGTTTACTATATTGAGTGGGAAACATTTCGTGTGTGACCATACCTCAGCACAATGTACAAAACAGGAAATTGATGCTTTCTCATAGACATTTGTTAGGAGCAGGATATGTGTGAGAAGAACTGATTGGCGAGATACGTTAGTAGTCATCAGTGCGGGTCTTATAATTCTCATAACCAGTCTTCTTCTAATAACAACAGCGAATGAACAGTTACTCTTAGTAATCACTTCAGTACTTGCACCACTGGTAGCCCTATTTCTTGGGATAATGGGTCTGAGAATCTATGCGAAGGAATCAGGCACGAAAGATGACAAATTTAACACATTGAATTTATGGCTAGCAATTGGCTTGATAATGCTAAGTCTTGCTGAGTTCGCAGGAACACTAGTAGGTCTAACACAAACCTCACATCAAATGTTATTGATTATATCCCTCGCTCAGATGCCGGGTCTTATCTTATGGGGACTTGGAATTATACAATATCTTCGCTCACTGAACTCATCTCTAGGTTTTGTCAAATCTAATAATCCGTGGATTGGTATCTTCCTAATAGTTACTCTTTCCACAATTAGTTTTGTTATCATCGTGACTCAATTTACAACGATTGGTCTAGTCGAGAGTTTAATTCTTTCACCAATTATTGTTGGTCTCGCACTACTTACTGGCATTAGTACAATACTAGTATGGATATTTCGAAAGGGAACATTAGCAAAACCACTGTTCCTTATACTGGGAGCTCTATCACTTTATCTTATACGCGTTTTACTCTGGATATTTGTTGATGCAAGTCTGGAATCACCTACAGATGGGGTGATTGCAATCGAATCCTTCATACTCTGCGGTGCAGCACTTCTCTTAGCTAGAGATTTAGGAAAAATAGACACCTGATGGTGTCTACTTTCTGAGGCTATTCAATCTCTTTTTCACTCATTCTCTTGAAATGATCACGCATATGTGCTGGAACGGAGTCAGGATCTTTTTTGTACTGCTCATGCATTCTTTTCATCATTTCAGGAGAAGGTCGTCCAGAACCGCTTGGTCCACCATAACCAACTGTTTCGTCAGGGTGAACGTTTTCCACAGACTCTTCATTATTATCATCTTGATTTTCATTCTCTAACATTTTTTCCATCATCTCTCTCATCGGTTCAGGCATAGAATCAGGATCTGACTTATACAGTTCTTTCATCTTCTCAATCATTTCAGGAGTGGGTTTCATTCCCATTCCACCAGATCCCATGCCACCGTGACCAGGTCCCATTCCACCCATTCCCATACCCATCATCATTCCAGGACCAGAGGGTTCGGGTGTCTCACCGCCATGTTTCTCAACCTGCTCTTTTGCTACTTCAGCAACTTCCTCAGAAATTTCTTCAATTCCTTGGTGCGAGTAATATGTTTCATAGAGAGATTTGAACTGACCACCTTGTGCGAGGAGCTCTTCATGAGTTCCCTCCTCTATCAGCTCTCCGTGATCAAACATCAAAATCTTGGAAGCATTAGCAATCGTCGTCAATCGATGTGCGATAACAACAGTTGTTCGGTTTGAAAAGAGTCGTTCTTGAGCATCCTGAACGAGGGACTCGCTATACGCATCCAACCTACTTGTAGCTTCATCCAGGATGAGAATCTTAGGATTCGCGAGCATTGTTCGGGCAATGGTAATCATCTGTCTTTGTCCAGCACTCAGGTTCTTTCCACCTTCAATGATGACTGTATCATAACCATCTGCTAGGACCTCAATGAACTCATCAGCACCGATTGTTTTACAGATTTCTTTGATCTCATCATCAGTGGATTCAGGACGTCCATATCGAATGTTCTCAGTTATCGTATCATCAAAGAGGTATGGTTCCTGTGGAATTAAACTCAGGGCATTATGCAGAGATTCTTGCGTTACACCGCGAAGATCTTGATCACCTATCAATACATGCCCTTCATTCGGGTCATAGAATCTATTAACTAAAGAAGCAATAGTTGTCTTACCAGCACCTGTGTGCCCCACAATTGCTACCATCTGACCGGGTTCAATTGAGAAATTGACATTCTTTAGAACTTGTGTATCTTTGACGTACTCAAAAGTTACGTTCTGGAAATAGATACCATCACTTTCGTCCGTTAGAGAAATTGCTTCAGGAGTATCTGCAATAGCAGGTTTTGAATCTAATATGTCAGAAACACGGTCCATTGCAGCTAAGGAGGATTGCACTGATGTGAACATCATGGTCAGCGAAAGTAATGGCCAAAGAAATCTGCTAATTAATACAATTCCAAGGAAGACATCACCAATATTCATTGCTGGAAGTGTCCCGACAGCAAGAGATCCTGCAACGAATAGCATTGCAGCTAAAGCAAATTGACCTATTGATCTCACTAACGGTTGCATGGCACTCATCAATATCATAAATCGGAATCCATGACGGTATGATTCCTGATTGAGCTCCATCATTCTCTCAGCAAGTTCATCTTCACGATTAAACGCCTTAGCAACATGAATGCCACTAAGATTCTCAGCTATCTGTCCCGAAACCTCACCGCTAGCTCTTCGGGATGCTAGCATGATACGTTGTCCAACAGTTCCAAAAAGAAGTGCCATGAAAGCAACTCCAGGAACTACGACTAATGAAGTAAGAGCAATGTATGGGCTAACTAAGAAGAGAAGAATGAACGAGGATACAAGCATCAATATTTGACTTGAAAAGTCAATCATCACTTGAACACCAGTGCCAAGCTCAACAGTATCAGATGTCACTCTTGATGTTACATTTCCACTTTGCTCGCCCTTATGGTAGGACAAATCCGATTGAAGTAATTTTGAGTAGATGTCTTCTTGAACATTCTGTATGAAACCCGCTTGGGCTCCTGCCATAATCCAAGTATTGACACTGCTCATTATCCATGAAGTGACCTTCAATATAGCATATATGAGTGTGAGCAAGAGAATTGTTTCTAGAACGGGATTTTCAGTAAGTACAGAATTAATTCCAATTGATAGAATCAATGGGTCAAATACAGCAACGATGGTTGCTAGCAACGAAAGTACTGCACCTATTGTAACTATCCGCTTGAACTTTCCAAGATAGGAAATCATTCGACCAAGAAGGACACGTATTGGACGACTTCTTTTTTGCTTTTGTCTTGTAAGAGCTCTTGGTCCATGCATTCCCATTATGCAACACCTCCACTTGTACGAGCTGCCGCCAGTAATTTCTGAGCACCAGGCAGCCGTTCGAATATTCGACGGTAGTGTTCTGAATCCCGTAATAGATCGTCATGACACCCTGCTGCAATCAGGCGACCCTTGTCTACGATGACTATCAAGTCTGATTCTTTCAGAGTCCTCAATCTTTGAGTGACCGTAATGCTTGTTCTATTCGCCATTACTTCATTTAGTGCTTTTCTCATGAGAAATTCTGTTTGGGCATCTACTGCACTCACTGAATCATCCAGAAGCAAAATCTTTGGATCTTGGATAATTGCACGAGCAATAGCTAGCCGCTGCCGCTGACCTCCGGAGAGAGTCATTCCACGTTCACCAATTATAGTATCGTATCCTTCTGGAAGTTCAACTATGAATTCGTGAGCTTGAGCTCGTGTGGCAGCATCCTCAATTTCATCCTGAGTAGCTTGACTTCTTCCAAAGGAAATATTGTCGTGTACGCTCATCCGAAATAGGAAGATGTCTTGCTCAACAAGTCCAACAGTATCACGCACGGATTCAGTGGTAACATCACGAAGATTGACACCTCCAACAGTAATCGAACCCTCAGTAGGATCATATAGACGGAGTAAGAGTTTCAGGATAGTACTTTTGCCTCCACCTGGACCACCAATCAGAGCAACACGGGAACCACTAGGTATTGTGATGTTGAATTCTTTCAATGCATAGTGGTCATTATTATTTTCTTCTGAACCATACTTGAAACTCACATTATCAAAGACAATATCTCCGCCCCAGTTCACTTCCGTAACTTCAGTGACAGGTTCAATCATGGTTTCATCCCAATTCAAAATGTCTACTATTCTTTGAGCATTTACGTATCCGCCCCTGAGAACTAGTAGCATCCGCGGGAAGTGGAAATTCAATCCTTCAAGAGCAACAAGTAATACAAGTATAGTTATCATCTCACCAGGATTGAGAACTCCATTGATCACAGCGTACGCTGAATAGAAGAATGCGATCGTTGTCATAGCCACAAGCACTAGAGCTGGAAGATAGAACGCAGCCAATCTTCCTTCTTTAGTTACAGACTCTTCGTATGTTTTACTAATATCATGGAACTTTTCTTGTTCAACACGTTCTGTACCAAAAGCCCTTACAACTTCAATTCCTTGAAAGACTCCTTGTGTTCTAGCAGTTAGAAGTTCCATATCTTCAGAGCGCTTTCTTCGAACTGGTTCAACTGCATTTGCATACCTGTATGATAAGATGAGGTAGAGTGGTGTTCCAATGACCATAATTATTGTGTATACTGGAAGTGAAATTGACTGTCCGAAAAATGATACAACAACAAAGTTCTGGATAATAGGTCGGAAATCAATCTGAATGAGAATTATCATTGTAATTCCAAATGAGATGAAACCGCCCAATATATTTCGTATAGCAGGATTCAGAGAGAAGCGCACCCAAGTTATATCTTGCATCGCTACTGAGAGAAGCCTCTTACTATCAACCTCATCATGGAAAGTCATACTATATTCTTGCAAAGCTTCAAAGAAGTCCTGTCGAGCATCTCGTTCCCATCTCAGGGTGACAATCGCCCAGACCCAACCTACCACAAAATACAGTCCCATGTAGAGAAGGGCCAACCCTATGATTATCCAAATATAGAGGATGAATTGGGGAGTCAGACCTAACGCAGGAGTCAGACCAGATGGATCCGCCGGATCTCGAAGTTCATTCACCGCCAAACCAATGATGATTGATGGTATTGTAACAAGAACAGTGGAGATGATGGTTAGAATTATAGCCCCAGTTGTTACTCCCTTGTATTTAATCAGCCCACTCAACATGTATCCTGCTGCAGTGAAACGTTTCTTTTCACTGGTGTTTTTTGTCAATCTAAGTTCCTCCAGATTATAGTGTATCAATGATTGAGGAGACCTTCACATTCATCTCCTCCAGATGTTTTAGTAGTAATTGTCGATCTTTTGTTTTCAAGGTCCCAGCTAAAGATTCGAATCCTTCAATCGCATGTGTCATCCAATGAATATGAAATCGTACTCTTTCTGAGGGGTCAAGGAATTGTTCCCATAATTTCGGACCTAATCGAGTCTTATGTCCAACTCCACCTTTTCGAAGTTTGATCATACTCTCAATTCTCTTTCTTCCGTCATCAGTAAGGTGGTAGGTCTTGCTTCGACCCTCTATTTTGACTGTTTCAATGAAACCATCCTCTTCAAGAGAAGCAAGTAGTGGATAGATTGTTCCAGGACTAGGATTCCATTCATCATCTGTTCTATCACGAAATTCCTGCATTATCTGAGTCCCGGTCATATCCTCATCTTTGAGTAAGCGCGGTATGAGGTGACGAAGAAGTCCCCTAGGGACAGATTGAGGCATTGCCATATGTTCACAATCTTTCTTTGAATCTTCATCATTCATACAAAATCACCTTGGAAATATCGGATGCGATATCGAATGCGATATAAAGCTTGCGTTTGATATCGGCATAGCTGACCTAGGACAAATTTGATAAGAATTAGATAAGTTACGACCTAAACACGTGAGAGTGACACTATATTGGGAGAAAAGGCAAAGGTCAAAGAAACCGTTCGATTATACACCAAGATTGTCAAATTACCAACCTATCGGGGGATTCTAACAATACATGTCATACTTACAACATGTATATCATTTCTCTCTGCAGCAGTCAAGACTCTCACAGCTGTAACCGTAGATTTCTATGGCACTTGGTTCATGTATCTACTACTTCTAGGCATTCCAGTATTATTGGGGACCAGCTTGCTCTATCTGATAGGATCATCTGAAGGCTCACCACTAGACCCTAGAAGAACTGCAGGAGCAACCATGTTTGGTTTCATTATATGGTATATCTTGAGCATTATTGGTGTAGCCGTCGACGCGGTTCTAGCCACGCAGGGTTACGAGATCAAATTCCTAATGCTAGGTGCAGCTGTTGCATACTTTATGTTTGCATTCATCATCCACAGTCTTAGTGCGTATTCGATTTATCGTCATTTTGTTGGAGCACTAGCACCCCTTGGGATATGGTTACTCCTTGAGAACTATCTCCCAATCATAAATCCCGCACTACCAGCACTGGGAACCTACTGGTATGTGACTACAATTCTAATCATAGTAATTCCATCTCTCGTAGTTCAGTACATCTATCGAGCTGTTAGTGTCCCATTCGAGAGGGATCTCGGAATAAACGGGCCAGATGTGCTTCGAGCTTTTGGATACGACTTGTTAGCTGATAATCCTGAGCCATTGGAAACAATCCTGACGAAAATTGCAACTATCCAAAGTGTCCCGATGGAGATTTTGCTTTTCAAAGACTCAGAGGGTCTAGTTGCATGTGGAGTTATCGAATATGTCCATCCAGGACCCTTCAGGGACATTGGTAGCAGCGGTCTCCCGTCGGCTATAATGGAGCACATTCAGGAAAAACATGGGATTCCTGCCTTTGTCCTTCATGGAAGTTGCACTCATCATCAAAACCTCACGACCAAAAAGGACTATCCCATTGTACTTGATGAGGTTGATAGGTTGATCAAGGAAACTCAAACCCATCCAACGGTATCAGGACCTCACTGGACTGATGGCGATAAATTCAAGACCTGGACAATGTTCGTAGGTTCAGATGTTCTTACAATTAGTACTAGTGCACCAGAATTCACTGATGATATTGGGCTTGAAGTTGGTTATGATACTGCAAATATGATACGAAAACAATCACCAGACATCAAAGGCGTTGCGATTGTTGATGCTCACAATTGCATCAATGAAGATGCAGTATCAGTAATGAAAGGAGATCCTGAAGCTAGTGAATACGTCGGAACTATTTCTGCTGCAGTATTTACTACAAAAAATGAAAACAGAAGTAAATTGGAAATGGGAATGTACACGGTATATCCAGACAATATAACTTGTGAAGAGGGAATCGGTCCCGGAGGCGTGTCTGTTATAATTCTGAAAACTGCAGGACAAGAGATGGCTTTGGTATCCGTAGATGGTAACAATGTTCAACCAGGTTTCAGAGAAGAAGTGATTAGCATTCTGAAAACGCAAGGCTTTGATAAAGCCGAGATTACAACCACAGATACTCACGTAGTTAATGCTGTTTCGGCATCCAGTAAGGGATATCCTCCAGTAGGAAGTATCAAACCTGAGGAAACTCTTGAGCATATCGGGATAGCAGCTACAAAAGCAAGAGAGTTAGTCAGACCAGTATTAGCAGGACTGGGCTTTGGAAAGGTCGAAAATATTAGAACCTTAGGTGAGAAAGGTTTTGACACACTTACTCAGAATGTTGCTGAGGCAGCAGGTGTCGCAAAAAGAGACGGTCTTCGCTTAGGAGGTATCGCATTTCTTGCGTTGACTTTGATATCTTTTCTAATCTAAACATTGAGGTGAACTTGATGAGTAAAAAACGAATCTTTGTTGGAATTACAGGAGCTAGCGGCGCAATCTATGGAGTGCGACTAATTAAAGCACTGAAATCACTAGGACATGAGGTTCATCTTGTAGTTAGTAAATGGGGAGCAGAAACACTGACCTATGAAACTGGTTTAGACGTTAAAGCTCTAATTGCAAAGGTCGATAAGGTCTATGATGAGAATGATCAGACTGCCGGTCCTGCAAGTGGTTCATTTCACTTAGATGCAGTCGTTATTATCCCCTGCTCAATGAAGACGTTAGCTGGTATTGCACATGGATATGCAGATAATCTCATTACAAGAGCCGCAGACTGTGCTCTGAAAGAACGTCGAAAACTAGTTTTAGTTCCAAGAGAGAGTCCTCTCAACCTGATTCACATCCGAAATATGGAAACGGTAACACAAGCAGGGGCAATCGTAATTCCTGCTAGTCCAGCATTCTGGCACAAGCCCAAGACCATTGAGGATCTTGTGGACTCAATTGTTGATAGAGTCCTCTCACACATCAGTTCCTCAAGAGATTCAGCCGCAACATGGACTGGAGAATACTAGTTACTCAACCGAAATGTAGTGGAGTGCCACAGTGTTCGCATTCAATAGTTTCTCCGGGTAACGCACGTTTTGCCAAACCAGCATTACATTGTGGACAAGAGATTTTCTGTGGTGCTGTGTCGTCGGACTTTGTTTGAATCCGAAGAAGTACTTCTCGTAGATTCTCACGCATCTCAGCCAACATTACTTCTAGCTTCTTCTCATTATTGCTTGCAACTGTGATCCGTAGAGAGAGATTTTCTTTTGAGGAAGAACCAATAACCACGAACTCATCACCATCGAGAGCCTTCCCGTAATACCAAGCCTCTAGACCAGTCTTGGGATTAGACTTTTCGTCAACATAGAGAACGCTATGTTGTTCTATTACATTCTTGATAATATCTAGCATTTCATTTACATCTGCTTTTGCATCCATTTGGTACTCACATGCACGTTTGGTCTGGAGCGTCTTATCAGCTAGAATTTCAAGATCACGTAGTTTCTTGGTCTTCAGAAACGCATCACGTACAGCTTCCTTATGATCTGAAGGAATTGCAACTTTGGTATCTTGGTGTTGTTCACAGAAGAGGAATACATCAGTCTTTCCTTCTTCAGTATCATCGATTCTTACAAGGTTTATACTATTGTGACACTTATGGCATTCAAAGAGTTGCATATAGATACGTGAGAGTGATTTATGTTCAGCAGTGCGAGAGAGATACCTCTCACTACCATGCCCATTACGACACTCAACCTTCAATTCAATGGTTTTGTCTTTCACTTTTGTATCTTTGATTGTGATTATTGCCGGACATTTTTCACATGTAAGACTCTTTTCGATATCATCAATCCTATCGATTTGTGGCTCACGCTCTTCGAGATGTTTATAGATATCCCCAGTAATTCCTTTCTTCATAACCTGATGAACTAGACAGACTAGTTCAAGTTCAACTGTAGTGCCACTGACCTTGGTGCTTACAATCTCTGTAAGCAAGTCACATTGGTTGCATTTTAGGACTCCCGATACAATAGCATCAATTGCTTCTTCATCAAGCTCAGTTGGTTGTGTCATCTCACGTGAATGCCCATTGGAACAACTACATTTTATCTTGTATTTTTCCTTGTCAATCTCAATGCTGCGAATTGAGAGCCTACTGGAACACTCAGTGCAATTGAGCATAGATCGTACGATAGAACCCTCTGAAACAACAGCTGCTATCTTTTCTATCATCCAAGCATGCTTAGCAGGCATCTCCTTGCGAGTCTTGCCATGTGCCGGGCAGGAAACCTCAATTCGAGCTTTATCACCCTTTACCGAAGTGCCCAATAATTTGCATGGAAGACCGCATTGCTCACAGTAAACGAGCCTTTTGAAAACAGTCTTCAGAATTGCGGGGTCTGCATCGGTTGGGACATAGCGGATTTCCTTATGCCCACTCGGACAGCGATACTTGGTTATCATTATCCCCTTTTTCTCTTCAACCCCATGTGCAGAGAATATTTGCCCACATTTTTGACAACTGAGTGAGTCCAGAATAAACTTTGCACTATTTATCGTTGCCAATGCACTTGTTACAGATGTGTGATAATATGAAGGAATACGTTTCAGTTTTACACCATGAATTGGACAGAGGAACGTGTACTCCACTTCCTTTCGACCTATATCAGAATGTAGGAGAGCCATAGTAGAGCCGCAATCAGTACAGATGAAGAGACCCTTGAATATCGCAGGAGCCATACTATCAGCCTGATATCTTGAAATATCCCTCTTAGCTTTGTGTCCCTTCAAGCATTGACAATACACACGGAGTGTACTTCCACGCATCTCACTTCCAAGTACATAGAATGGTTCCTTACACTTCTT
Source organism: Candidatus Thorarchaeota archaeon (assembly GCA_030612005.1). GTDB lineage: Archaea > Asgardarchaeota > Thorarchaeia > Thorarchaeales > Thorarchaeaceae > SMTZ1-45. The sequence goes on along the minus strand of JAUWOU010000005.1, from coordinate 2,462 downwards.
GCAAACGAACACAACAATCCTCTACCTTAGCGTGTGGCGAACAAGCATTTCCGTATTCGCGGACCTTCCTTATGGGTATTACTATGATATTACTGCAGATAGAGAGCTATCATGAGTGAGATCTATACAAAACCAGATATTCTCTAAATGAGTCTTTGTAGAAAACTCGTGTTTCCGGTGTCTCAGGCGTCCCAATATCTGCTTCTATTTTAATCGCATTTTCTGACTGAATTTCTGATAGTAGCACATCAAATTCACGGTACAAAAAAATTAAGTGCTCAGAAATGTGTATGAACTTGGGGATATTATGATTCGTAATGATAGTTTAGAGCAAGAGGAGGATGATAAGGAGAGTTTCCTTCCTCCGGGCTTTGATTTTGCGTTTTTCCCTGCACTTTTGAGCCTCGTGGGTGTCCTTATACTGACTCAGTTACCTAGGTTAATCGGTGCATACAACTATCTTAGGGGGTCATCTTCGCCAATCGATCAATCCGCCTTGGCACTGCTAGGTTCTGACTTAACAAGGATAGCGGTCTTGATTTCATGTATTCTTGGAATTGTGATTGGTCTGTATCTGTTTCGCTTTGTCACAACGAAACTTGATGTCGTGAGAAGAGAGGGAGAAACTGTAATCGGTGTAAGAATGCATATTGCACTCAATTTTCTGGGGATTTTTTTTGTATTGCCAATCCAGTCAATCTGGTTTTTGGACATGATTGTCTATGGCCCATACACAAGTCATTTCCTGTTCGACATAAGTTCCTTCACGGTAGCAGGCTTTTATGTTGCATTTGCGATTCCTATCTTGATAAAATACGTCCGCCTCGTTTTACATGCAAGGTCGATTGATTCCCGAGTCAAACTAATTGAACACCGAAGTGAAAACGGTTTCATAAAACTAAAATATTTGACTCTGAAAGTCATTTACGACGGTCCAGATCCATGACGATGTCGACACTTCGTGGAGGATAAGCTGCATTACTGCTACTGTAGATAGAGGGCAATAGTCAAAGTGTGTGTACAGTATTTGCAGCGGATAGGTAGACGTCTTCCTATTTCCTCAACCTGTTCAGGTTCAAGAGGTGCTCCACATCGCAGACACACCCATGAGTCCATTGTGTCTGCTAGTTCATCAATAGTAGTTGGCAGCATGGAAACATCTTCACCAAGAGCTTCGACTATGATGGTTGAATGTCGTCCATTCTCGGGACCTGTAATCATGAGGATCACTGCAACCTTGTTCTTTGTGTACTTACCCTCAGCATACCCACGAATCGTACCAATAAACTCTCCAGCAATAATGTGTTCTTCGGTATCCACAACATGGAAGTTCTTTGTTGGAAGAATCTTCTCAGCTTTTGTAAACAGAACTTGAGGATTCCAATCGAGGCTCTGCTCCTGTTGTGTCTTCTGTAGACCTGAGAGTACTAGATCAAATTCCTTGGAAGTCTTCTTTGATGGAAGTAAAAGATCACAAACGGAACGAATGAGGTAAGGTTCTACACTTATGGTATGAAGTTGGTCTAGGAAGTCAATATATGATACAGTTGCTACGACCTTACCCTGAACACAGTCTTTACTTGGATAGAATGTAAATTGTGGGCTTCGAAAGCCACCAACTTCAATCCGAGACATGGATTTTACATTCTCACCGGCAAGTTCCAAACAATCAATCGGATAGGCTACAATGCTAACGGTCACATTTGTTATCACATAACCACTGTTATTGACAACTTTGACCTTGTAGTCGAACTTACCACCAACAATCTCACATCCACGTTTTACCTTAACTCCCATTTCTGCAGAGATTGCAGGTTCAGTTTCAACTTCGAGATTTATTTGAGGTTCAGGTTCAGGAGCCTCAACAGGAGGCCTACTTTTGTCAGCCTCAATCTCTTCATAGGCGAGCTGCATGGCTTTTGCATGATCAGGAGGAATGTCAAAAACAAATTTCCCATGAATAGCACATAATTGAACAACTCTGTCTTCGCGTGCGCCAGGTTCGACGTATACAAGATCAAGTTGTTCGTAGCACTCAGGACACTGATAGAATCGTTTGTACAGGTCAACAAGGGTTTCTGTATCAAGACCGGGTTTGAACAATCTCTTGCTTCGATGACCATTCCTACAATCGACATCAAATTCAATTAACCCTCTTCGCTCCTCTACATCTCGCAGAGTAAGAGGCATATTTTATCAACAAATATGTTCTCAGCATGAATCATAAAGTCACCAGATTCTGCGTTATCAGACCACATAAGTGGCAAGCTGTCAACTACTTCGATTGTGACATCATAGGCAGTCAAGGCATCGTGAGAATCTCGTACTACTATGGAAATAGTGTGAGTGCCTTCCGAATCATACCATGCTTTGATTTCTCCTGATAAAGCGTTGTATCGAGAACCTGTCTTCCATGTGTCGGAAGAAACTATCACATTGATTGGGTCTACTGGATCATCAAC
>JAUWOU010000097.1 GCA_030612005.1 Candidatus Thorarchaeota archaeon | reverse complement strand
ACGAATGTGACCTTTCGTCATCGACAACTTGTGAGGTGTTGACCAGAGCCGGTATGCTTTGAGAATAATCGGATGGGTATTCCAAAGTGCCAAGAATATCGAAGCTTCTTTTCCTGCGCTCATTGGGTAGAGAACATCTGTGGCAAGTCCGTAGGTTATCGCATCATTCCGAATTTCTTCGAATCGGGGTTCCTCAATTACAGCCTTTCCACTCGTTCCTCCACGAAGCGTATCCCTCTTTTGATCGATAGCACTTCCCTTTGATAGGGGATTGAATTTATCAACTCGACTCATTCAGCTCCCTCCATCAATGGCCACAGCAATATCTTCATCGTAGTTTCTCAAATTATGAAGTACAAACTCCGAGAGAAACACCTTGACGATATAATCAGGGTCTTTTGAGATTCCATACTTCTTGAAGTAACTCAATACATTGACAATGTCACGATGTAGTAACATCACTACTCGTTTCATATCCGACCATGGACCGACATGGTATGCTTGAGGCATATCGATAATCCAGGGTCTGTTCTTCCACCAGAGTATGTTGTATGCACTAAGGTCCCCATGAACGTAATTGACATCCCGATGCATGATAAGATAGTCATCAAGAATCTGATCAAGTACGGTTTCAGGATCCGCTACTTTGACATTCCGCAGTTGTGGTGCTGGTTCTAATCCATCTCCAAGAAATCTCTGGGTGAGGTAGTATCCTACTCGTCCAATGGGAGTCGGAACGTGCATTCCTGCTTTGAAGCATCCTAAGAGAACATCGAATTCTTTCGCAGCGAGAACCTGCATTCTACCAGGAGCAAAATAGCCCTTTGATTTCTTTACCTGAGATGTCTGCCAGAGTCGGAAAGCCTTCAGGATAATTGGATGTTTTTTGTGATATGCAACAAAGATTGATGCCTCTTTTCCTGCATTCATTTGATAAGCAACATCCGTAGCAAGTCCAAATCTGACTGCGTCTTCTTTGACCTCACTCAGAGTGACCTCGCTGATAGGCACAGTCCGACCACGTTTTGATCCTCGTTGACCATCTCTCTTGAAGGATATAGCAGAAGCCTTGTTTGGATTCAGTTTTTCCACTATGCCAGTCACTCTAGACCACCTCACTCCGAGAGAAACTCGAACTTGCAGAAGGACATGGAGAATACATTTCCAATATCTGCTCCACAGTAAGTTTCTTGGTCTCCTTGATCTGGGACCTGTCATCTTTTCGACTGGAGTCTTCCTTTGCGTTTGGGTTCTTCTTTGTTGAACCTGTTTGATTGCTTTGCTTGTTTTTATGCAACTTTTGTTACACTCTCATTGACGAGTAATCACGCATCTTATTTTCATAGCACAAAAATTCCAGAAAAGCAGAAACCAACCACAAACGTTGTGCCTAAATGAGACTTCACGCACGATGCGTGATAGTTACATGAATGGCACAAAGAAGCAACGGATGAAGATTAGACATCCTCAACGTAGGTGCTAGCATCCACTGTAATAAACACTAATCCGATCATAGATACATTCGCACCTCCAATTCCATAAAATCAAGTTCTCGCGCTCAGGAGAAGTATATAGACGTTGCGGTTTCAGCGTGTTTCAGAGCCTTCTAAGTGGCATCAATAGATGGTTCATCATCTTCAGCTTTGATTATCTTGACTGGGTGAGTTTCCTCTACATATTTCCAGAGAAGATATGCACCTATCAAGCCTAAGACAGATGCCAGCCAAAATGGAACTACGAGACCCTCAAGAATGAATGGTCCAATTGGAATAACAATCAATGAAAAGTATGCAAACAGTGCACCTCCCACTATTGGACCTATAGTTGCTCCAGCGTTGAAGAAAGCCTGAATGGTTCCAAACATTTTTCCTCTCAATTTCCACGGAACAACATCAGCTTGAATTGCTCGCATAGCAGGTTGTGATGAGGCCATTGCAGCACTTTGTCCAACCCAGACAACACTTGTCTGAGCTAGATTTGTGGTAAGTGGAAGTATTCCAAGACTTATCCGTGAACCAACAGCTCCCCAGACTGCCAATCCCTTTCTTCCTTTTCGATCAGCATATCGCCCAGCTGGAATTGAGAATAACATACCAACTGCGCCGGCTCCAGATATTACCAATCCAATGAGACCGATATCTGTCGTGATTTTGCTCATCAAGAAGAGTTGGAATATTGGCATACCGAGCCCCATTGCTATACCGTTGAATAGTGACATCAGATAGATAGCATGAATCATTCGACGAACTTTTGGTGTCATCCCAGATTCTGGTTCTTCTTCAGGCACCGGAGTTATTGACTCGTCTACAGGCAAAGAAACTTGTGCAGCAACTTTGATTTCCTCTAGCTTCCCAGGAGAGGTTTCTTTCAAGATAATCGCAGTAAGAACAATTGCAGGAATAATGATCAATGCCCCGACATAGTACGGTACACGAAATACTTCAGGAACTGGAAGTAGTAAGGTGTCCCTGCAGAAATTGTAGAGTATTCCCCCTACACCAGGTCCAAGAATGAATCCAAGACCAGAAACCATCATGTAGAGTCCGAGTCCTTCACCTCTACGATCAGGTCCGACGATATCCATGAGAGCAGCCTCAGCAGTAGGCCACACCATTGCTGATACCACACCTTGTAGAGCTCGCACTAGAAGCATGTGAACCCAGTTCTGAGCTAATCCGAAGAGAATCAGAAGTATGAAATAACCAATGAGACCAATTAGGATGATAGGCTTCCGTCCATGACGGTCGGAGTATGCTCCCCAGAATCGGGCTAGAAGGGTACGTGTCCCCATGAAAGAAGCCATCATTACTCCAAGAATAAGTGAGAAACTGGCTACTACTTCAGCAGGAACAATATATCCGGGACCAGGAGGTTGGGTGAGCCCACCCTCTAGAGCAATTAAATAAAAGGCCATTGAGGGAGCAACTATTCCGAATCCCAGCATAATCAACATCGCATCAAAAGCGAGGACCAGAACCCGAGGATTTCTATACAAACTATCCTGTCTGATGGGTTCTTCATTAATGGACACTTTTCTTCCTCGCAATTCAGTTAACAATATTGCACAGCTAATATACATAGAGATACTGACGCATTAGGCCGTAAGGGAAGGATTTATTTCAAAAAAAATCGGCCGTCCTACGATTTCCGTTCAAAGTAGTAATTACTTCAAGTAACAAATCGAGCAATTTGGAAGTCTAAAGACCATGGTAAATCCAAGCAATCCCCTAATCGTTCAGTCTGACAAGTCAGTTCTTCTAGAGGTTGACAATCCGCTCTATGAAGATGCTAGAGACTCACTGGCACGTTTTGCAGAGCTTGTCAAATCTCCAGAATATGTTCACACATACAGAGTGACACCACTAAGTCTCTGGAATGCAGCTGCCATGGGAATGACTCCAAAAGAGGTCATTGCTGCACTTGAAGAGTTTGCAAAGTATCCAATTCCAGGTAATATCTCAAGAGAGATTGTTGACTATATGTCAAGATATGGACAGATCTCCCTCTACAAAGAAGACCTAGACCTGCTTCTCATATGTGAGGATGAAGACCTTGCAGAAGAACTCTGGGCAAACAAGAAAATCACAGAATTCATCATCGACCGTGTAGATGAGGTGACATTCAGAGTTGATGAATCGCAGAGAGGTTTCATCAAACATGCCCTAATTGAGATTGGACATCCTGTAGAAGATATTGCAGGATATACAGAAGGAGACCATCTTCCCTTTGAAATGAGGCCCATAACTCTTGAGGGTAAACCATGGCATCTGAGAGCATATCAAGAGGATTCAGTAGCTATCTTCCATGCAGGAGGTAGTAAAACTGGAGGTTCAGGTGTAATCGTACTACCTTGTGGTGCCGGAAAGACCATGGTTGGAATCGGAGCGATGCATAGACTCCAGACACATACTTTGATATTAGCGCCAAACGTCATCGCTGTAAGACAATGGATACAGGAACTGCTTGACAAGACTACTCTGACACCAGAGGATATTGGTGAGTACACAGGAAGCACAAAGGATGTTCGCCCTGTAACAATAGCAACATATCAGATACTCACTTGGAGGAAATCTAGGTCCGCTGAATTTAAGCATTTCAAGATCTTTGAAGCAAGGAACTGGGGGCTCATTATCTACGATGAAGTCCACATACTCCCAGCACCGGTCTTCAGAGCCACTGCTGTAATCCAAGCAACCAGAAGACTTGGGCTAACTGCAACTCTGGTTAGAGAAGATGGCAAGGAAGAGGATGTTTTCAGCCTGATTGGACCAAAACGCTTTGATATGCCTTGGAAACTTCTTGAAGATCAGGGATGGATTGCAACTGCAATCTGTTATGAGATAAGATTGGATCTTCCAGATGATATGCGTAGAACTTACGCAGTAGCTCCTGACAGAAAGAAATACAGAATTGCAGCTGAGAATATCGACAAAATCAAGATCATCAAAGAAATCATTGCCCACCACAAAAAGGACAATATCCTTGTTATTGGAATGTACCTCGACCAGTTGTCACTTATTGCTGAAGAAGTTGATGCTCCACTCATTACAGGGAAGACCCACAATGATGTGAGACAGGAACTCTATACAGCTTTCCGTGAAGGAAGGGAAAAAATACTGATTGTATCTAAAGTAGCCAACTTTGCCCTAGACCTTCCAGATGCGAATGTAGCAATTCAGGTTTCTGGGACATTTGGTTCACGTCAAGAAGAGGCTCAGCGTCTTGGGAGAATCCTTCGACCGAAGACCGATGGTAGCATTGCCCGGTTCTATTCACTTGTAACTAAGGACACTCGTGATATGGACTTTGGTGCAAAACGACAGCTTTTCCTCACGGAACAGGGATATCAATATGTCATTGCTTCTGCAGATGAAAAAATCTGGTTACAAGACCCTGAGAGTTTCATTAATTAGTGTAGAAGAAACTTCAACCGACCAATTTTCTCAATGGCATACCCGAGAATCATAGTGTGTATTTCTTGTGTGCTCAAGTTCTGTTCAACAATGCCGGACTCCATTGAAAGGAGTCTAGAAAGCGACCAATCAATCACATATGCTAATGCGAGGGGTCTGAGAGAATTAACGAAGTCAATATCTTCATCCTCAATGAGAGTTGGGATATTTTCTGTACTTCTATCTACATGAGCTTCAAGAAGGTAAGCTAGATCATACCGTGAATCACCAATAGCACATGCTTCAAGATCAAGAAAGAATATCTTTTGCTCAGGATGAAAAACAATGTTAGGTGCCCAGAGGTCTCCATGCATTGTTTCTCTTGACCAGTACCCAATAACCTCGTTCAGGGATTTTACTTGAGGTAGAAGTGAGTTATATTGATCGATAAGAGTTCGCGTTTGTTTAGAAGCTCTAGGAAGACAACTATGATTTTCAACTTGTTCATGATTTGCTATCAGGTAATCCGAAGGAGATTCATATTTTGGTAAACTAGGAGGTTTTTGCTTTTTCAGTAAACGATGCGATTCTTTCAAAGAAAGCAGTTCATCCTCACTTGCATCTGTAATCGAAGAATAGGTTGTTCCATCAACATATTCCACAAGAATGAATGGAGTTTCTGACGAGTCTGATAATCGACCCACTTCAATTGGAGGAGCTGCCAAATCCAATCTACTGAAGTATAGACTTAGATTATACAGCGGGTCGTATGGATTTCTTTCATACTCTTCGGTAGACCATGGTAGCTTCAAAACAAATTCAATTCCAGAAGACCTGCCGTGGATATTGATATTTGACCAGCCCCCCAAAGAAATTGGTTCAAGATTAACTGATTTATCAAATGCGTCACATGAATTCTCTAAGAGGTCTGCTAATTTAGAACGCGAGTGCCCATGAACTGTTTCAAGGGGATATTTCATCATGGCTATACTCAAACCGTTGATTGGTTTTTGGACAAACTTGAACATCAAGCTGTCCGCCCACCAACGGCAGTGGGCTTCATTTGAATCTTTAGAATATTTCTGGCCGCGTTCACATCTGCATGGAAACGGGATTCACAACTGGAACAGTAGAAGAACTCTCCACCTCTCTTCTCTTCTGTTGAACCAGGACTCTCTACTCGGATTCCCTTCTTTCCACACTGGTGACATTTCTGACTCGTCATGGCAGGGTTCACCGTCCAGACTCCTCCAAACTTGTGACCCAATGCCTGTCTGCGATACTTGACACCCTCGATTATCTGTCCCCAGAGGTTTGTGGACAGGTTCCAGCTATGGGTCCTGAATCCCCCCGAAGGTTGGAAGAATCGCAGGTCCTCAAAGTAGATGGTCTTGACTCCACGATGTTCACAGAACCACACGGTCTCAGCGGCCAGCTGATGAGAGATCTCACGGTCGATGCGTCGGACCTTTGCCCATGTAGCCTCCAACTCCCTCTCTCTCTTCAGGATGAAGTTTGGAGGAGGCAACATCGCGCGTTTCTTCTCCCAGTTGTTCTTTCGTAGTGTAAGTTCTGACATCAGGACTCTTGTCCTCTGTCTAAGTGTCACTCGTTTCTTGTACAGCTCGTCCCTTCCAATCTTTACCTCATCGTAACTATTTCCACCATTCTTTACCGACAATACCACAGGATGTCTCAGGCCCCTGTCTACTCCTGCCCTTTTTGTCCTTGTAGTCTTGGGAAGTGCTTTTCGTAACATCTCATCATCTGGTGATTTGAAAGGAATCAACAGAGTGACCCTGTGACCTCGGACCTTGAAGACCGGAGGCGCACAACGCCTACTCTTCTTGAGTACCCCCCTCTCTCTCTTCAGTTCCAAAATCTCTTCTGGGTCAGGGTCTTTCCTAGATTTCAATGAGGACAGTCTTCGAGTGAGTTGTTGAAGTCTGATAGTATTTCTGAGCTGCATGCTCATATCCTGAAACCGTTCCGCCCGATATTCTAGTTCTATAGCTCTCCATTCATTCCCCTTCTCTCTGGCCTCACATGCCTTGTTTCTGGCATGCGCTGCTCTTCTTGGCAACCAATCAAGAAAGCGGAACCGGAGGGTCTGACTCCTGTACGGGGAATCCGGAACACGTTCATGTCCAGTGATCCCGGGAGGTGTCTTGATGTAGAGGATGATTTCGTCCTCTCTCTCAGGGTCTTCCTTGAACCAGTACCCCTGTCCCGTGGTGTTCTCGGTGGATGCAGCAAACTCCATAGTTGTCTTTCTGAATATAGGCTGAGTGAAAGTGTAATTGTTATTCTTCCAATCATTGACCAGTGATACCATGGTGTCTAGGGTTCCTATTCCTGCACTAGACTTCATCAGGTCGCGCACTCGTCGTCTCTGAATGCTTCGGACCGAGGAACTGGCGTCTACCTCCTCAAGGAGTTGGATATCTAGAGCTCTGCGGACCTGTTTGCAGGCTGTAAGAGCATAATGATAGTAAGAACCTTTCTTCTTCCCACCTGACTCCCTGACCTTTCGGATAAGGTCTGCAGGGATTCTCTTCAGAGACATAAGTCGTCTGAGCTGCTCCCTGTCATTAGATAGAATATCAAGAAGCGCGGTGACTAATTTTCTCCTGGTAAAGTCTGAGAGGATTATTCTGGCTGCGGTCTCAAGGACATTTCTGTACATCCGTTCAAAGACAAGACGACCAAACTCATTGGTTGTCTTCCATTCAAGGAATGACTCCTCTCTCAGGACAACATACCCCTGTCCCTTTGAAACCTCTAGATTCATCCCCACAGAAGCTGCTCGTTGATGAGATGAGTACACCTTGTTGAGAACTAGATTGACAGCTTCAATGTACTTACCAAAGTGTTGCCCTATTATCTGAAGGTCGACCTCAGAACATTTCTTCCCAGACATCTTGGTCACTAGTTGCTTGACCACTCGTTTGTCTTTTCTTTGGAAGGATGGATCTGGTCCCCTCCCAAGTCCTTTTCGAGCAACTACTCTATGATATGAGTTGAGAGAAAATTTTTGAACAAGATAGGTTGATGAATCAATATAATAATAACCATCCATTGTTTCTTGGTTCGAACTGCTAGTCTTCCCCACGCGGGGATGGCGCCGCGATTTCTTCTTCATCAACCTAGACCTCATTATCCGGTCTTTCTTGAGGTATTTAAGGTCATACAAAATCAGTATAATAATAACCAACGGTAGGATTTAAAGTCCACACATCAGATTCTAAGGCCGTCTTATTTGGTTTTGATTACCAAAAAAATATATAAGTGAAATGCGGTTTATATTTTTGTATTATGTAGACCCCTACAGTACAAGAAAGGTTCTTACACTACTCTCTGAGCTCACTCTCAAGCCGATCTCTTATACCTATTATACTTAAACGGTTCACAATGTAAGGATCAGTAATTTTGTTTATATCAATTCCAGCTTTCTCTACACGACTCAGGTCTCTTGATGCCAGGTCTCCCATCTGTCTTCTTGAATTAAGACTCTTGATACGTGTTCTAAGAATTGTGCTCCTCAACATGAGCTGATCAAGAAACTCCTTCTTATTCAAGTCCGGGTTTTGATGTAGAAAATCTACAAGAGAGATCCTTTCAACGTTGGACTCTTCAGCTTGCCTCAATTTGGTCCAGACTGCCACATCTTCAATGGTCGGAAGAAACCAAGTATCGTCATCTATAGTTACACGATATATTTCTTCAAATTCATCTAGCTCTGATACTTTGACCCCACCTCGAAAGCGCTCTTTTTCAAAGACTGCGGCTGTGACTCTTCTTGCAGCACGTAGATGAGAGTCCGGTGGCCCTCGAAGTGGTTCTATCAATGGATCCCAGTCCAGAATTCCCTCAAGAAATACAAGCTTCTCATCCAAGTGGCTAATCTTCCACATTGTCCGCAGGAATATCTCTTCGCCACCCGGTAGCTCCGCTAGTAACGTACTAACATATACGATTTCAGGCCTTTGTACCTCACCAGACTTGATCTGTTCAACAGTGGGTCTTACAATGATTGATTGTTTTGGCATGAGTTTTGTTTCTCCATACCCAAAATATAGTAGACCCCTTCATTATATCTGTAGTCCTTTACGATATTCATCCCTCTGTAGTGTAGACCTCTACAATATCTTCTCCATTGGACAGAATTCAACATGGATACCTTCGAGTTGGATTCCTGCTGGCTCTAAGCCTCCTGAGGTATCGCTTGACCCTGCGTTCCTGAAGCTTCATAACCTTCTCATCAGGATACAGACCTCCATAACCAAGAGAAACCTTCCACTCCCCCTTGGGAAAAGAGATCGAGTCCTCAAGGATTATTCTTCTCTCATGTTCACCTTTGGGCTCGATCATCATCCTGAAGTTGGTCAGATCGGAAACTGCCCGACTGCTTCTGGACTCCCTGTCCTGTTTGGTAGTCCCACTCACAGGGACTGAAGTGCGACTTGTGAATATGAGTGTGGTATCAGTCTCTGCCTGTATTTTGTGGAGGACCTTGAGAATGTCATTCATTTGGGGAGAACCTCTGAGAATGGACTTGGTTTCTGCAAGGGAGTCAAGCACACTGACACCGGACCCTTCTGTGTTTGATCGTCGCCACAGGTCATCGGTAAGATCCTCAACACTCATCTCGCCAAGAGACCTCACAACGTGAAACTTCCTGAGGACAGATTCAGGACCAAACCCCATTCGAAAGGCTATCTCCCTCACTGTGTTCTCTCTGAAGGTCCCCTCTGAATCATACCAGAAGACATCACCCATGGAGTGGTTGATGACACCGATCTGTGTACACATCAACGTCTTGCCTGCCCATTGCGGACCGTAAATCTCAACAAATGACCCTGCAAGAATTCCTCCCTCTACGTGACTGTCAAACTTAGGAAGTCCAGTCCTGAATCTTGGAGCGAGGGCTTCGAGCTCCTCAATATCAGCTCCTGTGAGGAATCGCTTCTTGGGTGGTTCCTTTTCCTCATCAGAATATTCCACTCATACCTCTCTCCTGTTCCGAAGAAGCTCTGATGTGACCCGTTCCTCAAGTAGCTTCACTCTTAGACCATATCTGATGTCTTCCAGTGGATTCCAAGTCATACCTTGGAAGGGAAGTCCAGTCCGATAGGGCGACTGTAGGATTGTCACTGCCTCCTGTGAGGAGTGATACTGAACGGAGATTACTGTCTGTCCCTCCTCCTTCTTCTTCTGCCTTAGAGTCAGTTCTATGTACCCCCTCTCGATATCTCCTCCTACTAGACACGTGACTCGTGAAACACGATTCACTTGACTCTGAATGACTCCCAGGTGTCCAAACAGCTTCTTGGCCAATGACGTGTCCCTTCTTGGCAGTCGTTGACCACCGGGTATCTTTGGATAGGTCATTCCCAGATTCAATATCTTGAGATACCGCAGTCGTGCTGGTGCTCCACGATGCCTTGTCCCAAACCGAGTCGCACCTCTCATCTCCCAGCGTACCTCATTGAAGTCAATATCAAGTGAGTGTGTTGCTGCTCCTACACCTTGATAGAGAACATCCATGCCCGAGTAGTTGGCTATCATTAGCGGCAGGACCTTACCTTGAGTGAGTGCTTGGCCAGCAAGGGCATCCAGTTCATCCAATGGAGTCACCGTGTCAGAGCTCAGGTATCGCAAAGACCGAAACTTCTCCTGTCTGATGCACCCTGCAATCACACTTCTGTCATATGGACTGCCCTCAAAGATGTACCCCTCATATTTACCAGGATTCTTCTTCTCAAACCCCACTGTGATCCCGTATCTCACATCTGTGAGAGGAACTGTTGTTGAATGAACCATGTTCCGAAAGGACTGGGTCCGAATAGACATGAACCTGTAGAGGGCATCCATGTCAAACCTTGAGTCAGGGAGTGACGCAGTGGCTCTTTTCGCACCAAGCTGCATGGACACCCATGGACGAACATCATCCCAGAGAGAGTTGAGCTCGTTCTGTGAGAAGTTATGGGACTGCGAGAAATATACCATTAACAGAATGATATAGTTACCATATCGTAACAAGAGATTATTATCCTGAGTCTGTATCTTGTCAAGAGTCGTCCTCATGTTTCTTGGAAGTCCCCAATTGTCAAGGTGATTGCGACTCCATGCGATTCTATACCAGATGTCCTTCGTATAATGATGATTCCTCAGGAAACTGATGAGGGTATTAGTGAATCCCTGTTGTTCCTCTGATTCTACAGCCTTGATGAGGACCTGTACAAACTCTCTGAAGAAGTCATGGAAGGGACTGTACTCGGGAATGTGGTCTAGAAGAACCCTTCGTACCTCCTGTAGTCGTTTCAGCTCAGTTGACCCAGCCTTGGCTGGATCATAATATTCGAACACAAGGTCAGACTCAGGAGGTGGTAGTGGAACGGAATTCAGAGGTCTGACCTCCAGTCTTGGAGTCCAGTACTTTCTCTTGGTGTCAATCGCTTTGATTGATTCTTCCTGACACATGTCCTTGTCAAAGAACACTCTAGATAATATTCCTTGGTAATTGCGATCCCGGTCCTTGTCCAGCAGCTCCTCTCTGGTGACCTCGATTTCACCTGTTTCCCTCACTGAATTGTTTGCCCCCAAGTCCACGGAAGGCAAACGATCCTCTAGGAAAGGAAAGAGTTCCATTGCCATCGATTCTGAAAACTCACCTATCCCTAGTTTTTTCAACCACCGATTTGTCCTGAAGTTCCTCTTCAATCGACGCATCATGTTCTTGTCCAGCTCAGTCAGGTCTATTGACCTGAAGCGTCGCGACCAACCGATGAGGGGGATGATTGGGCGCGTCTCCATCAATACGTCTTCATCGTTTTTGTGAGGAACATGTACTATGCCCCTTGCGTAGTCACAGACAGGAACCTCACTGCCCCCTGGACGAGGAGGATAGGGGAGATTGAAAACCATCTCGTCGATATAGGGTAACAGAGGAGAGTCGTGTCGTAGC
>JAUWOU010000253.1 GCA_030612005.1 Candidatus Thorarchaeota archaeon | reverse complement strand
ATCCATTTGGGTACAAGGCGAGTTGACTGAAATTCCAAACGAGCCTCTTTAACTTCAGCACCAAGTCGGATATAGTCCTCGTCCTTATTGAGCTGTTCAACCTTATTCTTGTAGTCCTCTTCGTTCTCATACTTGGACATGTAGAAGAATTCTTCCTCAGCTTCCGCATTTACCCAAAAACCTACAATATCGACTTTGTGTTTCTTGTAGATCTCCTCAAATTTCACTCGCAAATCATCCATCACTTTGCTGGATTTTGCTTTTGTTGTATATAACATGTACATTGCCATGATTATCACATTAGTTAACAATCGTTAATTCACATATAATCATTATGATATGTCTTTGAGAAGTTAATTTCTATTTGTAAGTCGGTCATTTATCAGATCTAGCATAGTAGAGAATGCCAATAAATGACAAAATGGTAATCAAAATAGTCACAATCGAGTAAATTTCTACGATTTGTTCCTCATCATACATGAGAAGTTCTGTAGTCAATATGCTCGACCAAAATAACGTACAAATTACTCCCGCTCCTAATGCAATTAGCATTGACAAAATACCGAGAATTCTATTCTTAGTGATTACTAAGAAGATACCACTAATTATCATAATAACACTAGAACTGAAACTTAGACTAATGTACAAGTCTCTTACAAGATTAATACTTTCAGGGTAAAAATACCAGTAAGCCATAATATCTCCTAGATTGTACAATATTATTCCCATACTAACTAACCCAATCATAACAAGCCAATCAAGAGGCCGAGTACTAATTCCAAACCCCATGTAGCTCTTTTTCCAAAATGCATCGGGATTGCTATCAGGTTTTTCCGGCTTTTTAACGGGGGTAGGTATTGTTGTGTCAATCTTCACTGGCAGAGAAATCAAAGTTATTCTCTCAAGAGTTCGTAAGGATTTCCCTGAAAACTCAGCTTCGACGGTACTTCCTATTTCAGGCAGTTCGATCTCAGCTCCTAGAGGATACCGGAGACCAATCTTCCCCGTTTCATTGAAAATGAAAATTTCACCGTAAGGCTTCCCCTCCATTTCACCCATGTCTATTTTTACTAGTTTTCCCTGAATAATCATCAAACACAACTCTCCAGCAACATCTTATCTTTTGATAGGAATATACAGGAAAATGATTGACGGAAGAAAAGAATAAAGATTCTCATTATTATGTGACAGAAACAACTGCTACCAAGTGCGAGAACTTGTTGAGATAGCAGATAGCCTCACATAATCTATTCTTTGAGGAACTCTGCAAATTCGTCTTCCGTCAAAACTGTAACACCAAGTTGTTGTGCTTTCTTCAATTTGGAACCAGCCCCGGGTCCAGCTACAACATAGGTAGTTTTCTTACTTACACTGGAAGAGGACTTTCCTCCCATTTTCTCCACAAGACTTGCAGCCTCGTTTCGTTTCAATTTTGTTAAAGTGCCAGTGAACACGAAAGTCATTCCTACAAAGATTTGCTCTGATGAGGACTCTTCTTCCGCTGTCATAGTCAGACCAGCAAGTATCAATTCAGATATTGTATTTCTTATATTCTCATCAGCAAAGAACTGAACGATACTCTGTGCCATTTCAGGACCAATTGTGTCAACTTTAAGTAATTCGAGCAACTGAACTTCCAAGAGATTTTCCATAGAACCAAATTCTCTGGCTAGGACCTTCGCTGTTTGAGAACCAACGAGAGGGATACCCAGACCAATGAGCAGACGATGAAAAGGTTGATTTTTACTCTTAGCAATCTCATCAACGAGCTGTTGTGCAGAACGATCTCCAAATCGCTCAAGGTTTGATAGTTCCTCAACTGTAAGAGAGTATATGGAAGCAAAACTAGTGATAAGTCCAGCATCGATTATTTGCTCCACTCTCTTATACCCAAAACCTTCGATATCCATTCCACCACGTGAAACAAAGTGGGTAATGCTCCTTCTTAGCTTTGCAGGGCATAAACTGTTCATACAAGTAGCAGACCTCTTATCGCTAGTGATTGAAACTTGACCTCCGCAAATGGGACAGCTTTTTGGCATCTTGAATACTTTCTCTGAGCCAGATCTTTTGGCTTCAATAGGCCCCACAACCTGAGGTATCACATCACCAGCACGTTCGACCACAACAGTGTCACCGATACGAATGTCCTTTCTTTCTATTTCGCTGAGATTATGAAGAGAAGCTCTCGAAACTTCCACTCCTCCAATATTCACAGTAGCTAGCTCCGCAACAGGCGTGAGCCTACCTGTGCGACCAACCTGCACAGTGATATCAAGAAGTTGAGTTGTTGCCTGTCTTGCTTTGAACTTGTATGCAATAGCCCATCGGGGGTCTCGGGCACGCATTCCAAGTCGCTCTTGGTCTGCAATATTATTGACCTTGAATACAACTCCATCAATCTCATATGGAAGGTCATCTCTCTTTTCATCGACCTCTCTGTGATAATCGAGTGCTTCATCAATTCCCTTGCAAATTCGAGCGTGTTCAGTATTCACTTTGAAACCCCACTTTGGGAGAGTATGAAGTGCTTCCCATTGGGTTTCGAACGAATACCCAGTTGCTTCTGCAACACCATAAAGAAAAATCTGTAGTGTTCTCTTTGCAGTCACTGTAGAATCTAGTTGACGAAGTGAACCTGCTGCCGCATTGCGAGGATTGGCAAATCTGGATTCTCCCTCTTCTTCACGTTTCTTGTTTAATTCATTGAAACGAGCGTAGCTCATGTAAACTTCGCCACGAACCACAAGACTGTCAGGTGGTGACATACCCTCATGTGACATGAGAACTAGAGGTACTTCCTTTATGGTTTTGATATTAGCAGTGACATTCTCACCAGTCTCTCCATCTCCTCTTGTAGAAGCTACAACTAGACTCCCTTTTTCATATACAAGTTCCACAGCTAATCCATCGAATTTTGGTTCTGCAACATACTCCACTTCTGAAATTCCAAGATCACTCCTCACCGTTTCATCAAATGAACGAACCACTACTTCATCGTACACAGTCTTTAAACTAACCATAGGAATTGGATGTGTTACGAGACCTAGTTCTTCTCTAGGCGCCCCTCCAACCTGTTGAGTTGGAGATGTTGCTATCTTGAGGTCTGGAAATTTCTCTTCAAGTTCCTGAAGTTGAAGTAGAAGGTGATCATATTCAGAGTCAGTAATCACTGGAGAGTCTAATATATAATAGCGATAATTGTGATGATGAATGGCATCGCTTAATTTCTTAATTGCGACTCTTGCATCTTTCTTCGATTTGATTTTGTCGACATCAAAATTTGGTTTTGCATCTTGAGTCATGCCCCATGCTCCTCCGGTTTTTAGTATGCTAAACCTGCCTATAAACTACACATTCTATCAAATATTTTCCCTCTTTCGAGTTTTTTTTCCCTCTGCTGATATATGCTCGAAGATAGTTCATATATCTAAGCATCACTGTCACG
>JAUWOU010000196.1 GCA_030612005.1 Candidatus Thorarchaeota archaeon | reverse complement strand
AGGTGATAGTCCCTATGTAGTCAGTTATGGGTATGAGGATAATTATCCATTGGTGAGCTTAGATTCAATCAATGATTTTCGCTCTAGTTTCAATATCTCAGCCTATTTTTGGATTCCAGTGGTTAGTAATACAAATACCACAACAACGACTACTATCGACACATATGGCAGTCCAATTGAAACCCTGTTGATTTTTAGTTCCTCAATACAGATTTTCTGTGTTGGTGTTCTACTGATAATTCTCAAGCGCAAATATGCATAAACAAGAGATTCTACTCTGTTTTATTCTGAAAATCTTCTCTCTCCAGTCCCCTTCATGAATTTTCAAACCTTGTGGATTCCACATATCGAAAAAAGAAATGGAGTTTTATTGGATGAAATAGGAATTAGTAAACTAAGAAAGAAGAAGGTTTATGCTTTTCTTCAACAACTGAATCTATAGTCATCCGTTCGAACATAGTCAGAGGGATAGGAGGACCTGCAGATGAATCATAGAATCAGTATTTCTTCATCTTTGGTTGTTATAATTATATTGTCATTTCTTATGTGCGGGAGTTTTGTCACTGATCAAGATTTTGAAGTTGGAATGGACGACCCAAGATTTACGGAATTTGGAAAACTGTATGATTCAGCAACGCAACAATCTAACATGGCACTCTATTTCGATGGTTCTGATGAAGTAATCATTCCAAGCGATTCATCACTTAATCCTACCACTGCGATTACAGTCATGGCGTGGATAAACGCTGATGATTGGATTGGAAATAGAAGAATCTTGCAGAAGGGAGTTGATGATCAATTTCGCCTTATAGAGGAGGGTAATTTGGAGTTTAGTCTAGCAGGAATTTCAGGTGCGGATATTGAAACTCCGCTCCCAACAACTGGAACATGGCATCATATTGCAGGAACATACGATGGTTCAACTATTAGGTTATATGTCGATGGAGTTGAGAAAGCATCGAGTTCTGTAAGTGGTCCAATTCAGACTTCGAGCACTCCTTTGTACATTGGAAACAAGCCATTTAGTTCGTATTCAGGTGATTTCTTTAAGGGAATTATTGATGAAGTTAGAATATACAATAGAGCTCTTTTGCACCAAGAAATCAATGACACAATGAGCAATGAATTACCTGCAGCTTCTGGACTTGTTTTGTATCTATCATTCGATGCACTTGAAGGTTCTACCTGTCCAGATTTATCTGGTCATGGAAATGATGGTACTAATTATGGTGCTGAGATTGTAACATCCTTTGATTGGGATGAAAATAAATCACCTTCTACTGGTAATTTTCCTATACCCTCATTTCTCCATCATAAAGCAGGTGTATCTACATCATCTTTTTCGATATATTGGGTTCTACCTCAAGGATACAATGAGAGTGAATTTGAATACGAAATCGAAATTTCGGATGATAGGGAATTCAATGATGCATCATCAGTAACTACAGCACAATTAATGCGGGCTTTTACAGTAGTTAGAGAAAACTGGTACTACCTCCGAGTTCGTTCAGTCAATGATACTCATTGCGGTGACTGGAGTGACACGACAAGAATAGCTGTCATGGTTTCCCCGCTAATCTTAGATGGATATGAAACTTTCACGATCACTAAAAACAGTGGGGACCATTTTGTTATTTGGGAAATTGAAAGTCTCTTTTACTTCAATTATTCAATAGAAATAGGTGGTGAAATTCAAGAAGTTGGGTATTTCCGAGAAGAGAATATTACTTTCTCAGTACTAGATCTTCCTGTGGGAACCTATTACCTTACATTGACAGTAGTTGATGTGACTGGTATGGAGTACCAATCTGAAATTGATCTCCATATTGAACAGAATTTATCTGAAGTGATATCTACGTTTGGTACAACATCGCTCATAGGCTTAATGCTTCTTTTCGGAGGGATAGTAATCTACATGAAGTACCCCCGTAAGAAGTGGAAGGAAGGTGTAGAACTTGAAGTCGAGAGTTCTGACAATATACCTTTGGAGTATCTTGCAAATTCAAATAATGTGTCAATGACAACACTCACTACATATCTTGCCACTGTTGATTATGCAATAGTGTCTAACGATGATACTGTATACAGCTCTGCATTTATTCTAAGTGAGATACAAAGTGAACAACTTCGAAAAGGTCGAGTGCAAATATCAAAATTCATTGACGAACATAACTTAGACCGTGATGCGTTCATTGCATTGGTTTTAAAACGCTCAGAAGAATTAGTCCTGACAAATAATCTTATGTACAACAAATCTGCGATCGTTGAAATTTTAAAAGAAAGACTTCTAGAAACTAATTCGCTTGACATTGAATTATTCTTTCAAGAAACAGAGGTTTCATCAAGTGCAGTAGAATCACTATTGAGAGATACAGGTTTACGGTATTATTCTGATAATGATGGAATTTTCAAGTGTATAGAATATGACGGGCTTAGGATAATTGATCATGCCTTAGAAAATGGATTTGTCTTTGTAAATCAAGTAATTGAGAGATCTTCAATACCTCTAATAAAACTAAAATCGTTCCTTTCAACTAGAAGAGATGATGTTGTATACAGCTCTAGTTTGGATCTCCTTGTTAGCACAAAATGGTTGTCAGTTTTGAGAGATGATGTTTTGGAGCAAGGTGAAGTAGAAATCGACGTTCTTGCTACCAAACATGGGACTTCTCCAGAAAATATGCTATCAATACTACAATATTTTCTACATGGCGAGAGCTCATCTGATAAATCGAAGTTCCGTGTGAAGTCGCATGAAGTAGACAAACCGAGTACTTCTGCAACACCAAGATGGACTCAACCTAGTTTGAGAAGTGTCTACCATACAGATCCACCACCGTCTGGTATCCAGTACCAGGCTCCAGTAACCAAAGAGGGTACATCCACTACAGCTGGTTTTATTCAGGTATGCGGATGTATATGGCTACCAATTAGTCTAGTGTTGATTTTTACTACTCCTTTTGGAAGTCCAGCTATTGCTGTTACAGCTATGTTGGGTTTCCTATGGCGGTACTTTAGAGACAATGCAACAAAGAATCCTGTTCGTGGACAAATTATTAGAGAACCTGGTAGGTTGTTACCTGATGGAAGATACTTATGTCCCTATTGTCACAATCGCCGAATGTATGCAGAAGAAGAAATGAATGATCGGGGTTCAGTGTTTTGCAAGGAATGCCGTGCAGTCTTTCCGCTTAAAGAAACATACGAAGAAGGACTTGGGTTATAAGCATCGATGGGTGTGGCAACATCAGGGACTATTTAGCAGGAAATAGAAGTTCTAATTAAGTGTGGCTCTGGTCCAGAAATTACTCAGTGAATTTGAGCTCCTGTTTGTTGTTCTTTTTCATTCTTCTTCATCTTTCTCCTTAATACGTAAATCAGATATGTGTATACTATTGTGGAAACTGTGCCTATTATTACTGAGATATACGGAACTAAAATCCCACTACCTGTAATTCCCGAGATTAAGGGAAATCCTGAGAATAGACGAGGTCCAAGAGAATTTCCTGTGACTGTCTTAGCAACAGCGCCTCTCCAACCCGCAGCCCAGCCATGAGTTGCATTGATGAAATCTACTGATCTGAAGTGATAATCTGGACAAACTTGTTCATACCAAGAGATGCCACCATCAGGAGTGTATGATACTGCAGGACCGGATCCTACAACCCATCCGTGTTCAGAGTCTATGAACTCAATGTCTTTATAGTTTGAATTTCTTGGAATTTGAATTCGTGCGACCCTTGGAAAATCATACAAAATACCATTTACTAAATGTGAAATGAAATTATGGTGAACAATCCATCCTTCGCTTTCGGTTAGGAATGAAAGTCCGTAAGTACTTCTTGAATCTTCGACCTTCCAAGTAAATCCCCAATCTTCACTGAGATAGAGTCCCGTATACGAAGAAACTCTGATAGTGGATGTAGAAAGATGAAAATCAATCATCGGAGTACGACCCGGAGTACTACCAGAACTCCAGTTGACGCTGAGCTGCCAGGAATTCCCGCCATCAAATGTCCTATACCACTCATTCGAGTCACCTACTAGACCATGGGTACTATTGTAGAACTCGACTTTTAAAACACCAAGTGATGGAGTAGTTGCATTTTCCCAGGTGACTCCACCATCAATAGTATGGAAGAGTTGACTATAACCACCGGGCATATACAACGATGCACTAGCCCAGATATTCAATGGCGTTACAACAGATAATCCGTGAAATCGAGCGCTCTCAGAGGCAAGACTAGCACTCCAAGAATCACCACTGTCAGTGGTTTGGAGCAGAGCATGATAGCCCATTAACCAGCCATGTGTTGAGTTGATAAAGTCTATTTCGCTAAAACCCACATCATCGATATACTCTTCTGGAACTGACAGTGTTTCCCACACAGCATAAGATCCCCCAACAGGTTGCCCAGTCACGAAAACAGTAGTAAGACCAAATGAGAGAATGAGTACAATAAGACAACCAGTTATCAAATACATGTTGGAGTGGAGAACTTTTTCCTCGAAACTTAGTTCAGATTTCACCATCTTATACGAGAACTCCCAGTAGAAACAGAACAACATAATGTAAAAACCTATCGAACTGCGAATAAATTTTGAAGTGAAAAAGCGTGGCTCTGGTCCAGGGAGTAGCCCCAATTTTGTTCTGTCCAATTCTGTTGCCAGAAAAGGACTTTGCAACATCGAACTAAGCTTCCTACCGTTCATTGTAAGTTGTACTAACTTGAACATCAAGCTGTACACCCAGAAACGGCACTGGGCTTTGTAGGCTGTTGAACATACATGATGTTCTGTGCAGCATTTATGTCTGCGTGAAAGTGTTCATCGCACTTTGAGCAATGGAAGTACTCTCCACCCTTTCTCTCAGTGGTAGAGGTTTCATTCTCCACGCGAACCCCTCGTTCTCCACAGACATGACAAGTCTGAGAGGTCCATGCAGGATTCACAAGCCAGATACCCCCATTATTATGACCCAGGGCTTCCCGCCTATAGCGAACTCCCTCTATCATCAGCCCCCACAGATTAGTGGAGAGGTTCCAGCTATGTCTTCTCATACCTCCCTTTCCCTGAAAGGAGCGGAGGTCCTCAAAATAGATGGTCTTCACGCCATGTTGCTCACAGAACCACACGGTCTCAGCGGCGACCTGATGGGAGATCTCTCGGTCGAGACGACGGACTTTCTGCCATACCGCCCCCAGCTCTCGTTCCTTCTTCATAAGGTGAGACGGAGGTTGCAATCCCGACTGTTTCTTCTCCAAGTTGTTTCTTTTCAGCGCCACTTCTGACATCAGTAATCTGGTCTGTTGTCTCAAGCATTCTCTCTTCTCAAATAGTTCCTGTCTTCCAATCATAACTTCCTCGTATGTATCAT
>JAUWOU010000203.1 GCA_030612005.1 Candidatus Thorarchaeota archaeon | reverse complement strand
TGGTTGGGATGAGGAAACGTCTTCATATCGCCACGTTGGGACTGTATCAGAACATATTGGTTGAATATGTCATCACAAGACGTGGGGCAGATAAGGTTGCAATAGTCTATACGAAAGGGAATGAAAGAGACCTGGATGGTATTATGGAAAGACTTGAAGATAACATGATTCCAGTGATATCAAAGAAGGTTCCGCCCTGGGATTATCACGAAGTTCTCTCGGGAATACTTGAGATTGTATCCGACCATGAAGATTACGATATCGAGTACAATATCTCTTGTGGGACTCGAGTAATGACTACTGCTGCGTACTTGGCTGCCTTGTTCACAGACTCGCCAGTCTATTTTGTGATGTATCCAGGCAAACAAAGAATCGGGGACATCATCGAAGTCCAACCTGTTTCGGTAGCTCTCCTTAGTGAACCTAAGAAGATGATTCTCAAGCGTCTTGAGGAGTGTGGTGGAATAATTGATTCCCAGAGAGAATTAGGTTCTAGAGCAGATCTAAAAGCAAGCTCAATCTCAAAACACCTGAACTCTCTTGATGCCGCGGGATATATTAAACGGACCCAGCGTGGTAGAAAGACAAGAGTAGAGATAACAAACCTTGGTAAAATCGTCTTGAATCTCAAGACCTTTCGAAAGGGAAAAGTCTGGAGTAGATAATAACGGATGCGGAAGCTTAGCAAGAATCAGAAGAGTCAGGTGTTGCAGACATGGAAAGATGTCTGTAAGGTAATTGAGAACACATTCGGTCTGAAACCATCTAAAGTACTAACAGAGATCTATCTCTCAACTTCTGAGGACCTGATACATGTTCACCAACCCGGAATCATGGATGGTGATTCTATCATCATCAACTCCAACTTACCTGGTTACGAAAAAGTGCTTAATGCCACGATAGCGAAACTATGTCTTCAGCGAATCTTACCTTCGGATCTACTCTGTAGAGAATGCATTGATGACATATCCTTTGAGTTTGCACGCAGAACAATTACTGATGATAAAGTAAGAAG
Source organism: Candidatus Thorarchaeota archaeon (assembly GCA_030612005.1). Taxonomy (GTDB): domain Archaea; phylum Asgardarchaeota; class Thorarchaeia; order Thorarchaeales; family Thorarchaeaceae; genus SMTZ1-45. The sequence continues at coordinate 4,169 of JAUWOU010000203.1, read as the reverse complement.
TCAATGGGAATCAATCTGGAGTAAGCACTCACCCCCACGTCAAATATCTTCAGCAATAGAGTACCATCCATGTGTGGGATACAAGTGGCTATATTCCGTTGCAGGGGAGAATGGGCTAGATACTTTCGTTCGAGAGCTCACACACCGAGCCAGAAACCAGATTCCACTTTCCTTTGAAGATTACGTACAATATTTCTCAATGAGAATACGCAGGTTTGAAAGAACTCTTGATTCGACAGAGCTGAAATTAACAAGTACAATTATTGAAAATCCAAACCTGCCATCAAAGGACCTTGCCAACATAGTGGGAATCTCAGAAGAATGGATGTCTCGGAAGCTAGCACAACTTCAGAAACGAATGGTTCTTCGAAAATTCATTCGTGCTCCATTTTCTCGTATTGGTATCCATATGTTTCACGTTCTTATATCAAGAAGAGATACCGATGCAGACCCGTTCGATCTCTTCAAGGATTGTCCGTTTCTCTACTCCTATAGAAATGTGGTATCTGGCGACTGGTCTGCTCTTGCAACTCTTAGTATTCCTGAAAATAGAGAGAGCATGCGGTTTGTGAAGGAGGGATTGAAACGTATTGTAGAAGCAGGGTTCGACATAGACCTTCATCAGATCCATTCTTCGGGAGTATCACGCTGTTTCGATTATTATGAGCCGAAGATTGGTCAATGGGATATCCCCTGGGAATTACTCTCAATACATCTCCAGCGAATCCAGTCAGACGATTTGGCATCAACTATACCTAAAGTCGATAGACCTGAGAAACGAATTGAAATAGAACTAGACGAGTTAGACATGAAGATAATTGAAAGTGTGAGGGTCGGTGTAGCTTCAGTTTCCAAGATTCGCTCACATCTCAAAGTAGGACAACACAGGGTAGCAGAAAAACTGCAGAATTTGCGAGAGAATGGTCTTGTCATCAAGTCGTGGGAAGTACACAACATCGGACTGAACGAACATGCAATTATCTACTGTAAGAACAGGGAACTGGGAAAGACTATAGCTGCTTGGTCCCTTAGACTTCCCAAAAGCGTCATCTCATTCTCCTCAAAGGATGAATTGATGCTACTTGCGGATTTACCTAAAGGTGGGAGTTTCGGACTGGCTACAGCATTGGAAGGACTGAACAACGGTACATATGTCGGTATCCTAAGTCCTCAGATTTATGGTGCTTGGGGTTTTCCATCCGCACTCTGGGATTCAAAGTTTCAGAGATGGAAGTGTCCAAGGAAGGAACTTGAAACTTGGATCACCCAACTTGAATGAATTTGTGTGGTTAATAATCCGGTTTAACCTTACAATAATTAAAATTGAGCGATAAAGGTTTAACCTACAGTAGAAGTAATTTATATATTCCAGAAATCAAGCATTTGAGTGAAAAGGAATGAGTAAACGTGATACTTGTTGGAAGAAGATAATTGCATATGAAAAAGTACAGGATTGGCTAAATGATAAAGAATCGATAATTTTTCAAATTACAAAAGAGGATTTCTTTGCAGTAGATTGCCAACCGGCCCGAATGATTCCGACATATTCAGCAGCAGAATTACCCAAGGAATTTGAAACACTTGGTATTGAACTCTTAAGAAATCAAGCTGGTGGATGCTTACTCATCAAAACAATAGAGGCTTCTTTACCTACATTATTTCCAAAAATCCCAAAACCAGATGAACAGTATAGAGGGAAGCCATTTCAACCAATACCAAGATTGAGCGTTCTGACAAAGAAAGATTCAACCTTAATCAACGAAGAAACTGGGATACATCTAGCGTGGGGAATGGGAATCTTTCAATCTTTCTTGATGGATTGTTTTTCACCTTACGACATCTTCTCTCTCGGTGGAAGATTGAAAACCAGAGTCAAAGGTGAATTCAAGATAAAATCCAATAAATATCCAGTTGATGCATTAGTAGAGGTAGATGGATATTTTGAATCAGAACAACGAATTGTGGTACTTGAAACGAAACAATCACATCCAGAAACGCCAAGAACGGATTTCAGCATTCATCAACTAATTCTACCCCTGATTCTAGTGAGGTCCCAGTCTGAGAAAATGTGCACCGGTTTCTTTCTGGACTGGTCCATCGATGGAAGCAGAAATTATTCCACAATAAACTTCAGGCTCTTCCACTATGAGATTCCAGGTGTTAGGAGTTCTATCAATCCGTTTGACTACTCACTTACAAAATCCAAAGTTTTTACGATTCAGATTTAATCTGTAAGAAGAATCTAGTTAATATTCTAATCTTATGTTACTAGAAACTACTCAGAAAAAAAGAGCACTAAGCCCAAAGGTTAAGGAGACTTAGATATTCAAACTAAAGCAAATTTGTGTGGTTAATATACCTCCACAGCCCACTAACATTGGGAGTTACGATGGAGCAGGAAACTATTCCAAATCTTGTCACAAGAAGGAACTATTCTGAGTTAGAAAAACGAGCTTATGAATACATCGAGAATGACAGCTGGAACGATTTTCTGATGCATATCCAGTCCACTGGCTCGGCTGGTAAGGCTCGAGATGCACTGGTGGCACTCTTGGAGCTGGAGGCGGTAGGCGGAACAGATACCAACATGTTCAGCGAGTTCTCATCCTTAGAGGGATCCACGCTTCATGAGGTCCGACTGGATGCAGTCATTCGAGCAATGGAGATTCTGAAAGAACAGATAGCGGAGAAGCATACCTATTTCCTTAACGTCGAAGCTATGGCCAAGACCCCGTACGCAATCTTGGTGAGTGATGTTATCGAGGCACGGAAACGCGAGCTTGAGCAGCTTGAGAAGAATCCATCGAGGATTGACGTGCTAGGAACCTTCTATGGTTTTACAATTCTTATGATTGAGGGGTCTAAACCACACGAAAATACTACAACAACTGGATATGGATACGGTTGGCGTCGCTATCGACGGAGCACCTGGCTTGACGAGAGCATCACCGATACTGCTGCACAGGCAGTGAAAGGACTCACAGGACAGTTTGCATCAGAAGTTGATATGGACAAGAGATACCGAACTCTCGGAAGCAGTCCAATCTTCAAGAGCAGATGCACGAAAGAAACAGCAAACATTCTCGCAGACGCGGTTCGTCTTGCACTGTACAAAGTACCAGGTAATCGCAGCACAGCAGCACGAAATCTTGGGCGTACAGGAGATTCAAGGGTCCTACACTTTCTCCACCATAGATTTACCCTTGAGCAGAATCGACGTGTGAAAATCAGTATTGCCAATGCCCTTGGAAATGTAGGTCATCTTTCGTCAATTGACGCTCTGAAGGAGCAAGTGAAGCTTCCACAACGTCGACTAACAAAAGACCTAGAAGCCACCATCAAAGCGATGAACGGAATATTCGCTCCCGCATGCAAAGAGGTCCTCCTCGACCTTGTAGAAAACGGTGGAAATACAATCAAAGCTACAGCAATTCAAGCACTAGGAAAACAAGAGCCCGTAGGAATGGTGGATCTACTCACTCCGTATCTCGGACACAAGAGTAAACCGGTCGTGAGAGCATCGGTCCTAGCTTTGCACGAATTAGGCAAAGAGGGGCAGCGTGTAGTTCGAACTAATGCACCGGATATAATCAAACGTATAGGATATGATAGACCTTCTCGGAGTGCAGTCACCAAGATGTTGGAAATAAAGGGAGTAGGTCAGATGATTGCTGTCCATCAGTTCTTTGCGAAGAAAATCGATAAGCTACGAAAAGAGGCGGACAGATGGAAACAAAGAACGAGTGGAGGTTCCTATTCATACTGGTACCAGCGAAGGGAACGAAGAACAATTCAAAGAATGAATGAGTTGATATCAATAGTCAATCAATATCTTATACCTCCATTTCAGGGTGAATTAGTAAATTCTGTTAAGGCAGCTCTGGAGAGAAGAAATCTTACAAATTCGTAAATAATTGCTATTGAAAATTGTAAGAAAATATGTAAGGTTTCCATATTGTACGAGTACATATACTCCTGTCAACACTGAATGATATGAAAGGACTAGGTAAGTGGGCCAGTGCTGTGGATGCGGTACGAAGCGCGCGACTGAAAGCCTGGAAGAAGAAATCTTCTTCTAAAGGGAAGTCCTTACTCTCCGCAAAGGAACAATCATCAGGTTCCGGAGAGTCCGCGGTTTTTCACTTTGTCCAATCGGACCTTGTCAGTTT
>JAUWOU010000007.1 GCA_030612005.1 Candidatus Thorarchaeota archaeon | reverse complement strand
TTATCACAACTCGTTGAAGAGATAGAGCGAATCGAGACCACTAAAAACCAATTTGGCAAGGTCATGGAACGCATCAAAGATACAATTAATCTGGCTAAGTTTCCCGCAATCGCATCCAGTATCATTGACTCTGATTTTACAAAAAAGATTGAACCTACTAGTCTATCAGGTCTGAAAATTGCAGGTATAGACGGAGGCTTAGTCCGCAGACGCTTTAGATCAATGGACCTTCTTTTGACAAGAGGTATTGCGGTCATCTTCCAATTCGGACCAGAGGAAGGACCCAATGTAGAGTTCTATCCTGATCCATTTCCCGAACCTCAGATTAGACCGATGATGCTTACACTTTCTGGTGCAGAATTGGATCAACTTTCATCACTAGAAAGGGTAGCAACAGAACTCAGAGTGACTCTTGCTGTTCTTGAAGAATTTCATACAGATATCATTCTTGTTGATGGATCATTATTCTATCATCCCAGAGACAGACCTCAAACTGGATCTGTTGTTTTTGAGAAGTTCCAAGAAGTCATTGCATTATACAAACAACTGTACAACAAGGCTCGAAAGAGAGGAACTACTCTTGTTGGAATTGTAAAAGACAGCAAATCCAGCAGAGTTACTAATCTCTTAGGCGATATACTTCCACATATCATTCGAAAACCAGCAATATTTGAACTGATGCAGGGCGTTGATTATCGTTGGCTCTTGAAAATTACAAGAGATTGTGACATTCTTGATACGTATTTGGAAGAAGGTGAGCGTTCTTTCATCTTCAGGTACTCCTCTGAGCTACAGCTCAATTCAAATCCACTTTCTGAAGATATTTCAAATTGGGCATCATCAATATGGGTTACATATCTAAAGACTGCTAGAGATGATCTCCCTCTAAGAATAGAGATACTAACTGATGGAACTTCTGAAGATGTATGGAAGATCGATCGCGCACTAGCTGCGATACTCCCCCTTTCTTGGCAACATCCAGAATATGGTATTCCTGCACCTATTCTTGAAGCTGATACTAGGGCTAAAATATCATTGAATGAAACACAATTGATTGTTGACAGACTAATGGCGCTCTCAGGTCTCACATATACATCTTTAGAGAAGAGACGTTCCAGAAATCCTTTCGGAGGAGGTTAATTACTATTGACAGAGTATGAAATGACTGCTAGACTTGGAACTGTTATCAGCACAGACAAAGGACCCAATGTTTTGGAATTCTCCTTTGTTTTAGAAGGTGGTCCAAAGGAAATCATTGCAAGACGGGGAGAATTTGTGTCTGTTGTGACAGATAATGGAATTGTAATTGCCAGAGTTCAGGATTTACTTCGCACAAATAGATACTACCAACATGCTGAGGCTGTTCGAGAGTATCAATCGAGGGGAGAACCATTACGCGCAATATTCCCTACAGATAGATGGCAGTATACGATTGCAAAGACAAGAGTTCTAGGACTATGGGTTGAGAACCGAACTGCACGTCCATATTTTGCGGTATCACCAGGAGCAGTGGTCAGAAGAATCGATGAAGATACACTCTCTGCGTTTCTCAAACTGGATAACAAAGAGGGTTTGCATCTTGGAAACCTTGCATACCATAATCTAGAATTTACACCATCAATCAACCGATTATTATCAAAGCATCTTGCCATACTGGCAATGAGCGGAGCTGGAAAGTCTTACTTCATTTCAGTTTTACTTGAAGAAATTATTTCGCGGAAGAAAGAACAAGGTCGACTTTCTGTAGTGGTTGTAGATGTACATGGTGAGTATACTTATCTCAAGGATATCAAACCGAAAGATCTTGGACTTTCTGATAATGAGTTTCAAGTTGAGCACATAAGAGCCTCTCATATCCAGATTCCTGTTCAGTCACTTGCTGCTGAAACTATAAGCTCTCTTGTCGCTGATATGAGTTCAATTCAAGTGCGTGATCTCAGACGAGTCATCTCTGAAATGCGTGGGACAATGAAAGATGGATATACCCTTGCAGATATTGTAACTCATGTAAGGGAAAATGAAACAATCAGTAAAAATACGAGAGAAGCGCTTATTGGATGGCTAATCAATCTTGATGACACACGTCTTTTTGGGAAGAGCTCTGTTCCTGATGTAAAAAGCATCGTAAAACCCGGAAAAATCACTTTAATCGACCTTAGTGATTTCATTAGTCTGAAGAAAAAACAGATAGTCGTTGCTCATTTAGCAAGCGAACTCCTATATCTTAGAAGAAGAAATGAAATACCACCAGTATTATTGATATTAGAAGAGGCTCATCAGTTTTGCCCAGAGAGTCGCCATGAGTTAGCTCTTCCCAAGAGCCGTATTGAAACCATCGCTAGAGAAGGTAGAAAATTCCATGCACTTCTATGTTTAATATCGCAAAGACCTGTTAAATTATCAACAACCGTGCTTAGCCAATGTAGCAATCAAGCTATTCTACGATGTACGAATCCATATGACTTGGAACATATCGGTAGGTCAAGTGAGGGTATTGATCGGTCATCGTTAGATGCAATCACTACACTTGAGATTGGGGAAGCTCTATTCGTTGGAGAAACAGTGTCCGTTCCAACTTTTGTAAAAATAAGGCAACGAAAGTATGAGCCTGATGGATTGGCATTGAGTCTTACTGAAGCGGTGAAAAAAGCAGATAAATGAGGCCCTCCCCACAATCCTGATAAGACCATAGATTAAAATCATTAGTGAAATACTCTGGGGGCTTCAAGTCCTTGAATGATGACGAATTGAATGATATCCGACAACTAATCGATCATATGCAATCCGGTCTAGTCGAACTCTTTGATCAGTTACGAGAATTGAGAGAACGCCTTCATCTAGTTACAGGACTCCCTGCTGATATGCCTCCCTCTATTGTACCTCTATTCTCTGAAGTAAAACCATTAAATGATACAGTTGAAATAGAATCATCCTCTGATTCAATAAAGGAAGATAGTCCAGATACAAATTCCCACTCAGAACATACTCTTCAAGAAATTACAGATACTGCAGATGAAAATGGTCCTATCACTGATTCTTCGGATTCAAGTTCATCGAATGCCAAAGTAAGTAGAGTTCTTGATCCCATAGCTCGTGAACTGAGGACTGGAGAAGCAACTGCAGACATAATCCTGGAATACCTTCAGGCTGCAAAGGAATATCTTATCGATGATGATGAGAAAAAGAAAAAAGTCGCACGTGATATGGATATAGTCCTGAATTTCTTAAAAGCACGAGGAAAACGAGCAATCAGGACCGAAGAGCGAGATAATATTTTGAAAAGAATACGTCGCTGGAAAGCCCATCTTGTCAGTTAAGCAAACTCTCCAGCTGAATAGAATTAGTTGTAACCAATTCAATCTAAGTCAATAGTGATACGTTTCACTTTTGTCTTTGATATCTTTTTCAGACCATGCTGACCTGGTTCATATCTACATTCTAACAAACCAGCTTCGTACAAGATTTTAATCTGTGCACTTGCATTAGCCTCTGTACCACCAAGGTGACGAGCTACTCGTGTTACATCTTTCTCTCCTTGAAGAAGAAGATGTAGAATTTTTAGCCTAGTCCCAGATGATAGGGCACGTCCAATCTTAAGTATTGCATCTTTGTTATCAATTTGTAATGTTTCGGACAGTTGTTGCACCTCGAGAAAGTCTTGCCGTGTTGCTCAAGCGCGCCTTTATTATACTTGTTGTTTGAGGAGCATTAAGATTCTACTGATAACTGAACAGACAAATAGTTTGATAGCCAGTTCAGAATATTACCTTCTGAGTGAGTGCTGAAACAAATGAGCGATGACAATGAGAACGTATTCATCATTGGTTTTGATATCCTACCATCACATAGTCCTAAATCTAAAAAAACGCCAAAATTTGCATGTGTGATAATGCGTGATGGGGTCATTCTCAACGAATATCCGGAGATATCACGAGGAGCACTCTTGAAACTGACTCGGGAAATAAATCCAAAGTGGCTCTGCACAGACAATATCTTTGAAATAGTCCCTGATAGCAAATCTCTCTTTGGTTTGGTTGATAGAATTCCTACTGAAACACGGATAGTTCAAGTGACTGGCATTCCTCCGCGCCAAATAGCTCTCAAAATATTAGCTCGACGCCATGGTCTTAATGTTAAAGGTAAACCTAATGCATTAGAGTCTGCTCGCATCGTAACTCAACTTGCGTTTAGAGGTGTAGGTCATTCACTGGAATGTTTTAGTGAGCAAAGTGAGATTAAGGTATCACGTGGTAAGAAACCTGGACGTGGCGGTCAGAGCGCTAATAGATTCCGGCGAAGAATTCATTCAGAGATTCAACAGATGACACGCTTCATAGAGTCTCAACTAAAGGATGAGAATATTGATTATGACATTGATATACGGAAATCAGATTTTGGATATTCAAGTGCACGTCTGGTGACTAACGCACCTTTTCCTGTTATTCGAAGTTTAGTTGAATCAAAGAAAGGTGGTGATTGGAAAGTCCTGATTTCGCCTGTTCGGAAACGTGTAGAATTTGTACCTCTTGAACCTAAATCAACAATTTCTGGCACAAAAGCTAAATACTTCATACTCGGAATAGACCCTGGAACAACAGCAGCATACTGTCTTCTTTCTTTGGACGGAAAAGTACAGGCACTAAGAAGTAGAAAGAGGTTAACTAGGGCTGATATGATACGGGAGGTCTATGAAAAAGGTATACCTGTTATGATTGCTTCTGACGTACCACAGGTACCTCATTTCGTAGAGAAGATTGCTAGTACGGTAAATGCCACAGTATACACACCACAAAAACCAATCCCAGTTTCAGAAAAACAAGAATTGGCAAGAGAATATTCTGATGAAATTCGAGTACGCAATGCCCATGAACGTGATGCTCTGACTGCAGCTGTATTTGCATATCGATCAATACAATCAAAATTGCAACAGATAGATCGGATGGTTCGAGAGGAACAACTCAAGATAGATCGAAATCATCTGAAAGCTCTGGTGATTAAAGGTACATCAATCAATGAAGCACGCGCAACCTTGGAGCGTATGGACTCCGAGGTACTTGAAACCATCCCTGAAGAACAACCACAACCAGAAGAGGAGCTGACACAAGAGCGCTTTGATGCACTTTGGGTTAAAACTGAGCAGTTAGCTCTTGATAATAGTCTACTTACTGATAACGTAGATGATCTCAAACGTTTCGTAGAGTTTCTCAAATTTCGTGAGAGTGAACTATCTGATAGTCTAGATATTGTTAATCAAGAAAACTACTGGAAGATAAAACGTGATAGAGAGGTCGCAAAATCAAAGACTGCTCTAAAGAGGGCACAACGAGAAACTGAGCGCCTTAACAAACAGATGAAGACCTTGAAATCTAGACTTGAGTTGCTAAAGGGAGTAAAGCATCTCGAAATGCGTGGAGATATGCTTGCTGTCAAAGTGATTCCTCAATTCACTCGTGAAAGTATAGAAGAGTACAGTAAGAAAGTCGGTCTAAAACAAGGGGATATTATCTTATTTGAAGATGCCTCAGGAGGAGGTCCTCAAACTGCAGGTATACTCATTGAGCGCGAGGTACGCGCTTTGGTTATCGATTCACCCTTGTCCCACCTTTCTGAAGATGAATTAGTAAAAGCACTAATCCCTGTTATTGATGCAAAAGATGTGGAGCTACAACGAGTTGATGAGTTTGCATTTATCAGTCGTAAAAAGTTTGACAAAATCTTCCAAGTGTTCATTAAAGGTGTACGTGAACAAGCTCGATTGAAAGGTGAGGAACAGCTAGTAGAGCTGGTAGAAAAATACCGTAGAGAAATCGAACGATAATGCTTACTTAGGTTATATGAATCCAGAGGATATTATTACCTCTAATCAGAACTTGACCATACTTTGCTCTTGTTTCATCATCCTCAAGTTCTTCAGCATCAGCAAGTGTGAGATTCATATACATATCACATCTTGTCAAGTGTCCTCGGAATATTCTTTGATCCTTGAGCTTGACAGAAATAACCTCATTTAGTTGCTGTTCAAGAGCTTTAATGGGCATTTTCTCGGACACATAGTGCACCTCTCAAGAGAGGCCATTTGGGAGTATTATAAAGCCTTTGCTACATGAGGTTATTTTTGGTTTAAGCGAAAGAGTCAATTTGAAATGAGAGTCCACTCACGTTAGAAGATTAATAGCCTGAGGTAAGTATGTTGGTACTAATTTGTCTGGGACTTGAAGGAACTGCTCATTCTTTTGGTGCAGGAATCGTTACAGATGATGGCAGTGTACTATCAAATGAATGGGATATGTTGAAACCTGCTCAGGGTGGAATTCACCCACGAGAGGCTAGCAGACACCATTCTGATTTAGGACCTAGCATAATCAATAATGCGCTAGAAAAAGCTGGAATCAATTACAATGATATTGATTTTATTGCATTTTCTAGAGGTCCTGGTCTTGGTCCTTGCCTGAGAACCACTGCCACTATGGCTCGAACATTGTCACTGAAACTAGACGTACCACTTGTAGACGTTAATCATTGTGTTGCACATATAGAAATCGGCTGTCTTGAATCCCGTTTCAAGGATCCAGTAACAGTATATGTTTCAGGTGGAAATAGTCAAGTAATAGCTTACGCTGGTGGTCGATTTCGAACATTCGGTGAAACACTGGACATAGCTATTGGCAATATGCTGGATGTCTTAGGACGTGAGCTTGGGATGGGATTTCCTGCTGGACCAATTGTTGAAAAACTTGCGAAACAAGGAACTAACTATCACAGTCTACCTTACTCAGTGAAAGGGATGGATCTAAGCTATTCAGGAATGCTAACTGCTGCAAAGAAACTATTCTCTGAGGGCATTCCGATTCCCGATATCTGTTTCAGTGTTCAGGAAACTGCCTTTGGTATGCTAGCAGAAATTGCAGAACGAGCTATTGCCCATACAAAGAAACAAGAACTTCTGCTAACTGGTGGTGTAGCTCGAAACAATCGTCTCACAGAGATACTTGAAGGAGTTTCAAAACGTCATGATGTGAAATTTCATAGGGTTTCTCCATCGCTAGCAGGTGATCAAGGAGCAATGATAGCATGGAACGGGATACTACAGTTCAATGCTGGACACACAATTGAGATTAGTGATTCACAGGTGCTCCCCAAATGGCGTACTGATGAACAAGATATTATCTGGAGGGCATGAAATTGAAAGAACTCATTGCCCAAGGTGCTGAGTCTGTCATCTACAGGATTGAGAGATGGAATCAGTATTTTGTTTTAAAATGGCGTCAATCAAAACCATATCTCTTCAAAGATATTGATTCACATCTTAGAAAAACAAGAACAAGTAGAGAATGCAAGATGTTGTCAGTTGCTCGGACTCTTGGAGTACGTACACCAGCAGTTTACGCAGTAGATCTAGATGATTTTACTATTCTAATGGATTACATAGAAGGTGTCCAGTTTAAACAGCTCGTTAGTACCCTTACAGAAAACCAACTGAAGGGATTTTGTCTTGAGTTTGGACGTTCGATTGCATTATTACACAAGGGTGATGTAGTTCATGGAGACCCTACGACTAGCAATTTGATAATCGATTCAGAGTCACGGCTATGGCTAATAGACTTTGGACTCTCAGAGATGAATGCTACTATTGAAATGAAAGGAGTAGACCTGCATCTAATCCACAGAGCTCTAGAAACAACTCATTGGGATTTACAGGAAAGTATGCTTGAAGCTACAATCAGAGGCTATTCAGACTCTTTAGGCAAAGACGCCATGGACATTCTCTCCCGTATGGAAGAAATTCGTGAGCGGGGAAGATATCATTAGTTCACCACAAGGTAATCTTTATATCAACAACTTTAGGCCGTGGGGCAGACCCATACTTTTTGGGGAATAGATAATCTAGAGGTAGTTCCAATGGCAAGAATGCACACACGACGCAAGGGCCAATCCGGTAGCAATCGTCCTTCAACCTTACGCGTGCCTGAATGGATGGACAAAGAAAAGGACGCTAAGTGGGTGGAAGACAAGGTGATTGAGCTAGCTAAGATTGGTAATACTCCCTCTATGATTGGTATGATTCTTCGAGACCAATATGGTGTTCCACTTGTGAAAGTATTGGCAGGTAAGAAAATAAGGGAGATTCTTCTCGAAAATAGCCTAACACGAAATGTTCCAGAAGACCTTAGAAATATGATTGCAAGAGCTCAAACTATGCGAAGACACCTTGAAGATAACAAGAAGGATTTTGTAACAAAACGCGGTCTTCAGCTTGTTGAAAGTAAAATTCACAGACTTTCAAAGTATTATCGGAGGACTCGAGTTCTTCCTGTAGATTGGAAGTACAGTCCTGATCAAGCTGCTATTCTCTTAAGATAGTTTTATCATGACCAACATATCTCTACTCCTTTGAGATGAGCATGACAGCAAAGAAACCCCCATCTCTGAAGACTTTAGAGAAGGTTTGTACAACTATCAATTTCCAGACAAGTGATCAAAACATACTAGTGACTTCTCCATATCCTGAAGCTGTAATAGCAAGCACAATTATTTCCCAGACTATTTCGAGATTGAAATCTCTTTTCCATATTTCATTTCAACAACCAGTAATGACTATTGATACGCTTAATACATTGAGGGAAAAATACAGCTCCTCTGCAATTATCATAGTTGGGATTGATATTCTTGGAAAAAAGAAAATCAAGAAGGGTAAAGGCTATCCTTTAATTATTGGCGGGACCTCTGAGTCAGAACAGGTAAATTCATTCACGCTTGGAACTGATTCCACAGTGGCAGCAGCAGGTTATGTTTTTGCAAAATCCTTGAAAGACATGAATGACTACAATCTTCAACTAGCAGCTGCAGGTTCATTGCTCCATGGTGGTATGAATGAATCAAAGAAGGGAGCAAACAAAGACATCATTGAACTTGCTAAAAAGAATGGATTAATCGAAGAAAGAAAGGGATTCAAGCTCTTTGGAGTAACTATGCTTCCACTTGACGAAGCTCTCCTTTACAGCACTCATCCTTACTTGGCAACAATAAGTGGAAATCAAAAAGTCTGTGATGCGATATTAAACGAGGCTGAGATACCTATCCAAAAGCTCAGAACTCCACTAAGCAATCTAAACTCCTCTGAGGCACAACGACTTACATCAGTACTAATCACGCGACTAGATCCAGGTACAATTCCCCAATTACTCGGTACTGACTATATCATTACTCGTGAACGTGATATTAGTCCGATTAGATTTGTTTCGGGAATTGAAACAATAGGTGCAACTGCATGGACTCGAAATGAGTTAGGGGCATTAATTAGTGTGTTACTTGGAGACCGTGGAAGGGCATTACGAAACCTGATTGACAGTCATATGACCCACCACAAGGATGTAATATCCACAATTCATCGTCTTGAATCAAATTTGAAAGGTGATTCTACAACTACTACAACAATTGTCACACTAACTGGTTCCAAGATTGAAATTCTTCCTGATGTTGGACGCATTGCATTAGAGTCTGGAATTGTTGATTCAGTCCGTCCAGTAGCATTAGATAATGGCGAGGTATATACAATTGTTTGGCCATCATCTAAATTGAATATCAAAATAGTTATTCGAGAATTTCTCTCCAGTAGCATAGAATTACTAGCTACATCACCCCAATCAATAACAATCAAGGGGAATTTAGAAGAGAAAGAAACTGCACTCAAGAAGATAGTTCAACTGAACAAGGGTGCTGATAAGAAATGATTGCAACAATCAAACTTGATTTTCAGTCATCCGATATAGCAAAACGGACTCTAGAAGCTATCACTCCAGACAATGCACCCCTACCAAGAGGTCTAACAATCACTTGTTCTGTAGAAAGAACAAAATTGTTAATCACAATACAGTGTGAGAGAAGTATTAGCAGTCTTGGAGCAACACTTGAAGATATCATGAGTGCAATTGATCTATCCCTAAGAACATCAAAATCTATTAGTAATACAGAATGAATTGCTAAATTATTCACCAATCAGGTTTATTCCTTCACTCATCTGTTTTGATACTGTATCAGCTAGTTCTCTAGATTGTTCAGCCATCTCTTCTGTAATGAAACCTCGTTGCACTGCACGTTTGAGTAGATGTTGATCAATTATCCTCGGTGGTTGATCTACAGGCGCTTGTACAACATCAATTTCAAGATCAACATAACGAATCTTACCCGGACTGGTTCCGTTACTTGGATATACTTCTACACCTGTATTGATATTAGCGTAAGTACCTTTCAGTTCACCAGTTCTAGAATAATAATTTGTGAAGAGAGTGAGAGCTCCAGGTTTCACGTGGGTCATGGCATAATCTCCCTCATCTCCCACTACATCCACATCATCTGAATATTCTTTCACAAGTTTGAGTTTTCTACTTGTATGTCTGAATTGTCTTCTTATCACAAATCCGTTCACTGTGGTTTCAATCACTCTACCCCGTGCAAGGACAATATTTCGACCATCTAACTTTACATGTTCAATATTAACAGGGTCATCTACTCGTGGTATATCCCTTGATACAATCTTATCTAGCTTGGCAGTGATGTATTTTCGCTCCTCGGGACGGTCTTCAATAACCATTTCTGCAAGATCAACTAGTGATGTGTATCCTGCGCTCTTGTAGAAGTGGTGGCGTTGTATCGTGGGTTTAATTTTAGCACGGGTTCTATCAAGGGCCTCTTTCACTTCTGCAGGGAACTCGATATCTGCATTACTAGTTCCTTCAAACAGAATTCCTGTAGATTCTAAATCATTGTATTTGTTATAGATTCCCTGAGTAGTATCCAATAAATCATCAACTTCATCTTGGAGTTCCTTATCTGTAAGATTCTCTGCAGAAGTTCTCCATAAGATACCCCAATTATCAGTATGTTCACGTATCCTTCTACCAAGATTTGTAAGATTACGTCTTGCATCTTGGTCTTTGATTTTAGTGCTAAGTCTTACAACTGGTTCCGGTAGAAGCACAGCTGCACGACCCGGTATCGTAATGCTAGAGGACAAAACAGGCGCTTTACGACCATAATCATGGGCTCGAATTTGGACCATCATATGTTGTCCTCGTTGAAGTCCTCTATCGGGAATGAGACCTGATATCAATCCTAGATTTACTCTTGTCTGTCCAGTTCTTTCATCCCTACCTTGTACAACACCTCTATAGATAGAGCTCTTAGCCACCCTTGGCGTTCTGGTGATTACACCACCTATCCGTCTTCGAAGAACATCTGTAAGTTTATGCAAAATAGATTCGTATGCTATAGCTACAATACCCTGCAAATCACTTCTATCCCAGATGTCAACATCAGGAATATCGCTGCTATAAGGAAGCCCAAACCTTCTTGCCACTTCTGGGGTGGGTTGAACCATTTCAAAATGGTTCTGCAGCATTATCTGCGTCAATGATTGTGAATAGATTCCCCTTATCCTCGCCTTAATCATTAGTAAACACTGACCCTATCAATGGGCACCAGTCCTTTACCATATGCGGATGGCTGGGTTTTGCGCTTCATAAATGAGGCCTCAATTGGCCTAATCACGAATTGGCTCCAATAGACTGGATACGTGCCAAATCTTGGTCCTGGCATGATTAGGACAGTTTGGGTCTTGGCTTGGTTCATCCAGAATGGATATTGCGTTCTGCGCTCTCACGGCAGGAGAGTCTGTTTCGTTTTCAAGGACTGCAATAGCCTCATTGGCTGCGCGCCGGATGTTCCTAGGAACTGAGGAATCCTCGGATATCTGTTTAAGAAGATGTTTAGATTGATCGATGCTCTTCTGAGTTTCGGGGTCCAATGGACTCACCTCTGAAATAGTCTTGTCGCACGAATGGAGTGCGAATCAACAAGGACAATCACTGATAGTAACCATATCAACGTTTTCATAATGACGTATTCATTTTGTCCGCCGATATGCGGTCGAACATCTCTTATATCGTAAGCATTACAAAATATCTTAGTGCTTGCAATGGATAACAAAGATGATGCTTCGGTCAAAAAGATGGGCGAGCTTCTCCGCCGTGGAGCAACAATGCTTGCAGATGCATGTCCTCAATGTGGTTCTCCTCTATTCAAGATAGAAGATGACATCTATTGTGTACGATGCGATCGACGTGTAGTTTATGCAGAATCAGATGAAGAAGTCGAAACACAGGCTGTTCGAACATTGATTCCTGAACTTAGAAAAACTCTGATTGACAAATTGAAAGCTTTGAATGAACTTGTAGAATCTGAAAATGATATTGAAGCATTGACCAAACTTGCTAATCTAATGGTCCTGCTCTTACAGTCTCTACATGAACTAGAAAATATGAAGGGGTAAGTAAAATCTTACCCCAAAATTCACTTAGATGATGACTCTGCTTCTTTTGTAGATGCAGTGCCTCTTCTGAGTCGTGCTCTCCTTGTCTTGACCTCTTCAGGTCCCTTGAGCACCTTACTCTTTCGAATCTCACACTCACGTACTGGAATGATCTTTCTCACAGCATCAAAGACATCAGTAGCTAGGTCTCCAAGAATTACTTTTTGAACTAGCTCGTCAAAAACATGTTTCTTTGCATGAGCCCTTATCACTTTCTCCACAGCTTTTCTAACTGCATGCTCATGGCTTGTTTTTGCACGAGTAATGGTGAAAACAATGACTGAAATCCGCATCAGGTAGTCGTCTTTTGTTAGAATTGGCCCAATCCAATCAATTCTGGATGTACCTCTTCTCACGAGACCTCGAAGATAATCAGAACTCCATTCATGCCCGTAGAATGTAGTCTTTGCTTGTTGACCTGCGACTTCAAGTATCTTGAATCTCAATTTGACGTGGATCTTCTCGAAATCTCCAGTCAGATCATATAATGTAGGTTGAACAGTTCGTCCAATCAGCAAATCTGCATTTCCTGCTGGAGTTGTGCCTATCTCCTTGTTATCGAAATAATCCGGTGCGAGAATCTGATACCAGACTTTCTCTCGCCATTTATCCCGGGTTCTTGCTGCTGATTGTCTACTTCTTGAGGACATTTGAATATCACACTCGCACTGAACACACTAAGAGTTCAGAGAATCACGAAATGGTCCATGGTCGGGCCACAGGAACCGCGCGCACATCCAACGAGTCGAATAAAAACATTGTGACATGGCTCGTATTCTTGCCTTATAGGACACTCAAGAAAACTAGATATGACTTACATTCCTCATCCAGAATGAGTTGGATGTCATGGAAGAAGAAATTGCTGTCTGTTCTCGTTGCGGATTTACTGAAGTCGCTCTTGTCAAAAAAGAGGTGGTCGGGAGCGGCAAATATCGAAAGAAGTGGCATTGCCCACGTTGTAGTAACACATGGGAAATCGTAGACGAGTGAAGACTTAGTCGATACAAAACGGTTAAAATGAGTCCATTCTCCACAAATCTCCAAGATGCGGAGGTTGCCCAGCCAGGTTAAAGGCGCGGGGTTTAGGTCCCCGTCTCGTAGGAGTTCGCGAGTTCAAATCTCGCCCTCCGCACCATTCTTATTTTCGAGCCTCAGAAAATTAGGAGTTATTAGAAGCAGTCCTAGGAACCCAGATGTTGCAATTACTAAGGTTGTTGCCCTGATAAAGCTCCAAGTGTATAATCGAAGTGCTAAGACCACTGAAATAAGAATCATAAATTCTAGAGCTAATAGTATTGCAGTATTCCTTGAAAACTTCGATGAACCTAGTCTACTTGTCGATTTCCTAGGAACAAGAGAGGCCATGTGTGTTACACATGTAATCATAATTATCCCCATTAGTATCGCAGAAATTTGAACTATCTCAACAATAAGACCTGAAATACCAAGAAAACCGATGAAGCTTACAATGATTGTAACAAACAGACAGATCTCTCCTAGATAGAGTAAATTCAGCTGTTGAAAGCCTATTTTTGGTTTGACTTCTTCAAGGTGTTCAGGTTGGGTTTGGACTGAAACAATAAGTCCAACAAAGACCAGAATTAGTCCTGGAATTGCGGCAAGTATTGTGAAGAGAGGATCAATGGACCATATTGCCTCTCCTGGACCCCCGCCATCATAAACCTCCGTGATGAGATAATCAAACCTGAGCCCTACTAGGACCAGCCAGAGAAGGCCCCCACCAAATATGCCAAGAAAGAACATTACTGGTCCCAAAGGTAGTCGTTTCAATTCAAAACCCTCGTGTATTATGGCACACCCAATCTAAAAAAGTGCTGGATTCCTGAATCTCACCCTCCGCACCATTCTCATTCTGTAGTAATACTCATTATCATCTTCGTTCCCTATTATCTTGTGAATTATAATGAAGTACGTATTCTTAGCAACTGACGATAACAAGATGCAGCTCTATCATCTGCTTCTGAATGCAATCAACTTCCATGAGAAAGGTCATGAAGTCACTACGGTCCTTGAGTGTGCATCTCCCAAACTACTGATTGGGATTGCTGATGGTTCAGTCAAACTCCCGCTCTTTGGAAAGGCTATGGAACTTGGAATTATAGATCATGCATGCAAAGCCTGTACTGCAGCATTTTCAGCTACTGAAGCTGCTCAGAAGCTTGGTGTTCCACTGAAAGGAGAATTGAGCGGTCATAGTGATATGCTGAAGTTCCTTGGAAACGGATACTCGCTCTTCACATTCTAATCATCTAATAGAATAAGGGAAAATGGCGCCGGGGATGAGACTTGAATTCGTGCCCCGTGTAATTGATTTACACGGAAACTCACGGACCACAAGGGTAACGGTTTTCGAGACCGCCTCCATAGCCACTAGGAGACCCCGGCTCATTATAACTCCAGACTTTTTACGATTTAATCTTACCGTCAGCAACACTTCATTACAATCATTGAAATAGGCTCTACGCACAAATCGCTCAGATAATCTACTTCAATGAGGTACTAAGATGGCATCTGATGAACGTTGGGAGTTTTTTGATGAGGGTCTAAATCTACTAAGACAAGGTAGGTGGACTGAGGCAGAAAAAATCCTGAAGAAACTGGTAACCGTTGATCCAGACACCCCCACAAGTTGGATGGCACTTGGAAGGTGCCAACTAGCACAGCAAAAATTAGATGATGCTGAGATTTCAGCTCGAAAAGCTGTAGAACTAGGTGAATCGATGGCACAGAACTGGAATCTTCTAGGATGTGTATTGAAATCCAAAAGTTCTTTTTCTGAAGCAGAATCGTCTTTTCGAAAATCTTTGGAGATTGATCCAAAAGATGCAACTTCATGGAGTGGAATAAGCACGGTCTTAATTGGTTTAGGAAGAAACTCTGAGGCAGAAGAAGCTGCTAACAAGAGTATTGAAATGTATCCTGCATTTTTTGAAGGTTGGATGGCTCTAGGAATAATTCATCTAAAACAAGGACAACTTGAGAAATCTGAGAAATCATTTAGGAAACTTGTGGAAGTATCACCTTACATGCCCGAGGCTTTCGACTATTTAGGAATGGTTCTGAATGCTCAAGGAAAGCATGATGAAGCAGCAGTAGTTAAAGCAAAAGCTCGAGCAATGCGACAATAGAATCGATATCACACTCTTTGCAGTTCTTCTAGAACTTGAGCCATAACATCCTTGGTAAGTGTAGCTAATCTGTCAACTGTAGCCTGCTCTTTTGCACCAACATAAACTCTAGCCTTGGGTTCAGTTCCCGAAACTCTAACCAGAACGTACGATCCGTCTGTGCACTCTATCCGAATACCGTCAACTTCTAGAATCTGTTCTACATCACTCATCTTCGGAACCAGTAACTCTTTCACTTTAGATAAGAATTTCGGCTTGATTTTATCTGGGCATGGTACAAAATCCCTGAGAATCGGGTATTTTGGAATTGTTTCCATCAATTTCATACAGCTTCCATCACCCAGCTCATCTACCATTTGTACGAAACGTGCAGCTCCAGCTATTCCGTCCATCCATGCACCCATTTTGGTAAAGATTGGTTTCCACGGTTCTGAAGCAAAGACAACATCCTTTCCCTTGTCCGTTGCAAGGAACTCTTGAAGGGAACCCAGAGGCATTCGGGTTACCGTTCCCCCTGCAGCAGTAACAAGTTCATCAATAACACTTGATGTGTCAATTGATGCCACAACAATCCCTCCGCTGTTTCTCTTGACCTCATCTCTGGCAAAGAGCGCAATGACACGATTTTGATCTATGAATTCACCTTGTTCATCGATTACCGCAAGTCGGTCACCATCACCATCATGGCAAACAGTTACAGCAAAATCTGAGTTTGCAGCCATTTTCATAGCATCTCCTAGGTTTCTAGGTGATGGCTCTGCAGGTCTTCCTGGAAAATGTCCATCTTGATGTGAATTCATCGTGGTAACTGAGAAGCCCATGTCTAAGAGTAAATAAGGAGTGTATTCAGTAGCTGCTCCATTTGCTAAATCAATCAAGACCTTTGTACCATTACTTTTTGTTCCCCTAGGTGATAGGAAAGTTCTGAGATGATCCAGATATTCATCTTTGATATCCAGAAATCGAATCGTTCCAGTTTCATCCCATTTTGCTATATGATACTGATTCTTAGCAATGCAGGTTTCTAGGAATACTTCCTCCTCTCTAAGAAATTCTCTTCCATTGTTGAAGAATTTAAAACCGTTATCAGCTGGAGGATTATGACTGGCAGTTACAACAACAGATGCCGCTATCCCATTGACCTGACTATAGTATGCCACAGTAGGCATTGGCGCGATTCCTAAATCTACCACATTAACGCCTGTTGAAAGTAATCCTGCAACGAGACTATTTCTTAGCATATCCTTCGAGGTTCTTGCATCAGTTCCAACTCCAACAGTACCTATTCCTTCCAAAAAGGTACCCAGCGCTCTACCTAGATTTAATGCTAAGTCAGTTGTCGATTTCTCAGTAATCGAACCACGAATTCCAGATGTACCAAAGAGTTTGTCAGTCAAATTGATTTCCTCTATTTATGAGGTAGCGCGAGGTCAGTGATATCCTTGGCAGCCTCTCCCATTCTCAATAAACTATCTACAACATAAAGTTGATTTTGTGGTTGTCCATTTAGTGATGTTACGATATCCTGTCTTAGTTTTACAGTTTCTTGAATTAACCATCTCTCAGCTTCAATTACCTTAGTAACTCTTTTAGAATTAAATTTGAAGAGGTTATTCACAGAATCCGATAACATCTCTCTCACCGTTTCACCAATGAGCTGTAATTTTTTAACTAGTTTCTTATCAAGGGGCTCATCAACCCTCTGTGCGATATCAACCGCTAAGTCTGCGATTCTTTCAATATACTGTGCAGCCAACCTGTAATCAAGGGCCTCTACAGGAGTAACCTTCATTATTTCACTCATTCTTGGATATTGAACAGCAGATCTGAGTTCTCTAACTATCAAGAAGAATAGTCTATCTACCTCCTCATCACGCTGTATGACCTCTTTAGCACCCTCTTGTAATCCTTCAAAATAGACCTTCAATGAATCGGCTATCATCCGAGATGCAATTTGATTCATCCTTCTCATTACTGTACTTACAGGAAGAGTCGCAGGGTCTACAAGACATCTAAGAATAATCTGGTAATCATCTTCTTCTGTTATCTCTAATGCAACGAATCGTTTGATAACCTGTTTCAGTTCATCTCTCTGAACATTGGTTATCAGTTCTTTGCTAACAATACGAATCTCATCATAACCAAGAAGATACCTACTTGTAATCTCCCATCTCAGATTATCCGTCATTTCCGCCATGGTAGAACGTGTTTCTCCTGCTTTTGGAAGACGCGGGTCTATTATCAGACAACCATCTTCACGTTCTGCGACAACGACAGGGTCGCCCTTGCTTAGCTTTTGTCTTACAACCCAGTCCTTTGGTAAAATAATGAGGAATGAGCTACCACTTTTCCCGCCTGTTTGTTGCAATGTTCTGATGTTTACCATAGTATCACTGTTCCCCGAAACCTATACATTCTTGGACATCGAGTCCGGAATGATGTTCGGTTCCTGTTTCATCGAGGCTGCTCTCAGTAGATTCTCTGAATCTGTTAAGAGTCTTACTTCCTCTCCGCAAGCGTTTAGAGTCTCCGGCAAACTGACGGCGACCAGATTCAGTGCAGCATTGAGATCCCTGTCGATCTCAAGCCCACACTGTTCACAATGATACTCTCTCTCTGACAGAGAAAGCTCCTTCTTCCTGTGCCCACACTGTGAACACATCTTCGATGAAGGAAAGGTCCTTGAAACGACGACAAGCTCAGAACCGTACCACCCACACTTGTACTCCAGCTGTCTTCTGAACTCGTAGAACCCCACATCAGCTATCGCTCTTGCAAGCCTTCGGTTCTTCAGCATCCATAACACACCCAGGTCCTCGCTCACTACCTTACTGTGGCTCTTGGCAAGGTAGGTCGTCACCTTGTGCAGTGTGTCCTGTCGGATGTTGAAGACCTTAAGGTACATCTTTGCAAGTCGTAATTTTGCTTTCTCTCGGTTCTTGCTTCCCTTCTTCTTTCTTGATAACGATCTATGTAACTGTCGCAACTTTCTCAGTCGTCTTCCCATGGCCTGTGGGTTTGCAAAGGTGGTCCCGTCAGAGAGAGTGGCCAGAGTTTTCACTCCCAGGTCCACACCCACTGGTGCTCCTCTTACAGGTTGCGGGTCAAGGATATTCTCCTCCACAATGACTGAAACAAACCACCTGTTGGCTCGTCTTCGCACAGTGATTGAGAGGATCCTTCCATTATAGTAGCTCTCCTTCTTCTCCTTGATTCGAATCTTTCCTATACGTGGGAGCTGAATTGCACGTTCATGGAACCTGATGGTCCCTGTCAGTCTGAAGCTGTCCCTGACTCCCCTCCTTTTGAAGCGAGGAAATCCGATATTCTTCCCAGACTTGAGTCCTCGATAGAAGTTCTGGAAGGCTCGATGAAGGTCTCTCAGGGCTTCCTGGGGTGCACACTTCGAGGTTTCATACATCCATGAGAACTCTGTTTTCTTCAGAGAGTTGAGGAGCTTGTGTTGCTTCATAGCGTCAGTGAACCGTTCGTCACCCTGATTATTCTTGTACTGTTTGATTCGTGGTTCGAGACCCCAGTTGTAAGCAAAACGAGCTACTCCTGCATGTTGAGCAAGGGATAATCTCTGGATGTTGTTCGGGTCCAGTTCATACCTGTAAGCTCTGTTGATTAACATTCAGGTTCGGTATATGGTCTTGTGGGGAGCTATTAAGCCCATACAAAAATTGTCTTTATTCAACTATTGGTTTCATTGATGTCCAAGCTCGACCAGGATTTGTGCAGCTGTTGCTAACCTCTTGGAGATAGTAGGCAACAAGATGCTTGTGAAAGGCGCGCTTATTACACTTCCCACATGTTACAATAATGGTTTTGTTTAAAACAAGAACCTAACTCTCTTCCATCGATGACCAATTGACATCTGCAAAGCGTCGAAACATATTAGCACTGCTGATAGAATCTGGATTCCAAATCACACCTGATGCGTTAGAATTCATATTAAACTTGGAGTTTCCTTTGGAAACTGTTGAATCCGTTATATTGGTCAAGAATCCAGCTGAGAGTCCATCTATTTTATCAAGGGAATATATTGAATCTCTCATTAAAGGACAAGACACATTTTCACAATCCATAGAACCTCCCACTGAGGTTCAAGGCGACTATCCAGAACCTCTACCTACTTCTGAACCTGATACTGATACACATGACTGGGAGTACAGAATAGACAAAAACCCAGATGATGATGCAGTTGGATCTGAGGGAACCATAGATGATTTTCTTAAAATGTTCAGAGATCGTTTTGATAGAATAAAGAAAATCTACATGGCGCGGATTGACACACAAAATGCAGTCTCTCCAAGTGTTGCAAAACTTAGGAAAAGTCCTACAAAACGTTCTGGGTCACTGAGCAGTGATGGTACACGGCACAGACGTCCACCAAGTCAAATGGTTTTAGGAATAATCAGGGATAAGAGAATTTCAAAGGCTCAGAATGTAATAATCGATCTTGAGGAGTATCAGAAGGAGAATCCTACAAATAATAGAAGTTCATCTGAAGTTGCAAATGAATCAATTATCTGTGTCATTCCTTCTAAAATAAGTGGACTCAAGGGTCAACATCTTTCAGAAAAAGCTAATTCATTGTTATTAGATGAGGTTGTTTGCATATCAGGCTATGTTGACAATGATGGTAGAATGATTGCAGATGATGTAGTGTTTCCTGATATTCCTACAGCACGTCAAATTGGGCGTGCAAAGAGAGATATCTATGCTGCTTTCATCTCTGATTTACACTGTGGGAGTCAGGAATTTCTTGGGGATGAACTTGACCAGTTTATTGCTTGGTTAAACGGAAAGGATGTTGATAATTCTGACAAAACTTTGGTCGAAAATACAAAATACCTCTTTATTGCTGGAGATCTGGTTGATGGTATCAGTGTGTATCCTGGTCAAAGATATCATCTAGAAGTGACAAGTCTGTATGATCAATATGCTTTGATTGCAAGTAAGTTACGAAAACTCCCAAAACGAGTGAAAGTATTCTGCATCCCTGGAAACCACGATGCAGCTCGCCAGGCTCTCCCCAAGCCACCTATTCAAAGAATTTTTTCAGAACCTCTCTATGAATTGGATAACATTACTATGCTTGGAGACCCCAGTCAGGTAATTGTTGAGGGCGTGAATGTCCTAATTACGCATGGAGACAGTCTAGATGATCTTGTAACCATGCTTCCTGGTGCTTCCTACACCAAACCTGCGATGCCTATGAAAGAACTACTGAAGAAACGTCATCTTGCTCCTATTTATGGTGGGAAGACGGAATTAGCGCCATTAAACCGTGACTGGATGGTGATTGATACCCCACCAGATGTTGTTCATTTTGGTCACGCTCATCACAATGCAGTGGATAATTATCGTGGAGTGCAGATAATTAATTCAGGGACATTTCAATCACAGACCGATTTCATGCGTAAGCAGGGTATAGTCCCAACACCTGGAATTGTCACGTTTTTGAACCTTAAAACAGGTTCTCCAGAACTCAAGTTCTTCTACGATCTATCACAACAGAATTAACCCATGATATCTTTTGCAACTTTGTTAAGGCTGGTGTCATCATCTAGGATTGCACCTATCTGTTTTTTACTGACTGCCATTTTGATTTTCTTTGTGCGACCATAACGTCCCTTCGAGATTACAGTTGTATTAATCAAACCAAGCATATCCAGTTCTGATATCAGGTCTGAAACACGTCTCTGTGTGAGAGTATCCAGAGAAAGTGCTTTAGCAATCTCCGAGTATACATTGAAACACTCACCTGTAAATATATCACTTTGTCCCTTGCTTGCTAATACATAAACAGCGAACAGGACAGCCTTTGACTGCATTGGCAAAGTTTTCACTGTAATAGTGATAGCATCTCGTTCGATTACTTTCTGAGCCTCTCGAACATGACCCTGAAGTACTCTTTCATCACCTCGTCTTTCTGCCAGTTCTCCAGCAGTTCTCAACAAATCTAATGCACGTCGAGCATCCCCATGTTCTTGCGCAGCCAAAGCTCCAACAAGATTGATGACCCCTTCATCCCCTATCACACCTGGATTAAAGGCAGTCTCTACACGTTGCTGTAGGATTCCCTTTAGTTCAACAGCGTTATACGGTGCAAAGATGACCTCCTCCTCTCCAAGAGTGGATAAAACCCTTGGATCCAACATGTCTTTGAACGTAAGGTCGTTACTAATTCCGATGATTGATATTCGACTTTTCTCCAGTTCGCTATTCATTCTTGTTAGACCATAGAGGATATCATTGCCTTGGTTTACATCACGTTTTACAAGACTATCTACTTCATCCAATACAACAACCATAATCTTCGATTCTGAATCAAGTTTTCTTTTGAAGATTGATCTGATCTCATCGGTTGGGAGTCCAGTGAAAGGAACATCCGACCCATCACGCATTGTAGCATTGATATCATCACATAGTTTCTTGAGAACGCGATAGTTAGTCCCTACAATTCGACAGTTGACATATGCCGTAAGGGGCGCGTTTACTTTACTCTCCTCCGCCTTTGCAACCAGAAGGTCTAGAACATATCTAGAAACAACAGTCTTTCCTGTTCCAGTCTTTCCATAACAGAGTATATTCGAAGGCGGTGCCCCACGCAAGGCAGGACCAAGAATCGACCCTAAGCTTCCCATCTGCTCATCACGATAAGGAAGATCCTCGGGGACATAAGTAGGTCTTAAGGTATCTCTATCCTTGAATATACCTTGACCTTGCAAGAACTTGTCAAACAGTTTGTCTAGGGGTTTCTCCATCAATATACACTCCATTAGAAGTAAAGGGTA
Organism: Candidatus Thorarchaeota archaeon; assembly: GCA_030612005.1. GTDB lineage: Archaea > Asgardarchaeota > Thorarchaeia > Thorarchaeales > Thorarchaeaceae > SMTZ1-45. The sequence goes on along the minus strand of JAUWOU010000007.1, from coordinate 29,686 downwards.
GTTCCACTGGACTTCTTGTGGAGCCTATGGAACATGTAGACCTGATAAGCATACGTATTACTGGAACCATCATTAGTTCAATGATGTATCAACAGAATCATTCATCAAACAGTGAAACATGTTCTTTGATGAAATAGTCAAAGGTGAGAACTAATTGCGCCTTAGAGATTTGGAGATAACACTGGAATCAATTGAACGGTCTGGTGAGTATGAGGTTTCTCTAGAACAATATCCAACTCCTTCTACAATAGCCTCCGCAATTCTTTTTGCTGCACAAATGGAGCATGGGGATATTACAGACAAGACAGTGATAGATCTTGGATGTGGTGATGGTATATTTGCTCTTGGTGCTGCACTATTAGGTGCTCAGAGGGTGATTGGAATTGATGTGCAAAGCAAAGCCTTAAAGGCGTCACAAATGAACTCACGATTGCTCGGAACAGAAGACACTGTAGACTGGGTATTAGGGGATGTGTCCTCTTTACATCTACACGGTCTTGTCGACACTGTGGTCAGTAATCCACCGTTCGGAGTAAAGAAGAGAGGTGCTGACCTGAGATTCCTCAAAAAGGCAATCTCGATTGCAGATGTGACCTATAGCATACACCTTGCGGGAAACAAGAACAGAATCTTCCTAGAAAAGGAAGTCGAGAAGCTTGGCGCAAGAGTGACACAAATCGAAACATTCCAATTTCCAATCGGTAAATTGTTCGATTACCATAGAAAACAAGTACATATGGTCGATGTAGACCTCTATCGAATATGTTCCAAAGAGTGTGAACAGAATGGCTGACGTTAAGAGCGGTGACATTGTGGTACCAGGTGAACAGTTATGCGTTATCGAAGAACTGTCGCCAAGTTATGGCACCTATGAGAAAGATGGCATTGTATATGCTGCAGCACCTGGTGCAGTTTCAATGGACCTCAAAGAACGCAGTATCAAGGTCCTTGATTCAGATGGTAAGATGAAGCTTGCACTTCCAGTCAGCGGTGATATTCTAATAGGGGAGGTAGGCAATGCTTACGAGCAGCGTGCCGAAATTGCTATAGTTAGAAGGAACGATGAAGACTTCCATAGCGGTCTAGTTGGTGAAATACATATCAGCAACGTGACTCGGCGTTACGTCAAGAGCATGCATGATGTAATGCGGACAACTGACATAGTCCGAGCCAAAGCTGTCAACACCCATGAAATTCCTACTGTGCTAAGTGTTGTGGGTCCGGAATTAGGTGTGATTCTGGCTAGATGTTCTAGATGTGGAAATTATCTCACATTAACCACGAATAATAATATGTTCTGCCTTAGATGTGAAAATCGAGAAACTCGAGAAGTAGCTAATGATTATGGGCAACTCTTTGGTCTTGAAGCAAGACCCGATCTTGCTCCTCGTCGTAGGTCCTATGACAGGGATGATAGATATGATCGTAGAGGCGGAGGACGATATGACAATCGTAGTAGAGGCGGTGGCCGAAGCTATGATGATAGACGATCTGATAGGGGTCGTGGGCGGCATAATGATAGGAGGCGTCGCAATTGAAACCGAGAACAGTCGAAAATACAAAATTTGAGCTGAAATTTGAGATTGGTGGAGAAGGACATTCTTTTCCGAATCTTCTACGTAGAACACTCCTCGAAGAATCCTCTGTGGAGTTTGCAGGATACAATATTCCTCATCCACTACTTGCAAGCCCTATTGTTACATTGCGAACAAAGAGGCGCCAATCAAATGTTGTGCTACGAGAAGCCCTTGAGAAAATGCTTGCACGTACTGAAGAGTTCAGAAAAAAGTTCAAGCAAGCTGTTTCTGATCACAGCGTAGACTAGTAATTGCTTGGTGATCCCAAATGTGGGAAAGCTTTGTTGCGCACAAGAATGTCGAAAGCATCATGCATGATAAAGGTCTAGCAAAGGTGGGTGACAACCTTGTCAATTTTTGCTACTCTCTAGCCAAATCTTTAGTTCTTGGTTATCCAACAGGTGAAAAAGTACGTGACAGTGTTCTTGCTCGTGCAATACGTGCAACAACTGTATATCGTCATATGAACCGTAGAACTGATGCAGGAAGAGCTGGTGATGCTTACGAAGCAATTATGGCATACTTGTGGATGACTGAGAAAATAACTATCTCTGATATGGTAGTTTCTCTCTCAGAATCACTTGAAATTGATAACACAACCAGTCGAAAGAAAGAGGGCGAGATTGCAGCTGTATCATTTCAGAAGTTTCTAGAAAGTAATATTGAACACCTACCTTAATTTTTCGTTTAATGTGACAAGTCAAAACGCTTAATTGACAACAAAGAACTGCGACGCAGAAGTGGAGAGCAGTTCCTATGGAATTCTGTGAAAAATGTGGTGCAATGATGGTTGCTTTTACACAGGATGACGGCAAAAGAGTCTTGAAATGCCGTAGTTGTGAGCACACCAAAGAAATCGAAGGAAGATTAAGAGTTTCCCAAAATTTTGAGAAAGGACCTCGAGATAAGATCATTGTAGTTGAGGATGATTCCATTCCAATGCCAGTCACTAGAGCCAGCTGTCCTAAATGTAGCAATAATGATGCTTACTATTGGATGGTGCAAACGAGACGTGGTGATGAAGGAGCAACTGAGTTCTATAGATGTACAAAGTGCAAACACACTTGGCGTCACTATTAAGTGACACATTTATAGCAACACTAGATGATGAACCATACATGACTAAAATCTCCAATCTCTGATAATAGACAGGGCGTATGTGATTTGACCGAGGAAAAGAAGACTCCTAGAAAGAAAGTATCAAAACTTACTACTATTCGCAATATTTCCCCTTCGATTAATGGACCAGTTCGAGTTTTAGGAATAGTAGTAGATTCAAGCCCTGGTGCAGCTCTTGTTCAAGATCTATATGATTCAGAAGTTGACAAAGCTGGAAGTATTTGGGTAAGCGTTGAAGGGACCCTTGAACTAAAGAAGAAGTACCTCATTATTGGAGACGTAACCACCAAGACTGTAAAGAAAAAGAAGGAAGCAAGGTTGAACGCGACCATTGTACACCCTATTGATACTCTCAATATTGAACAGTACAAAGAAATCTTAGAGATGGAAGATAAAGTTCTAAAAACGATGAGTGGGTAATAGTAATGTTTTATGCTACACTTGATAGTACAAAGACTTGGAAGCAAATTGTAGATTCTCTAGCCACACTATTGACGGAAATTCACTTGGTGGTGTCATCGAGTGGAATCACGTTAACCCAGTATGACTCTTCCCGAGCTGCTATGGTTGACATGACATTACCAAGAAGTGTCTTTCAGGAATACAATTGTACTGAAGAACATGATATTTGCCTAGGCATAGCTGAAGTAGTCAAAGTGAGTAAACGAATGGCTGGAGATGATAGATTAGTATTCAATCTTGATGAATCTGAGAAACGATTCGAGATCAAAATGATTGGTCATGCTGAGAGAACATTCAAACTCCAATTATTGACTCCTCCAGAAGAGCGGACTCAGAAAATATCCCCCTCTTTTGAAAATCGTGCTGAGATGCTTTCTGATGCCTTTAAGCATGCAGTGAAAGATATTGGAGTGGTTTCAAATCATTTGAAAGTCACGGCTAGCTCGGATACACTAACCTTTGCAGGCGCTGGTGATACAGGAGAAGCAGAAGTTGTTTTGAAACTTGGTAGTGACGACTCATCTCTCTTTAATCTCAGTTCCATTAATGAGGCGACATCAATGTATGCACTCAGTTATCTGATAGAGATTGCTAAGGCTATATCTAGTGATACATTGACACTTCATATGGCAGCACATAAACCAATTATGCTTGAGTTTTCAATTGGAGAAACCGGTGAGATTCGTTATCTTCTTGCTCCCCGTGTAGAGAGAAGATAATGTAGATAAAATTCAATACAAATTGATACATGCATTTACCGAGAAGTACATTTTAAATGCCATACCGCATGTCAAAATATGTTCAAACCTGCTTGACCAAAGGCCCTAACAATGATATTGGAGATAATTGAATAATGTTCCACGCTACCCTAGACAGCACGAAGACCTGGAAACAGATAGTGGATGCTTTAGCCACTCTATTAACTGAGGCACATTTTAGAGTATCTGAATCCGGAATAACATTGAGACAGCTTGATTCATCCAAAGCTGCTATGGTTGACCTCAATCTTCCATCTACAATTTTTCAAGAATACACCTGCAAGGGCGAGTATGATATTTGCCTTGGAATTGATGAGCTTGTCCGAGTTAGCAAACGAATGGGTGGGGATGAACATCTAGAGTTCAACCTTGATGATTCTGATAATCGACTTGAGATTAAGATGATTGGTCAGGCAGAACGGCAGTTCAAACTTCAGCTTCTTACACCTCCTGATAGTCAGACGAACAAGCCGGGAATGGAGTTTGGTGTGAAGGCGGAGATGTATGCAGACGCATTCAAACAAGCAATCAAAGATGTTGGTGTTGTTTCTAGTCATGTAAAGATAAGTGCTGAAAAGAATCTACTTACCTTTACAGGTGAGGGCGATACCGGTGAAGCGAGGATTACTTTATCCACTGAAGGTGAAGATCCAGCTCTTTTCCAGCTGAAGGTTGGTGCTGGTCCATCTGCTGCTATGTACGCGCTTAACTATCTAGCTGAGATATCAAAGGCGATTGCCAGTGATAGTATCATCCTTCAATTCACTGGAAGCAAACCAATGATGTTGGAATTTCCAATTGCTGAAGCTGGAACCATCAGTTTCATCTTAGCACCACGTGTCGAACGCAGATAGACAAGCTTGAATCGATTCCTGTCGTAATTGAGAGGTGGAACAAGTCAATGTACCATCTATACTCAGAGTCGAAACACAAAAGTCCGTGAGAGGAGTGTTCTAATCGATGTCAGTGCAGAATCAGGAAAAGACAACGACAACTATGAAGCTACGACTTCTATTTCATGAGTACTACTCTGAAAACCCAAAATCTGTCGATGTTCCAAACCAAATTCATACGCGCGAATTTGCAATCCAAGCGTGGGAGTATAACTGGCGCTGCCGTGAACAGATTGGTCGTGATGAATCAGGAAATGAAGTTCGAACAGGGTGTGGCAAATCAGGAAAATCATTTCAGCCTGTAATAAAGTGCCCAAACTGTGATTCCAAAGCAGTCAGTGTAACTAATTGGATTCGTCATGAAGGTTACAAATCTAGAGATAATCTACTACGAAATCTGGTTAAAATTGCACCCCACAGTGTATACCATTCAGCTGCATTCTATGGATTTCCAACTGCGATAAAAATGCATGAAAAAGAATGGATGGGGGCTGAACTAGTTTTTGACATAGATGCTGATCATCTAGATTTGAAATGTGCAAATGACCATGATTCTTGGCGCTGTAAGAACCCTACCTGTGGCAAAACAGGAACAGGAAAACCTCCAGAAATCTGTCCAGTTTGTGGTGATGCTTGGTATTGTGATAATCCAAACTGTGGTAAGATTGGAAGTGGAAATTTACCAAAAACATGTCCGGATTGTAAAACAAAAACCTCCAGAAAGTTATACGGTTTCAATACAAGAAAATGGATTTGTAGCAAATGCCTAGGTGTGGCACGAAAGCATACAATAAAACTCTATGATGAGTTCTTAACAGATGATTTAGGTTTTGATTCCGATAAGATACAGCTCAACTACAGTGGTCATAGAGGATATCACATTCGAGTCCGTGATCCTAAAGTGTACACATTAGATTCCAATGCACGTATAGAGATAGTCCATTACGTAATGGGTTCTGGATTTAGAGGTAGCAAAGCTATCATTTCACAAAGAGGTACGAATACAATTCCGTCTCGCGACATCCCCGGCTGGTCAGGCAAAATTGCAGATGCTATGGTGGAGTTTATTCAGAATATTGATACATATACAGGCCGAGAGAAATGGGTGAAACTCCTTAAAGACGAGAGAGTTATTGCAATAAATATGCTCCAGAGACCGCGTCCAGTGTTGAGTCCTAAGGTCAAGGGTGTTGGAGAAAAATCGTGGCAAGAGATAGCAGAGAAATCTGTAGAGCGCTTTGGAAGTGAAATTGATAGACCAGTCACGCATGATATTCACAGAGTCATTCGTCTGATTGGTAGTATCAACGGAAAGACTGGGTTTACCGTCACTGAATTGACTCGGGACGATTTAGATACATTCAATCCATTCAATGATGCTATAGCTTTTAATAAAGGAACTTTGAATGTTAGATTTCATAAGGGTCCTAAGATTCCATCATTCGTAATCAATGACGAGAAGTATGGTCCTTTTAGTGGTGAGTCTGTGGAACTACCAATAGCCGCTGCAGTCTTTGTATTAAGTAAGGGGGTCGCTTTGCTTGAGTGAAATCAACTATAATGATATCAAAAACGCATGGGAAGATGAAATTTCAAATAAAGCGCTACAAAATCTTGCAGACCTCCGTCTGAGTAAAATGGTTTCATATCTCTCTAAAGTACGTCTTGAACTAGCTTCCACAAATGCGGATGATGTTCTACAAGCTGATTTATTGTCACAACAAGCTCTGAACATCGAATTCATGCTGAAGGATCTATTAGAATATCGAAGAAACAAGATACTAAGAGCTGTGTTCTCTAATCGTAAACCCACTGGTGATATGACATTAGCTGAAGAAGGATTTTACAAAGAAACTCAACGTGCACTTGATAGCCATATCGATTTTGTAAAAGAAGCTCTTTCAGGAGCAATTCCACAATCCAAACCTAAAGACAAGAAGGGGAAAACTACAAAGAAGTCCGATGAAACTCTGGATGAAATTATTGAAGATATTGATTATATTATTGTACGATTCTTACGTCCAATTAAAGAACCATTCATGGGACTTGATGAAAAAACACATGGTCCATTCGAGAAAGAGGCCGTTGCTAAGATTCCAGTAGCTAATGCAAGAACATGGTTACGTGATGGTACTGCAAGTCGCATTATTCCTGAAGATGGAGTCATTGCAGATGAATAATGAACAAATAGTAGACGAACTAGATTCTCTACTCACACTCTTGAATGAACAACAAAAAGAGATTGATGCGATTCATGAAAAGTTTCAAGTTGCTTTAACAGGAGTACTTCGGTTGGTTGGAGAAACCACTCCTATTTTAACAAAGCTACAAGGAAAAACGGAAGACCTCACTGGGTATCTAATCAATCTAAACACAGATGTTATCGAAACAACTACAAAATCATATCAATCTCTCAAAAAAAGGATTGAAAAAGTAATAGAATTAACTTTGTCATCAGACAGAAAATCCTAAGAGTCAGTAACCCTGCTCTCAACCTATGCCCCCTCAAAAAGTCGTTTATCAGATTGTTGGAATTATTTGTATGATTTTAGCCATGTTAGGTGGTCTGATGTATCCTCTGAATACGATGGATATTCTTTGGATTATTCTTTATGAGATAACGGTTTTCCTCAGTATATCTGGTATTCTTCTCTTGATTTATCGTCAGGGATTTGAAGAAGAGGTTTCCAGCTAAATATTCTTTCTTTACAAACTTTTAATATGGGCTTCAATTTTGCTCATGACTTGACGAGTTTCTTGTTATACTCTCGTGGTGTATCCCATGACTGAAACGGATGAAACGACTGGTCCACCAGTCACACTAATTGACGCAATTGATATGTCGAAGCTTGATCCCAAGTTTCGAGAAAAAATCAAGAGCATGCCAAACGGTGAAGCGCTAGCAGCTTGTTTTGCTTGCTCCACTTGTACAGCAGCTTGTCCTACTGCAAACATGTGGAAGTTTAAACCACATCAACTCATTCGGATGATTCTTCTTGGGATGCGAGAAGAAGTGCTCTCTTCAAACGAGATTTGGTTGTGTCTTACATGTTATGAATGTCAAGAACGTTGTCCACAGAAAGTACGTGTGACTGACATATTCTTCGACTGTAAGAATCTAGCTGCGGAAGAAGGTAATATTCCTGCAAATGTATTAGCACTAGCTAAGGAACTTCTTACTAAGGGCCAACTCTACACAGTGACCGCAGATTGGGAGCGAGAAGATATGGGTCTTGAACCAGAAGTACCAGGTCTCTCAGTAGAGGCAATCAAAAGGATTCTGAAGGATACCCGAACAAAGAAGCTTGTTGGTGGTGAAGAGTAAATTGCCAACATATAATCTCTACATTGGATGCAGTGTACCAGTGAATTATCCGAATTATGAAGCTGCTATGCTAAAGGTAGCTCAGGCTTTTGATATGGAATTAATCTACTTGGAGGATGTAGCATGTTGTGGCAGCCCAAATCTCAGAGCCTTTGATTACATGGGTTGGATGACAGTCAATGCAAGGACACTTGCAATTGCTGACAAGAATGGTTACGATATAGTCACACCATGCAATGGCTGTTTTGCTTCTCTCAAGGATGTATACCATCATCTCAAACATGATGATGAAACAAGAACGAAAATCAATAAGACACTAAAGAAAGAAGGTCTTGAATTCAAGGGCACTGCAAAACCGCGTCATTTTGTAGAAGCACTATATCATGATATTGGCATTGATGAGATCAAGAAGAAAATCACAAAGCCATTAGATGGCGTTGGAATTGCTATTCACTATGGATGTCATCTTCTTCGTCCAGCTGATGTGACAGAGTTCAAACCTGAGTATCTCCAAGAATTGGTAGAAGCAACAGGAGCGTCCGTCGTCGAATACCCCCTCTGGAAACAGTGTTGTGGTGCTACAGTCTTGCCGGTTGACGAGGATCTTGCAATACGTTTAGCACGGGATAAGTTGAAGTCGATGAAAGAAGCTGGTGCAGTTTTTGCAACTGTTGTATGTCCCGCCTGTGGTAATCAGTTAGACCTTCAACAACTTGGTCTCAAAGAGTCTTATGGCGAAATATACAATCTTCCAGTATTGGTCTACCCCCAAATACTAGGACTTGCGCTTGGAATGGATGATGAAGAAGTTGGACTTGGCATGAATAGAGTTCCAGCTAATCCAATCCTGGATCACTTGAGTGACTAAGGTGTGATTAAAGTGTCTGACCCGGTTCTCATTATTGGTGCTGGCGTTGCAGGAATGACTGCAGCTGTTGAGCTTGCAGATTCTGGAATCAAAACAGTGCTTGTGGAGAAATTATCAACCACTGGAGGCAACGCACTAAATCTCTACAAAGCATTTCCCACAGACGATTGTTTCTATTGCTTTGAAGGAAATCGTTGGCGCCCTGGAATTCGAAAGTGTTTCTATAGAAGTGCGCTTACTGAACAACCCAACATTGACCTCCGGATGAATAGTCAGGTAGAAGAGATTACTGGAGCTGCTGGTAAATTCAGTATCAAACTGGATATAGGCCCACAATATGTCGATCCAAAGAAGTGTACTATGTGTGGACTATGTATTGAGAAATCAAAGGCGTTTAGTCTGGTATCCCCTCAGTGCCAACCACAAGCCGTGTCATTTGACCCAGAAATTGAAGATGAAGGAACTGCTGTTGCAGCAGAAAAGTGTCCAACTAAGGCAATCAATCTAGAAGCAAAGGGTACCAAGATAACAATCAATGTGTCTGACATTATCATTGCTACAGGTTACCACGAAATGAAGCCAGTAAATGTGGATGAATATGGATATGGAACACATCCTAATATTATCACACAGCTGGAACTAGCACAGATATTAGACCCGCTTGGAGAAACAAAAGGAACTCTTCTGAAACCATCTGATGGAAAACCTGCAAAACATGTTATGATGGTCCAATGTGTTGGTAGTCGAGATGAGAATTACTACCCCTATTGTTCCAAAATATGCTGTGTATATGCGTTGAAGCATGCAGCAATTCTCACACAGGAACGAGAAGGTGTTGATGTTAGCGTGGTCTACATGGATATTCGAACTTATGATCGCCATGAGAAATATTATCGCGATACACGTGAGGCTGGTGTGGAATTTGTTCGTGGACGTGTAGCAAGTATTGAACCACAAAAAGATGATAGTCTTGCAATCATAGTTTATGATTCATTATTGGACAAGTATCTGAAATTCTCAGTAGATTTGTTCGTATTATCGTCAGCTCTTGAACCATCTCCAGGAAGCTCTCAGATTATTGAGTCTCTTGGATTGAAATCAGCAAGTGGCTTCATAGGTGCTACAAATCCAGAAACTGAGGTCGTTGTTGGAAACCGTATCTATGCATGTGGCTCTGCACTGGGTCCTTCGGAGGTCCCTGAGAGTGTAACACAGGCGAGAGCTGTCGTCTCAAAGATACTCCAGAATAGGAAGTGAAAATGAGATGGATGACAATAAATCAGCAGTGCTTCTGTGTACTTGTGGTAAACAGTTAGGACTCTCATTCGATTTCCTTGAATCTGAACTAAAGAAGAGTAATCTGACCGCCTCAGTAAAAGTAGAGGATTTAGTTTGCCAAGAGGAAGGTCTCGTAAAGATTAGTGATCTCTTGAATGCAAATGGGGGTCACTTAGTAATTGCTGCCTGTACTAGTCAGAAAATTCAACCGCGGATCGACCAATACCTCAAGGAGAATGGAATTGATGGTTCACAGATCCAGTATGTCAATATCCGTGAGCATTCAGCATGGGTTCATGAAGATGTTGACGAGGCTAGTAAGAAGTCATTAGACATGATTCACGGAACTTTGGCACGTTCTGCAACTTCTGTACCTCTGGTTCCTGAAACAAAAGAAATTACAAACCATGTTACAGTCGTCGGTGGAGGAATCGCAGGTATTGAATCAGCTCTGAGCCTCTCAAATCTAGGATATGATGTCACTCTCATCGAGGTCAGTGATCAACTTGGAGGTCATGTAAAACACCTTCCTATTGTTGCTCCTACTGGCAAGTCTGGCAAGGAGATTCTTAGCGGACGCTTGGAGGCTCTTGAAAATGACAATAAAATCACCATTCTAACTAAGACTCGGGTCAAGTTTGCTACTGGAGAGATGGGCGATTTCACTATCCACTATCTCACAGAAGACAGTGATGATGAACTAACTCTAAAGACGTCAGCTGTTGTAATGGCTACAGGATTCAAGGAGTTTGAACCGATAGAGATGGATGAGTACCGGTACGGAAAGAATCCCGATGTAATAACACAGTTTCAGCTCTCCCGATTAATAACAGAAGGCACCTTAGCGCGTCCATCAGATGGTGGCCCTGTAAAAGAGGTTGTAATGGTCCAGTGTGTTGGTAGTCGTTCAGAGGACTACAAAAAGGACTGCAGCAAACTCTGTTGCACTTTTGCTATTGACAACTCACTTGAAATCTTGAAACAAATACCGGATGCAAATGTGAGTGTTGTCTATATGGACATTCGAGTTCCTTTCGAGCACGAAATGGTCTACAAGGAATCTCGTGAAGTTGGGGTAGACTACATTCGTGGTAGAATCAGCATGGTCTGGGAACAAGATGGGAATACACGAGTCAAAATATATGACTCATTGATGAATGAGTATCTAGATGTATCCTCTGATCTATTAGTTCTTTCAACTGCAATTCTACCTCCAGATGGAGTATTTGAGCTCTCTGAAACTCTTGGATATGTTATAGAGGACGACGGTCACATCAAGGACCTCTATGGAAAATTACGACGTAATGAAACTCGCAGGAGGGGTGTTGTTGCTGTTGGAGCAGTCACAAGACCTCAATTTGTTTCAGAATCGATAACCGATGCTCAAGCTGGTGCACTCATATTACACAATGAACTCCAAGGTGGTAAGATTCAGACTATCATGAGAGGTGCAATCCTAGATGTTGATGACTGTGTGGGATGTAGCCTCTGCGCACAACAATGTCCTCGTGGAGTTCCACTTATGATTGAACAGACTGACTCCGAGGAAACGAGTGAGGATCAGAAAATATTATTCAAAGCTATAATTGATACACTCAATTGTCATTCTTGTGGTGTCTGCCAAAGTCTTTGTCCTACTGGAGCCACTCAATTAAACTTCTTAACTAATGATCAGATGTGGTCTGAAATTGAAGCCATTCTAGAAGGAGCGGGACCTGATTATCCAATAACTTTGTGCTTCTACTGTGAAGAATGTGCAGTTTCCACTATAGACATTGCTGGCACTCTAAAAATGGAGTATCCAGCAAGCACTCGTTTGATTCCAGTACCTTGTGTAGGTAGGGTAAGTATCATTGACATTCTCAAGGCCTTTGAAGGTGGTGCGAGCTCGGTCATGATTGCTGCTTGTGAAACGGACAGGTGCCATGTTGGAGGAACAGGCAATGAAATTGCACAGGTACAGGTAGATGTTGCTCGTGATATTTTGAATGCTATTGGTTGGAAAGGTGAACGTGTGGATATGTTTCGAATGTTTAGTGCTGAGCCTGAGAGGTTCACAACTGCAATATTTGAGATGGTGCGCCGCGCGAAGGAGCTCGGTCCCACACCCGTACACAAGGGAACTGCTGGCAAATGGATGGAGGCAGACAAATGAGCGGATCTGATACTCCAAAGGAACTTTCGCCAAAACGTCAGCGTATGATGGATATGATCCTATCTCTTGGTGGATTGAAAGAAGAGCAAGCTATCCACCCAAATAAGGTAAATGAGGCAATTGACGGACTGAAGAAGGAACTTTCTCCATTAGTTGATGATATCATTGCATTTCCAGACTTGTATTTTATCAAGTTTCTCAGTGCAGCTCAAAAGGCAGACATTGTTTCAGAAATCAAAGATAATGAAGTACTCAAAGATGCGATTACCAATCTTGAGGAAACTATCTCTATTTCTACAACAGATGCATTACAAGACTTACTCAAATCATTAACAGATACACTAGAATCATCCGAGTCAGCTGGAGATGAGAAGGATGCATTTACAGAAACACTGCAAGAGGTCACGTCAAAACTAGATAATGATCCTGAAGCTGCATTGTATCTACTTCAACAGAATCTAAATATCACAACCCGGTATGGTCAACCCCCTTGCCATGTTGAATGCCCTGCTGGAGTCCGCACACAACGATTCGTTAATCTAACTCGAGATAGACGATTTGATGAAGCGCTTCGATTAATGAGAGATACATACCCCTTTGCTGGTACACTGGGCCGGGTCTGTAATGCTCCCTGCGAGATTAAATGTCAGAGAGGTCTAATCGATCAACCGGTAAGTATCAGAAACCTTCACAGATTCTTGGCAGATAATGAGCGAGCAAGCGGCAAGATAGAAACACCAACTCCTATTATAGATAAAGAAGAGAAAATTGCTGTCATTGGTGCTGGGCCAGCTGGTATTGGCTGTGCATACGATTTAGCACGGATGGGCTATCCCGTAACAATTTTCGAGGCTAAACCTAAAAATGGCGGTCTTCTCCGATATGGTATTCCTTCATATCGACTTCCACGAGATGTTCTTGAGGAAGAAATTTCCTATGTTCAACAGCTTGGTGTAGAGATTCTCAACAACCAACTCATTACTAATCCAAGTGAACTATTAACAAAAGGCTTCAGTGCAGTATTTGTTGGAACTGGTGCATCATCAAGTCGGAAATTACGTATTGAGGGAGAAGATGCAAAGGGTGTATTTCATTCACTAGAGTTTCTCGATGACATTAATATGGATAAGAAAGTCACACTTGGCAAACGTGTTGTTGTAATCGGTGGCGGAAATGCTGCTATTGATTCTGCAAGAATATCCCTTCGAATTGGTGCAAGTGAAGTAAGTATTGTATACAGGCGATCCCGCGAAGAAATGCCTGCTATTGAAACAGAGATAGAAGATGCTGAACACGAAGGTATAGATCTCAAAATCCTCTCTTCACCAGTCAAGATACTTGAGGAGGGTGGAAAAGTAACAGGTCTGCGATGTATCAAAATGGAGCTAGGTGAGCCTGATGCGTCTGGAAGAAGAAGACCTGTCCCAATACCTGATTCTGAATTTGAGATTGAAATTGACAGTATCGTTGTAGCGATAGGTCAAGGGATAGATGCTGATGATTACTTCTCAGATTTAGAATACACCGAATGGGGCCTAATACAGACTGATTCACAATCTCATCAGACAAGTGTTCAAGGTGTATTTGCAGGAGGCGATGCAGTTTCAGGTCCTGCTACTGTAGTCAAGGCTGTTGGAGCTGGAAAGAAGGCTGCGGTTTCAATAAATAAATATCTTCGTGGAGAAACCGTTTCTCAAGAAATCACCACCACTGGAACTATAGTCGCAACTGTAGCTGCTGACAAGGCACAGGCAAAAGAAGACCAAAGAGCAACAATGCCTGTCTTGGAACCAGAAACCAGAGCTACAACCTTTGATGAAGTTGAGCTTGGGTTTAATGATACAATATCTGCGACTGAAGCTGGTAGATGTATTAACTGTTCAATCTCAAACATGGATGTCACAGTGTATGGTGGAAGGATTGACCCTGAAGCAAATAAACCACTGGTGAAGAAATTCCTTCAGGACGAGGCTGAGCGAGGTACGATTCTCGCATTAGTTCGAGAAAAAGGAGCTTTGACATCAAAAGACCTTACCGAGAAGACATGTATATCTCAAGATAAGGTGTTTCTCCATCTTATACAAATGAAACGTAATGAGGACCTAGTTACAGCTGGAGAAGAACATGGGTATGTGCTATATGATGTACTTCGTACACCAATAGAGGCTGAATTCATAATCGGGACGGTTTCAAATATAGCTCTTCAGATTGCTAATGCCCGAAAAGAGCTTGAAACCCTACTTTCTGACCTAAAGGCTGAAGATATCGGCAAGTTAGCTGGGTCTCTTGAAACCTTCTCTAGGTCTCGTGAAAAGTTAACAAAAGTAAGTATCCACGATTCCATTATTGCTGAAACGATTCTTAATGAAGTGGAAGAGAAGATACAGTCTGCAGTCTTACTTGCTTATCGTACTCGCGCTAAGTTACCATCTACAAGACCAAAAGTCACTGTGGATGAACTAGCAGATGTGGATGTTCCATCTGTTCTGGAAGAGTACAAGAGCCAGATGGGTTACGCTCCATTATTGGGCTTTGGTACAATTGAATGGACTCACTCAAGATGCTTAGGTTGTAAGACATGTGAACTTGATTGTCCAGAAGATGCGATCAAGCTCACACCTGTGCTCCGCATGCCTGAAATCTTTGAGTTCTCAGATGAAGCACTTGATGAATTGCCTGTAATTCGAGGTTTGTTTTGCAAGACAGTAAAATCACTGGCAACCACAAAACCAATTGATAATATTGTCTTAGAGAAGGAATCACCAGGTTTTGGGTCAGTAGAGGTGGATCTTTGGTTATGTGTTGCTTGTCGTACGTGCGTACGTAGATGTCCGGGTCCAGCTGATGGGGCACTTGTTCTAGACCTCAAGTGGAGTCTTCCAGAGGTAGTGCGACAAATCACCTCTCAAACTTAGAATATCAATCAGTTCTGATGCTTAGGAATTAACTTAAGCACCCTCTGAGAAGAAGAGGCATCAACCATAATTAGAGTGAGTGAGTATCATGATTGACTTCACCTTGACCAAAGAACAGATAGAATTGAGAGACCGTGCCCGAGTATTTGCTCAAGAGTATATGCTTCCCTACGCACATTACTATGACAAGACAGGTGAATTTCCCCGACCAATCATGCAGAAATGCTGGGAAGCTGGCTTGATGAATCTAGCAATCCCAAAGGAGTATGGAGGTCAAGGACTGGGCATTCTAGAACAGTGTCTAGTTGTTGAAGAAATGGCTGCAGGTTGCGCAGGAATGACAACAAGTATCTATGTTAATTCTCTAGGAGCAGAACCAATCCTTGTTGCAGGCACTGATGAACAAAAGAAGAAGTATCTCAGACCACTCACTGAAAGTCTGAAGTTCATCAGTTTTGCTTGCTCTGAACCAGGTATGGGTTCTGACGTTGCAGGAATTCAGACCCTTGTTGAACGAGATGGTGATAACTACGTTCTGAATGGCTCAAAATTTTGGATAACAAATGCACCTCATGCAGATACATTCACAGTCTTCGCTAGTCGTGATCCAAGTAAAAGACACAAAGCATTGTGCGCATTCATAGTAGATGCAGACTCTCCAGGTTTAAAGACTGGGCGACCAGTTGAGAAGATGGGACATAGGGCATCAACTACCACATCTGTGATATTAAGAGATGTGAAAGTCCCTGCTGAGAATTTGCTGGGTGCAGAGGGAGAAGGCTTCAAGATTGCAATGAAGACTTTCTCTTTGACACGGCCCGCAATTGCAGCATTCGCTACTGGTCTAGCAAGGTCTGCAATGGAATACGCTCGGGATTATGTTGGAAAAAGAGAGGTTTTTGGTGAAAAACTACTCAACTTTGAAGTAATTCAGTTCAAACTTGCTGAAATGTTCATGAAAATAGAAGCTGCTCGTCTTATGTACCTCAAAGCTGCATGGACCACTGATTTTGTCGGTGATTCTACAATTCAAGCAAGTGCAGCTAAAGCATTCGCTACTGATGTGGCAATGGAAGTGGCAAGTGAGGCTGTTCAAATCCATGGTGGATATGGGTACATCGACCAATATCCCGTTGAGAAACTGTTTAGAGATGCAAAGTTATACCAGATTTATGAGGGAACTAGCGAGGTTCAGCGATTGATACTCGCACGTCATGTCCTTTCTGGATATGAACCAGCAATGGGAAAGATACCTCGATGGTACAACAATAAACCACCAAATTTCTGATATGTTTTAACCAATAGCCAGTTATATCTGTACTAACTACTTGGTATAGAATGAGCTATGATGCTGATTAGAAAACTACAGGACCGCGAGCTGATTACTGCCTTGGATGATACTAGAGTACGCGAGATTCTAAACCCAGAACATGAATCCCGTCCTCTAACCCTTAACTACAGTCTGGCTCATGCTACAGTCAAACCAGGCGAGAAATCGCTCCCGCACAAATTCCATGAAGCATCTGAGGTCTATTATATTCTAAAAGGAAAAGGACTGATGCACATTGATGATGAAACAGCTGATGTTTCACCTGGAGATACTATCTACATTCCACCGCGTGCAGTTCAGTGGATTGAAAACAAAGGCTCAGATGATCTAGAGTTCCTATGCATTGTAGACCCTGCATGGAAGCCAGATGCTGAAGAACTAGTTTAGCAGGACTCATCCATCAATGAGATAACCTTTCTTCACAGATTCATCAATGAGACTTTCTGCAAATTCCCACAGAACTTTGGAACCTTTCGAGATGTGTTGGTTACGTTCAATCACCTGACTTCTCTTTATCCCATGTTTTTTCCATGCATACCCTTCTGAATAATAATTGAGCAGTAATGGCTGCAATCTATCTGCTGCTGCAGCAAACTGCGCCTCAGGAGTTTCCATGGCTTCAAATTCTTCCCATAGTTCAATGAATTCTTGTGCCTGTTCTTCAGGGAGAATGCTAAAGATGCGATGTGCTGCTTCTCGTTCCTTCTCGGTCTTTGCATTTCTATCAAAGTCATCATAGCAGAATGTATCTCCCGCGTCAATCTCTATGATGTCGTGAATTAGAACCATCTTTGTAGTTCTAAGAATATCAATTGACTTGTCGTTAGAGTACTCAGAGAGTGTAATTACTAACATTGCGAGATGCCACGAGTGTTCTGCATCATTCTCTTGACGTCGATCTTTGGTTAGCACAGTCTGACGAAGAATCTGTTTCAAATCATCGATTTCTTTCAGGAACTCTATCTGCCATCGCAATCTCTCAGTTTCTATCAACATAGGATACACCTACCAGTTTCACAAAATATCAACTATAACATACTTCCGAAAATCGCTAAGTACAAACACTAGTTACTAGAATGGTGGAACACGTACTGGGAACGAAAAGTTGATGAGAAGAAAGGTCATAATATATAGAGCAGGATTAGGAGGACACGCGAATGGGCTCAGAGAACTCTAAGGTTGTTATTGTTGCAACAATCATAATAATTGGTATCTCTGGTGCAGCTTTATTGTCAATGTTCAACTCTGATAATCCCGATCTCACTCCGAACTCTTCAGGGATAGAAACACTGACGATATGTTGCAACAGCACAGACTTACTATATCCTGAACTAGATGTTGTGAACTTTGTTTTTTTGGAGAGTGGATTTTGGCAGGTCAATGCGAATTTCATGAATGATTCAGCTGGTTATTATGAATTTCTTAAGATATATGATCGAAACTTCACTATCACTTTAGAGGAACTGCTATCAATAAACGATGCAATCTATGAAGGACTGAATCAGACATATTCCTCGAATATCACTACTCTACTGCTACTTGAACCAGGTCCAAGCATCTGGTACGATATTGATATCACATACACAGATGGCTCATGGCTATATATCACCACTTTTCAAACAGATCAGGGTCACATCATATTCAACAGTGGTACAGGCACTCCGAATACCAATCTTTTGGATGGGACTGTCCTAGAGCCACTATCTGCCCTTGATTGTATTGTAACAACCATCTACAATCTTTTTTCCAGCCACATCGATTGAGTCGGTGTATGCATCCAAACACATCTTCAACACTGACTACATCTTCGAGCTGTCAAAGAAGTACGACCTCTATGTCACCATTGGTAAACTGACTGGTATAAGAAAGAGTGCCAGTAAGAAGAGCGGAAAGAGCAAGAGATTCAGGAAGATGGTTGCCAGGTGGCCCTTTGCTAGAGTAAGTAATGCATTGAAACATTCACTTGCTCAACAAGGCTGGAGGGTTTCAAGTAGAAAGTCTCGTTTCATTCCTATTCGTGAATATTGGACCTCGGTCACCTGTCATAAATGTGGACACCGAGGAATTCGTCCAAAGCAGTCTCTCTTCATCTGCCACACCTGCGGATATCGCTCCAATGCCGACAAGAACGGCGCCATCAATATTGCGAGGCGCTTAATTACGCTCATTCCCCTACTTAGGGATGAGAAAGGACTAGGGCGGTGGCTCTTCTCTTCTACGAAGGGAGGGTCAACCCTGAAGGTCTGGAGGAGCTCACGCTCTAAAGGAAAGTCCTCACTGCCTTCTGGTCTGTCAGGCCAACGTGGGCAGTCCGTGGCTGAGTACCATGACCAAACAACTCTCGGGGAGTTTGCGAGTACTACCGATCTCGCCATGGAAAGAACCGTGGAAATACCGTCTGCCGCTATGGAGGCTCGCAAGGCAGCTGACACCCATAGCAGTAAGTTGCAGCGGACAGAAACCACTTCTGAACCTAGTTCAGATAGAGCTCATGTCATAACGTCGGATTCGGCCCCAGCGTATACCGGTGACGGTCGTCATGAGAAGGGTGGAACACGGGAGTTGAAGGTCATCGGGGAAGTTCACTCAACCTCTTCAGATACCTGATACAGGTCGGTGCATGCAGCCAAAAACATCTTCGGACATGAAAGATTATATGTAGGTCAGAAGGGCACAAGCAGTGTACAATCTATTGGTGGTGCCTTCAAATGCCTCCTAAAGACATGAATGTCATAATCTTCGGATGTATGCAATGTATGTACGCAGCATCAGATCTGGCTGGGACTATGAAGCTACAATATGATGTTACGAGCAGGATCATCCGAATGCCATGTACTGCGAGACTGGACATCAATTTCATTCTGAAAGCACTGCAGGAAGGGGCTGATGGAGTACTTGTTGTTGGTTGCCACATTGGAGACTGTGCATACAGGACAGGCAATTTAGGAGCAGAGAGAAGAGTACGGTTCGCAAAGAAGCTAATAGAGCAGCTGGGTCTTGATGAGCGACGAGTGAAGATGGTGTTTGTGAGTGCAGCAGAGGGAGATAAATTCGCTGCAGAAGTGAACAAGTTCGGTGATGAGATTCGAGAGATTGGTCCCAATCCCATCAGACTGTGATAATCACGAATCAGGTTCTTCTTCTTTTCCATAATATGATGACAGCAACAAAAGACAGACCTACAGCAAGAACAGGGATTGATGGGTCTGCTGTTGCATCATTGACCTCTGTGACTGTTGTCGTATCGTTGACTTCTGTTGTCGTGCCGCTAACTTCTGTTAGTGGTCCGACGCTACCAGTTGACGCACTAGAGGGTATTTCTTCAGGTGTTTCAACGACATGTACAATTACTGTATCCTTAGAGTTGCTTGACAAAGCTACCTGAATGTACAACTCAAAGATGTGATTGCCTATACCAAGGCCATCCACATCAATAGTAATACCACCTCCCCAATCCCAGAACTCAATACGATGCCCATTTTCAAATAGTATATAGGACCAACCTGATTGACCATGACTATCCGGAGCCACATCCCAAGTGATTGTGTGATTAGTGGTTCCAGCGACATACCACAAGTCAGGAGTGTCATAAAGCTCGATATCGAAACAGTCTGCAGTGACAGGATCGTCGTAAAAAATATAGATACATAATGGACTGATTTCCAGATTTCCGAGTGAGTCATTTGCTGCGTATTTGACAAGATATGAGCACCAAAAATAGGGCTCAGTAAGATTCGAAATGAGAATGGTTGTTTCATACCAGCTGTCAATTTTGTGGTCCATGGTGACATTCTGCCAAACACCGATATCTTGGGTGCTCATGGAAATATTCTCAAAATCACCATTCTTCTGAGAATACATCATGGTCACTGCATCAACACCATCATGATCCTCAACAAATATCGTCAAGGTGAAGTTTGGTCTTTGTACGAATTTGGGATTATATCTTCTCAAGTAGTATCTCATCGTCGGCCCTTCTTGACCCTCAGAAATACTGTTTGTATCTAGGGCTACAGATTCATCACTTCTGGATAGTATATATTCATCAGATGTGAAATTAGGGGTAGATAAAATAATGCTAACTAATAAAATCCAGACTAGTATAAAGACTGTTTTTTGTTTCACTGAAACCCCAACCACCCTCATATCAGTAGTGGGAATCAGATAAGACCCTTGTTTTGTTACTGAAGACACATAAAGGCGACAAGTTCGCTGCAGAAGTGAACAAGTTCGGTGATGAGATTCGAGAGATTGGACCAAATCCAATAAGACTGTAGCCAATTAACAACTTCTTACTATCCGATTTGCTGTAATCGACTTTCCTCTATTGACAACAGACTGTAAGAATGGAAACCACGGATACACTATGTATACAATCCCAGCGGCATCCCAGAAAATCCAAACGCCATGTCCTACAAAAATCAAGTATACAAGAAGCTCAAGAGGTGTGAGTGGCACAAGCGCCATGGTAACAACCCATCCGAACCAAGATGGATTTATTGGAATAGGGAACAGACTCCAGCCACCAGACCACCAATAGAAACCAG
Source organism: Candidatus Thorarchaeota archaeon (assembly GCA_030612005.1). Taxonomy (GTDB): domain Archaea; phylum Asgardarchaeota; class Thorarchaeia; order Thorarchaeales; family Thorarchaeaceae; genus SMTZ1-45. The sequence continues at coordinate 8,459 of JAUWOU010000007.1, read as the reverse complement.
TGAACACGTCCCCGATGAGGCCATGATATGCAACAGTGACCATAACAAGATGATAGAGCATGAGGATAATGACTACAATGCGTGTACGAACGAGTTTTTTCATGTCGCTCCACCTTATCATTACGGTGTTCGTTTACTTTTCACAATAATAATGATGGAGGAGAGGTAAGAAAAAGCTTTAGTCAAATGAGAATTAACCAAAATTCAAGTTCGGTGATGAGATTCGAGAGATTGGACCAAATCCAATCAGGCTGTGAGAATCAGTCTAATTTCTTTCTCATATGATATGCATTGATTTCAAAACCCTGGTTTTCATAGAGATGTTTTGCATGGCTAGCTCTCTCTGGACAGGTTAACCCAATCATATCTACACCTGCTTTCTTGAAGATTTCAGTTAGCCTCTCAACTAATGATGTACCAACTCCATGTTTTCTATACATAGGATCAACCACTAATAATTCAATAGTGGCAACCCTTGAAACTCCCCAGTTGTGTAGAACTTCTTTTGGAACATCTTTGAAATAACCATAAGCAAATCCAATAATTTTCCCATCTTCCTCAGCAACAATGAACCCCTCTGGAAATGCATGAGTAATTTTCAAATCCTCTTCAGTTGTTGGACCATCAAAGAATGCAAAGTCATTTGCTAATTGGACTACAACACCAGTATCTTTCTGTTCAAATTGTCGAATTTTCACACTGCTCACCAATTGACTTTACAGATGCGAAGTTATTGAATATAGCGTTGAGTTGTGACTTACAGATGGGAAAACAGGTGGATATGATCTCGAAGGCACTACCGCATGTCCTGTTGGTGGACTGGTCAGGGGCGCTATTGGTCTAGTTTCAGGAAAGACACCTCAGTTGAGTAAGATTGACCTAAAGACTGGTGAAATCTGTAAGACCGACTTTACATTCTAATGGGATACGGGATTTGTGTGCTCTTCCGCATGCTATCTTCCTGCCTAATACCATTATAACCAAATCTTACATCTTTTGGTGAGTGAACCTCAACTGTAAGAAATTTCTATGTTCCACCCCTCTCCTGCCAGTGTCGCCACCATCCAGCATTTTCGAGAAAATGCTAAACTTAGCAAGAGCTTTGTCAACAATCATCGGGATGGGATCCCTCCTGAAGACCTGGCTTCTTTCTCCTGTTCTAATACTGGCGCATCACTTCCAGCAACAGAGAGCGTTTCCACAGTTCTTACCACGGCGGGGTCATTATCACTCCTGCTAGCTTCATCACTGAAACTGACAAGGCCCGATTGGACAAAGTGAACAGCCGCGGACTCCCCAGAACGTGATGTTGGTTCCTTCTTGGAGAGTAAGGACTTCCCTAGGGCTTTCAGTCGCGCACGTCGGGCTTTTTCAAGAACCCTAGTCCACATACCTAGTCCTTTCATAATATTTCATATTGATACAAGTATATGAACTCATACAAATTAAGTTGAATCATCGTGATCTCAGAAGAGTTCTCACAATTCATGTTGGACTTCTCACTTTGAAAAAGACTCATTTTGCAGAAAAGAGTAGTTTTCGTATGTATATTATCAATCAGCTGTCTGGAGAGTGTACAGATTCACGTTCAAGTACTAAATGAAAATCTTACAAATTTTCTTACAATTTGGGACAAACCCATTAGTTCATATGAGTGAGGATAACTTCTATCATTAGAAGAAAAAAGAATCTGACTCAGCTCATTGTTTCAGTATAGACTGAGGGAAATCCGAATTAGTGTCTGGCCAATATTATGTGCCGGTATCTCATTTATTACCTAATTTGCTGATAGCCAGAATTGAATTAAGAAATAGAATTAGGTGGCACAATAATAATGGCAAAGCGCACAAGACCGCGAAACACGCTGAAGGATAGAGTCCGTCGACTCTTGAAAGATAATGAGATTTGTATGCGTGCATTTAATGAAATTGAGAAAGATATTGAAGTTCAAACATTACTTGAAGATAGTAATAGGATGGCAATTGATCGAATGGGATACTCCGATCATGGTCATACACACTCCCTGATTGTTACCCTGAATGGAATCAAGTTGTTGAAGGAATTAAGCAAGGGGCTCAAACCTACGATTATCCAAGAAGAAACTGGCGACATGAATGATGCTGAATTAATAGTAATGTTAGGTTGTTATCTCCATGATATTGGAATGGTTGTAGGGAGAACAAACCATGATGAATTCTCTGTGATATTAGCAATTTCTATACTTGATAGAATCCTAGGAATTGTTTATCCAAAAGATCGTCGGAAGCAAGTTCACATCAGAAGTCATGTGATGCATGCAATTTACTGTCATGATGTAGTAGCACCGCCATTGACAATAGAAGGAGGAATTGTAGGAATTGCAGATGCTTTAGACATGACAAAAGGGCGAGCAAGAATTCCATTCGAGGCTGGAAGTGTCAACATACACTCAGCTAGTGCTATGGCAATTCAAGATGTGAAAATTCGCAAAGGTGAGGAAAAAACAGTTCGAATCGAAGTGATGATGACCAATGTTTCTGGGATTTTCCAGATACAGGAGCTTCTAGAACAGAAAATTCGAAATGCAAAAGGATTGATCGAGCACATAGAACTGTATGCAATCATGTTACCACAAGAAGATGTAATTCTCAAAGAAGAATTAAGAGTTCTCTAATGATGTAACTTTTCCAATCGATTTTAGATACAAGTCCTTCCGAGTTCGTACACATCAGAACTTCTATATGCACGAAACCGAACATCGTGCCAATCACCTAGAACCGATAGAGGCCAACGTCAATGAAACTGGATGATATTGATTCTGAGATTATCTCGATGCTTCAAGAGGATGGCAGGCGTTCCTTTAGTGACATTGCTGAAGCTGTGGGGAGAACAGAAGTCACAATACGACGTCGAGTGAAACGATTGCGGGATGAAGGTTACATCAAACGGTTTACAGTGGTATTGGATCCACTGAAGATTGGAAAAAGCATCCGCGCCATAATTCGTGTAAAGACCGCTATGAAATATGCAACTGCTATCTCAAAGAAACTCAGAAAATTCAACGAAGTCAATGAAGCCTATTTTCTAGATGGTGCGTGTGGGCTCATTATGATGATTACTGTGAATGACCTTACTGAACTTTATCAATTCCTCGAAAAGCGTCTTGGTAGTATTGAAGGCATCGGGGATGCAGAAACCTGTATTGTACTTGAAGAGGTCAAATCAGTCTTCTCAAACACTGGTGCTTCATAATGCACTATGAACTGCACATATTTGAACAGGATTTTGTACGATTACAACAACACGCAGAAACAAATCTCCTTAGTGAAGCTGTAGCGTTACTCTTTGGCATCATCTCAGAAGACATTGTGTGGGTAAATCGTGTTGAACTAATGGAAAATGAATCGAAAGAAAGTCGGACTGCTTTTTCTGTGAATCCTGAAAATGAATACAAATTACTAATTGAAGCAGAGGCGCAAGGAGAGTCTTTAGTTGGAATTTATCATTCTCATCCAGCACCACCCGAACCCTCTACTACAGACCTTAGAAACATGCGATTGAATCCTGTTATCTGGCTTATTGCTTCGAAATTAACGGGGTCATGGATTACCAGGGCGTACATCCTACAAGATGGGAACGCTAATGAAATCTCAATAAAATATCGAAATTCTATCGCTTCAGACCTTTGATAGTTCCAGAAGTCCTTTTTGGTTCGAATGAAACAGATATTCCACTGATTGAACCAATAACTGCGGCTGCTGCGATTACTTGTTGTAAAGATGGTAGACTACATTGAAGAATACCCTCTCCTAATGATTCATCAAAGTCTATCAAGTATAGCTTTGAGTCTGACGCTTGAATTTCACCGTATAGTGAGAGCAGACTTTTCCAGATTGTCAAACTAAGATGTTTTTCCTCTATTGGAGAGCCATCTCGATGAAGCTTGAAGAGCAAGTATCTCTTTCTAACTTTCTTCATTGCTCCTCCCCCTTGTGTATAATTTCCACTCCACTATTAACAAAGCCAGGTTGTAATTTTTTCATATTTCTCTCAATGATTGACTTGGGAAAATCACTTGCAGCGCGATCTGCATAAGATCGGTCCATTCCTAGAAGTATTCCAATATGTGCCATTGCAACTGATGAGCGCAGCCCCATCGGATGAATTGCTCCACTAGTTAGAACTACATCCATTCCTGCATCCATGGCTGTAGTAACAGATTCTCGGTATAGTTTGAGAATCTTAGATCTATTTAGACCGGATAACTTGAGAAGTGGCGCAATTTGAATCTCTAAGCTCGTATTTGATATCGAAGCTAAGCGAGCGGTAGTATCTCTAAGACGATTCTCCAGTGATGGATCTATTGTCAATAGGTCTATACGCTTATCTTCTGCAGCCCAATTGGTTACTTCTATGGATTTGAGTGGAACAGAAACAATCATTGACTTCCTTCTAATCTGGTCTATCTGTTTTCTAACTGAATTGATACTTTTTCCATGAAGAATCACTCTACTATATACCATCATGCCTTCAGCAAGAGTCTTGAATGGCTCATTAGGCAATCCAACTATTGCAAATCCAGTAAGTCCTAGCTTGCTTGCCATAGCACTAAACGAATCAATCTCGGTGGCATCGGATGCTAAAACTCCTAGGTCAACTGACACAACTCAATCCTCCGCATCTTGTAGACGTTTCTCAATCATAAGTATTGCATCTTTCTTCTTACAACGTGGTCTATCTCTAATGTAAAACCTAGCTCTTATGACATCAGTATTATTGGCCAATTTCATCTTCTCTAGAAACGCTCCTTGCTTATCAATCCTAAGAAAAAAGACGCTGTTACTATTCAATCGTAGATCGAGTGAGCGTTTAATTGCACGGCGGTCAGTCTTTTCCAAATTTTTGAGAATATAGTCAAATGTAATTTCACATTCATCTCTATTCTTTAGTAATCCAGATACTATAGAAATTGAATCTCCAGATTGTCCTTTGGTCTTCTCTTCTGTTATAGATACATTCTGTCTGATATTTTCTGGGAAGATACCAAGTATTGCAGTAGATACTCTCTCGGTAATTTCAGTAGCCCTTGCATATGCACGGGCTTCAATTTTACTTATGAACGGCATAGCCGCTCCCTCAGGCTCAGAAATCTCCACTATTTTGCAACATTGCCTCTGGCTCCAAGTGAAGGTCTGACCTTTTCGGCGCCTCGGCCCTTCTTTCTTAGACCACGGCTTCTTTTACCTGCAGAAGTAAGACCTCTGCTGACTCTACCCTTGTGAGTTGGGTCACAGATCCAATTGATGTTTGGGTCATTGTAAATCACTGGGTGATTGGGGTCTACAAGAATTACTTCGTGCCAAACCCACTTGTGGTCATTTCCTACCCAATATGAGTTCAGGACGCGCATATTCACATATTTTCTGGCAACACGTTCTTCAGCAATCCAGCGTCGTGATTTTTGAGGAGTGTATTTTGTTACACCCATGCCACTAGGCTTACGACCTTTTTTTGGTCTTGGTCTCTCACGTGGTCCACGACCAGTCATAATCCTCACGATAACATAGCCTTGCTTTGCCTTGTAACCAAGATTTCGTGCACGACCTAGTCTGGTAGGTCTGTCTAGTTTGACCATAGTACTCTGCTTTCTCCAGACTATCAATCGGTTTCTAACAATATCAGAGCGTTCTTGTTGCCCTTCTATCCATTTTTGATTCATGTGTTTGTATGCTGTAGGCATTGTCTGCTTCCATCCTTTGTCGTAATATATTCACTTTGTTTGTGGTTCAGCCCCTAAGGGCCACATCCCGTGCGGACGGATCCGCCAACACAAAGGAATGGTCTGGTACGGCACGCATGCCGTGACCAAGCCAACTCGAGGACATTCGCTTAAAGGTGTAACGCTTTGTCCTTTCAGATAGATTACTTCAGACCATCAATGACCTTCTGTGCAGTGAGTTCTCCAACTCGAACCTGAGCTTCTCCTGTTGATGATGCTAGGTGTGGAGTCGCTATAAGTTTGGGATGTTTTACAAGCTGCCAGTCTACAGGTGGTTCTTTCTCAAAGACATCTAAAGCTGCACCTGCAATCTCGCCTTCTATTAACGCATTCAGAAGTGCTTTCTCGTCTACTACCCCACCTCGGGCTGTGTTGACAAGGAATGCAGTCTTTTTCATTATCTTGAATTCTTTTTCTCCCATCATCCCTTTAGTTTGGGGTAGTAAAGGAACATGGAGTGAAATGTAATCAGATTGCTCAATAATGGTTTTCAGATCAGCTCTTTTGGCTCCCACCTCTTTACAGACATCATCGATATCGATGACATCATAGGCAAGAACATCCATGTCGAAAGCCTTTGCTCTTTTTCCAACTTCCTGACCTATCCTTCCAAATCCTACAATCCCAATAGTCTTATTCCATAATTCAGTACCCTTGAGTTTCTTTTTCTCCCAGCGTTCATCTTTCATTGAGCTATCTGCTTGGGTGACATTCCTAGCAAGTGAGAACATCAATGAAAACACCATTTCAGCCACTGAGACCGTTGGTGCCTCCGGAGTGTTTTGAACAATGACTCCTTTAGCTTTTGCAGCTTCTATGTCAACATTGTCAAGTCCAACCCCAGCTCTGACTACTAGTTTTAGATTATCAGATGCCTCAATTACTTCTTTGGTAATCTTAGTGGCACTTCTTACTACTACACAGTCGAACCCTTTGATCTGTTCCTCAATTGGTCCATCTGCATCATAATCTCTCGCCACAACTTCAAGTCCTGCTGCCTTAATCTTGGCCACAGCCGACTCTGCAATTGGATCCGCTACAAGTACGCGTTTCATTAGCATTACCTCATAGGTGTGATGTGCACAGCGGTTCGTAGATTCATCTTAAACTTGGTGACCCGACATTTTCTTAACTGAGTATGTACATTCACAGATTATGAAAAGAGAGATGAATCCAACTACTGCAATGGTCCCTTGCCCTATTGTTCTATTGAGCGTATCCGGACCGGATAGACCCAATATAATCACCCTTTCATGGGCTGCTAATGTCTGTAGCAAACCTCCTACCATGGTCATTGGAATACGTCCTGAAAGACACAGCTATAATCTTGTGAAAGATGCTGGAGAGTATGTTCTGAATATACCATCAGCAGACCAGATTGATGGTACTATCTTTGCAGGTAACAAATCAGGACGCGAGTATGACAAGTTCTCTGAATGCGGATTTACTCCTGAACCAGCTTCAAAAATCAAGGCACCAATGATTCAAGAATGTCCCATAAGCATTGAATGTAAGACCCGAGAGATAGTTCCTCTTGGTGCGCATGATCTGTTCATTGCTGATGTGCTCGCTGTTCATATTGACGAGTCTGTTCTTGATGAAGAGGGACGATTTGACGCCTCAAAGGCTAATCTGTTCACATATCTTCCTCTGAATGGTCAATATTGGACACTCGGCAAGAAACTTCTCTGATATCATACAGGGACAATCTCAATGTCTATGCTTTCAGATTCGGAATCATCGGCATCTTCACTGGTTTCAGGAGATTTCATGTATCTAACAAAATAGTTAGAATCTGATTCACTTACTATCCAAGCTCCTGTTGGCACATGAGCTTCTCTGAAGAAGATATCAAAGGTTATTCCAGGGAACTCCACTATGATAGTATTATGACCTAAAAGTGAGAAAAGTTCAGAGGCTTCCTGCGCCCGTTCAATAGTATCAAGCTTGGCTAATACTGGTACCCAATTCATTCCATCCCATTTGAGAAAGGGCCATGAATTTGATGGGGGCCATGCTCCCTTCTCTACAACGATGTAGTCCTTAGCACCACGTTTGTATATCGTAGGATACTGACCAAATCTTCCAAGATACATACCAGCTGCTCTTGCATCTTCCAATGTTGGAAATATCTCCATAATACTCACCATAATTGATTCCTTATTTCATAATCATACACTACTGAAATCGGAGAATGTTACATATTGAGGAACAGTCAATTCCTATCTCCAGAAGTTCATTTGGTTATCATTTTCTCTATTATACCGACTGGACCTTGATATGAGAATATATAGGGAAAAGCGGAATAATCGAAACCTTACAAATTTGTAAATAATTTCCATTTAAGAATATAAGAAATGTGTATGATTTTCATTTACTCGATAAGCTATCTATACTTGACATCTCTGACCAACCCATAAGATCCTCTTCATTCTCAAGTATAACAACTGCAAAATGAGTCTTTTTCAAAGTCAGAAGTCCAACATGGACTTTGTTTTTCATCAGATTGAGCAGTCATAGGGCGATTTTGGCTACTCGAATATGCTATACTCCTGAGATATTGATTTCCAATACTGGTGTTTGAGTTCTAACTTTCTGGTAAAGTATCTATACATTTGTTGAATAGAATATACCATGACAGAACTAGAAGATGATGAATTGTTGAAGGCGAATCCATTAGCCTACAACCCCACATCAACTC
>JAUWOU010000244.1 GCA_030612005.1 Candidatus Thorarchaeota archaeon | reverse complement strand
TGGTTTGTTTCAGTCGCTGTGGAGGAGGACATCCTTGACCCACAGCTTGTACGAGGAGCACCAGTGGGAGTGGACCTGGGAGTGAAGACCCTGGCCACACTGAGCGATGGCACCACCTTTGCAAACTCCCGGGTTCTGGGAAGTCGCCTAAGGAAATTAAAACAGTTACATAAATCGTTATCAAGAAAGAAAAAGGGAAGCAAGAACCGCGAGAAAGCGAAACTGCGACTTGCAAAAATGTACCTTAGAGTCTTCAACATCCGACAGGACACACTGCACAAACTGACGACCTACCTTACCAAGAGCCACAGTAAGGTAGTGATCGAAGATTTGAATGTGTCATGGATGCTGAAGAATCGAAGGCTTGCAAGAGCCATAGCAGATGTGGGGTTCTACGAGTTTAGGAGACAGCTTAAGTACAAGTGCCAGTGGTACGGCTCTGAGCTTATTGTCGTTTCACGAACATTTCCTTCATCGAAGATGTGTTCACAGTGTGGGCACAGGAAGAAGGAGCTCTCTCTGGCAGAGAGGGAGTATCATTGTGACCAGTGTGGGTTTGAGATAGACAGGGATCTCAATGCCGCACTGAATCTGGTCGCCGTCAGTTTGCCGGAGACTGAAAACGCTTGCGGAGAGGAAGTAAGACACAGCAAATCTTCCGAGATTTGCCATGCAGCCTCGATGAAACAGGAACCGAACATCATCCCGGGTTCAATGTCCAGGAATGCTTAGGTTTCGGGGAACGGCGGTGGGACTAGCTAAGAATCTCTACTATTGTTCCAATAGCACGTGTATTTGCTTCTCTTAAGACAATCTTGTCGCCAACTCCAACCGCTTCTGGTGAAACATTGAATCTCAGCTTCACCCTTGCAAAATCTCCAACACTCAGAAATTCTGCGTCGTATATCTTTCTGAGAACCACAGTCTGTTGAATGGTATGTGATTGCAATACTGGTGAGTATCCCACTGAGATTTTAGTGGGGTGTCGTGTGACTACAATATTAGCTTCAAACTCTCGACTGCTTTGACCTTCGTCTTCTGGATCAATAATGACCTGCCCGCGGCGGACGCTATGTTTATCGACCTCTTTGACATCAAAACCAAAAAGATCTCCAGCTCTTACTGTACTTATTCGATTCTTAAACATCTCAATGCTGAATAGACGACCTTCATGAAAGAGATTGTTCTTATCAGGCCCTATTTTGACATTCTGTCCCTGCTTGAAAACACCTGCTTTCACAGTACCCGTGACAACTACGTTTGTTCCCTTTATTCCACGATAGACTTTGTCAACGTATGCCCTAGCTGGGTCTGTGATACTCGAATGTCTAGAATTTGTTGGAACACTTTTCAACAACTCTATCATCAAGCCAAGTGATTCAAAATCTAACGCTGAGATTAGCAGGATTGGCACAATCACTCCATGATTGATCTCACGAATAATCGGAGGTATCTCATCTGAGGATTTTACAGTGACAGGTATTTTTCCAATATCTTTCAAACTGTTTCGCACTACATTTACTACCAGGTCTAAATCATCAGGTTTTGTCTTGTCAATTTTAGATATTACGATAAAGAACGGAGCTTCTTGGCTTGACATCAGTATCAGATGTTCTCTTGTGATATCATCCAGTCTAGGAATTCCCGTGTTCTCTTCTTCCTGTCTGATTAGATAAGCTTCTTCTGGGCCTGGAACCAATACTAATCCATACTGGGCATCCGCTCCTAGAATACTTCTGATCATTGTTTTGCTGTATTCTTTGTGACCTGGAGCATCAAAGAATGTCACGATTCTCTCAGATTGATCTAATACTCGTGCAGATTCTTCCTTACTCAATGGGTTCTCCAAATGGAGAGATTGACCTTCACTGTCAAATCCCATGAAGGAGAGATGAATATCTGCAGTCTGACCTCTCGTAATCTCCTGAGGATGTGTGAGTAGGAACGAACGTGCACTTCCTTTTCCATCATCTGGTCTCCCCGTAACGAGGGCACCAATCAAACTTGATTTTCCTGAGTTAACCCGTCCTGCAACATTGACAGAACATGTTTCTTTGATCTCTGGTGCTGCTAATCTTTTTAGTAAATAGATTCCCACTAATCCCTTTGGAGTTTCAACACGTTCCTCCTCTACAATTTCTGCTGCAGCTTCTTCGCATAACTCAATTAAGACCTGTTCTGATATCTTTAAAGCAGACTCTGATATTCCTCTGACTTCCCATTCTTTTCCAGCAATGTCTTCAATACCGATTAGGAAAAGACCCTCGAATGGATTGTCGTAGGTCATATACTTGATTCTGGTCACAAGCTTCTCCCGTTTCTCTTTCTTGAGGTCTGATTTTGTCAGTCGTCTCTTGAATTCTGCGTGTCGACTCTCTCCATTTTCAAGTATTTTCAAAATATCATCGTGTGAGGTCATTAAGTGAACTCCATAGTTGGTAGTCTTTCAAATTGAGTGGTTATAAGATCTATCAACAAGTTCGTTCTATTTTTGTTTTTATTGAATATTATATTGATAAGCCCCTCTGCTCTATGAAACTCATCCGAATTAAAACCATGGATGTTGTGGTTATGTAGAATACCTGAATAGCAAAGTTATTACTTCATATATCGTGCAACAAAACAAGATATCTTACTCCCGTGGAGATGTTTCAAATTGTTTGATGTTTTGGAAAAGGCTATAGAAAAAAGTCGAGATCTTGGTGCTTCCTATGTTGAGGTACGCGGAGAATCTGGGTTCATTGAATATATCCAGATGGATGATTCGCGAATCACTGCACTTACTCAACGTTTAGAACGCGGTGTTGCTGTTAGAGCACTAGTTGATGGAGCTTGGGGATTTGTTACGACTGGTGATATTGACAATTTAGACAAGGCTGTGTCTGATGCTATATCCATGGCAAAAACTGCAGCCCCATCAAGGCGTGAACCAATAGAACTTGCGGACGTGAAGACATACGAGGAAGTAATCAAGGCTAGTCCTGATAAGGATCCTCGTCATGTTCCAATTGAAGAGAAGATCAAGTACATGAATGATATGACTAAAGTCATTCGTGATTATGATTCTCGAATTACTGCGGTAACAGTCAAGATTCGTACCGCATCGGGACAGAAATATCTTGTAACTTCTGAAGGAACAAAAATTCAATCTCCTTCACTTCTGGTGTGGACATACCCCTGGGTCAGTGCAAAAGATGGACCTCGAATGAGTGCCGCAAGGTATGAAGATGCATCAACGCATCAAGGCTGGGAGTTTATGGAGCAGGTCGCAACTCCTGAAGTTATTGGAACTCAGGCTGCGAGGAAAGCCAAACTTCAACTTGAAGGAGTCGCTCCTAAGGCTGGAGTCGTTCCATGTGTGTGTGCTCCTAGAGTTATAGGAACTCTTGCACATGAAGCTCTCGGACATCTTGCTGAAGCTGATTTGACGGTCAATAGTGCATTTAGTGGTAAAGTCGGAGAAATTGTTGCCTCAGATGGTGTCAATATGACTGATGATGGAACCAATACTGGAAAAGTCGGTGTTTCAAAATATGATGACGAAGGTGTTCTAAGTAGTCGCGTAGATATCATCAAGGACTCTGTCTTAACAGAACTCATGACGAACAGAGAATATGCTGCTAAGATTAACCAGCGGACTACAGGAAATGCTAGAGCCGAGAGTTACCTCCATCCACCAATTATCCGGAT
>JAUWOU010000193.1 GCA_030612005.1 Candidatus Thorarchaeota archaeon | reverse complement strand
CAAGACAGTGCAAAAGAATTTATATCCTGGGGCTGATGAGGAGCTGCGTAAGATTGTACTTGAGATAAGGGCTCATTTTGGAACTCAATCTGGAAGAGAAGAGGGTATCAGTCGAAAGATAGAGAGAATATCCTCAGATGTGGGAGTCGACTTTCTCATTGAAAAGATCGAGTCGATTCAGGCAACTTCACAGGACGAGTACATCAGGGAGAAGTGCGCAACTATACGAAATCATATAGAAGATGGAATTATCACAGATATCGACATCTACAAGTTCATTGATGAAATCACCAAAAAGTCAGCACGAGAAGGAAACGATTGGCATAGAGTATTGCTCTCAGGGTTCTCTCACCCACGGTCTCTGAAACAGATAGTCTTTGCAGGTGATACTCTTCTACAGACACCTTCTGGATTACAATTCCTTGCAGAGGTTCCAGTCAAAGGAAAATCCGGGGCAGGGAAGATTGACCTGACACTCTTCGCTCGTATTAAGAAAAGTACAGGACAATATATCTGGGCTCCTGTGCTTATTCTTGAGATTAAGACAAAAGCAGGGTTCAATTTCAACATTTATGGAAAGAGACCTCGTACAAAGAAACCCATTGTCTTTGTTCCAGTTCTTAATGCATGGAAGAAATCCCTTACTAAATCTGATTGGAATGCAATGATGGAGTCTGTTCCACCTCAGCTTCATCTGGATCAGCTTGATGCGTATGAGGCCTCTCTTCTTTCAGAATACAATACACTTCTTGGTGATGTTAGTGACCTGAAACAACTCTGGAAGGGAGTAGTGACTCTGGATGTCACTCAAGATTTCAGTAGTACAAAAAGTGCCTTTGACCAGCTTGTTGAACAACTAGCAGATCGAATACTAAGCAGAGAGTTCAACGGTCAGTGGAAGTCTCTTAAGCTTGAGAACACATCTAGTGATGAACCTGCTCCTCGGATAGCAATAACAATGACCCCTGCTACAGGTGATATTTCAGTCCTCAAGAGTATCACTCCTCCAATCTCTGTCAATATGGAGAATCCTTTCCGTGAACGAGTGGAAGATGATGTCTTCTTCTCTCAGTATATCTCAGTTCCCTCTCCAACCTCCTCTGGAAAGAGTGCTGCATGGTTGGCTAAAAACTGGCATCTCTTGAATCACCTTTCAGAGTTAGAGGAGAGCACTTCGAATTGCACCCTCATCTGGGTAGACCTTCTAGGAGATTATCCCACTGAGAAACTAACTGAGATGAGATTCGGACTTGATACACTCAGGAAGAAGAATTTGATCACAAAGCTCGAATATGTTCGACTTAGTGGGTTGTTGACAAGAATTCGATTCGCCAGCATACGAGCAGAAACAGATAGTTTTCTCTTTGATAATGATTCGACAGGAATTGAAAAAGTACGAGATATGATCCTGAAGACCACAGAGAACACCAACCAGAAGAGAATCGTTGTGGCGGATGGTTGGCCCGACCTTGAAAAGATGCTCCCAACCACTTACAGGAACAATCTCCAAGTTCTTGAGATGGTATTGCTGCAGATCTTAAAAGAAACCGCTCAAGAAGTAATCTGGGTCGATAGTGGAGTAGATCATCCACAGATGAACAAGGCGTACCAACGGCCCTGTGTGAGTCCGCTCTTCTATTCCTCCCCTCGCAAGCAGGCAGTTGATGAGATCCTCTGGAATCTTCCCACAGCACCTCGTAAAATGGGGTGGGTTTCTCCGCAATATGATGATAGTCGTGTAATCATTCAAGACCTTCCTATTGCACATCCTCCTTGGGTCGGCGTGATTCATGTACCATATCTGAAAGGATGGACTCGAAAGTTCAGTTCTGCGGCAGCAGGGAGTCCAGTTATCGATGTTATAGAGTATCTTGGGGAGTTAAATCAACAACACAGAATGTATGGAAGGTCATTTCAAAGTACAGCAATACAGGTGCGTTATGATGCCGTTGGAAAAGAGAGTCTCAATTCTGTAAAAGAACAAGCCTTGACACTGATCCCGAGTCTTCGTAGATTGAAACAACAAGATAATACATCAGAGGAAGTTTCTGTAGATTGGACTGTGTCAGATAATCCTGTGGATTCAGGGACAATACATCCAAGTCTACTGTCTAGAGTACAGCTTGATGTGATTCAACCAATACCAAATCCGAATAGATCAAGCACATCCAAAGAGATCTATATCTATGCTGAAGATATCACACGAGGTTGGATCCATAAAACACTCACTGAAGACAATGTTGTATCATCAGTCATTTCTCGAAGGGCATCTCATGCTTATTCACGATTTCGACCAAATATCGATACCCTTGCGACTAGAAGAAGAGAGATTCAGAGAATTGCAACTGCAGCAAAGTATCTGGCTCGCACAACACCTCACTATGATTCGCTCTATCGTGAAATTGTGTCAATCTGCGACTACGAGAGAAGTGCATCAGTTGAAGAAGAAACTCTACTCACAATTCTTCAACAGATTAGAGAAGCTATTCTGCGAAAGCCTGAATCTAGACGTCTTTGGGATTATCTCCTGAACACCCGCTTGAATAGTATTAATCTCTTGAACACTGACAATCAGCGTACTCTTCGACAGGCCCAGAAATACAATCCGGAACTCATTGAACTGTACGGAATGAATCTCTTTCTAGCGATAGTATCTATTGCTGATAGAGTCTTGAAGGAAGTAGATTCGTCAATGTGTAATACGCTCTGGTCAGTTGTTGCAAGGTGGCAATTCTATCAAATGGGATTCAAACAAGAAGATGATGAAACCGTTGAGCAACGATATGATTTCCAGACAATCCACGCGAACCTCTTATGGAGAGTAAAACAGATGAAGAACATGGCACCAACAGGGAAATCAAGATTTACAGAACAATTTGGACAGCTACTATGGAGAGAAGGTAGTGATGATGGCAACATCTGGCTTCTATTTCCGTCCTTCAAGAGTACAATGTTTGGAGTCTTTTTACAAAATCAGCTGAGTCTATATCTTCGGCAGGGATGGTATCGTGGTGTCATAGATCCTGAGCAAATCAAGGAAAAAGCCGAAGATGCACTAACCCGAGAAGGATGGGATGAGTTTTCGATCGTACTGGTGGATGTGAATACACAACGTGTGCTGTTCGTTAAGACTGAAGAGGATGAAGGTGAAGAATGGAATTTGGTCGGTGCATTCGAGTATGGAAATCCACCGAAAGATCAGAGTGTTCCGGTACGGTGGATTCGATTATCACAGCCCCTTCCTGAAACATTCCTTGCTCTTCATGGATTTACACCTAGAGATCCACCAATTGATATTGAAACTCAGTGTAATGGGGTACTGAAAGAGGCAAGTGACTGGATTGGCGTTGTACGACCTGTGATGTGTTTCCTGACCATCGATTTTGAAAAACGAATATACAGGATCGACCTGCGTGAGGGCTCTACCGCTATAGCGCAAAAAGAAGCTGCTTCAACTGACGAGGTCATCAGTTTTCTTAGATATCCTCAAAGAAAGGGTGAATACTTCTCAACTGCAGATGGTACCTATCTCAAATGGGACCCTTTGAACGATATAGAATATGATGATGCCACGATGCGAAACAGTGAGGGAAAACTTGAATCGTTTAACCTCTCAATATTCAAACCACTTGTTCATCGTTCTTCATTCTTTCCTGATAGTTATGGGCTACCTTCAACATGTGAGGAGTTACTGCAAACAAAAGAAGGAGATGACATCACACTACGAATTGTTGTTGATGAACATCTGAAAAATTTGAGAAGTAAGAAGTATCTCAAGGTTCAATTTGATGGATTGAAAGAGAGTGGTCTGGTAGGTTTAGAAAACGAAGACATGGGAATTTTTGATGTAGCATTGCTGGTCGAATGTGAACAGCTTGTGGATATAGACTCAGGCAAAAGATACTGTGTCACAATCAACGCGGATTCTCTTATACCTCTTCGATTGGTTCCCCTTCTCTCAGAGTATCCTAAACTACAGAGTACTATTATCAGTCATATTGAGGATTTAGAATTAGCAGAAGTAGAGGATGTTGATGGGGAGTATGAAGAGGATTGGGATGAGGAGAAAGAGTTGGAACAACCTGAAGTAGATTATCATGATGATCATGAAGTAGGTTTGGATGAGGAGCGAGAATATGTAGAACCTGATTACGATGGTGAATAGATTCAAACAACGTTGATACTATTAATCAAAACAATTGCACGTTATCATGGATGCAATGCATACCTTCGAGAGTTAATTTGCTTTTGCTCTAACATCCTTCTCATGGTGATTTCGGAGGTGAACCAATGGGAAAGAAAGGAATGTCAAAGAGTTCAGCATCAAGAATTCAAAGCCATTCAGCCAAGTCTGGTCGAAATCAAGGATTTGCTAGGCGTGCACAAAGTGCGGCTGATAAAGGTGGGTCCAAGAAACGTTAGAATACTAACATTAGTTCAATAAAGGCGGCGTTCAAGCCGCCCTCTTTTTTCTTACGAAACACTAATTGCATGAAAAAATATATGCAATGCATAGTATTGCATGTTTTTGATGGAATGTGCCATAGTATTCTTCGTGATACAAAATGAATCTTCTAACAGAACAAGAATTAGTACAATTATTAGTTGAGCTCGATATTCCTGAAAGCAGGAAACACTATCTTGATTTGACAAAACAAGGAAAGTGGAGATCTCGCATACTGCTACTTACAGCATTGCTGAGTGAAGGGAAAGCTCTCTCGAAGACAAATCTTGTCTATCTTGCTTTCTCTGAGGACGAATCCTCAATTACAGAGCGACTTGGACTCCGAAGAAAGCCAGTAAAAGGTAACCTCAAGATTGCAGACGACAAGGATAAGATACCTTCGATTTCTGACCGTGGACAGATTCATTCTGAGAGTACTCGGAACTTAGTTGATGAGTTAGTTACTAACGGTTTATTGTTAAGAGATACACAGAAACGTCCGAAATATTCGATAAGTGAAACAGGTCAGCAGATTGCTCTTCCAATTTATTTGTTCATTCTCAAAGCAAACAGTGTAGAGGCAAATGAAATCAGAGAATATCTACAATCGAAAAAACTTTCTCAATCTTGGCGAGAAATCTATGAAAAGTTGGGATTGTCGGAAGTTGAAAACAATAGACCAACAGTAGTTGCTGAATCACTCGGTAAGGTGATAGAGAGGAGTTCGACTCTTCGAGGCCAAACTGACACAGGAAACCTTGGTACTGAAATTATATCGATAATCAGAACGTCATTGCTCCAGAGAATTACAGATTCAGAGTCACCCATGGTAGTTACAGAAAGAACTTCTGACATTGACATAATAACATCGGATTGGTTCTATCGACTGAACACATTTGCGGAACATGATAGAAAATATGATTTCATCGATTGGTATAATATTTTGAAGCAAAGCAAGTTCTCAGTTGAAGATGACAGGAAACTTGGAATTTCAATTATTGCAGAACCAGGGCATGGGAAATCAAAATGGATAGAACAATCCGCAGTTGAGATATGGAACAGTCAATGGACCGAATCAAACAGGATTGAAAATCTTACACAGATCAAGAGAAACTCATC
>JAUWOU010000129.1 GCA_030612005.1 Candidatus Thorarchaeota archaeon | reverse complement strand
GTTAATTAGGGACTATCAACTTGATAGGATTGCTCCTCGCTATCGAAAGGAAATCGTTGATGAATTGAGTTCAATTAGAGATAGGACTGAGTCCCAGGATTACTGGTTAAAATCCCTCAATACAGATCAGGGCAAAGAGTTGATTAATCGGTTATTGATTGACTCCGCAAATCTAGTATGCGGAACGACAATTGGTATTCTTCAACACCCAGAGATAAGAGCTAATAGCAGTCATGCAGCTAAACCAGTTTATGACATTCTCATAATAGATGAAGCCAGTAAGACAACATTTCACGAGTTCTTGGTTCCAGCTCAATTTGCTAAGAAATGGGTGCTTTGCGGAGATCCCCGTCAGCTTTCGCCCTATGTTGAACCTAAGAGTATTGCTGCTACAGTTAGAAGTCTAATAAATGAGGAAGTTGAAAGGCAATGCTGCTTTGATATCTATTCAGTCGCGAAACAAGAGAAACGACCAATCCAGCTACTCCTAATAGAAGACAATGAAGCAATTCAAGAATTGTACAGGACTCAAGCAGAAGGTAAAGGTCTCTATACAACAGTGATTGATGAGGAAGCGAATCTAGATAGCCCTTCATTCTTAACCAGAGTATTGGCTTCATCGGTAATAATTTGCAGTCAATTAGAAGCCAAGGAATTATCGAAATACCTCCCGGGGTCGCTTGAAATAATCCGAGGAAACTTGGATGAACTTGACCCTATCTTTCTTGCAAAGAGAAATTATTTTGAAAAACAGGATGAGCTATGGAAGCCTCGGGAAATTGAATGGGAACATGAGCTCTCCATCATCATGGGTCAGGAGTTCTTTACTAGAACCACGAAAGATGGTACTTTTGAGAAGTATGGAGAAAGGAAACGTCTGCTTCTACCCGAGTTCCTCGAAGATGATGACTCAAACAATGATGACGAAGGGAAAGAGAGTTCTGTGGATAGATTTGACAGGCAATTGAATCGAATAAGATTATGTGCATACCCAAGTGTACTTGAGCTCCTAGTAGAGGGGTTCAGACCAGAAGCAGAATTCGATAGTACATTGAATAAAGGATTCCCTGAGGATGCTTTGAAGAAGCGATTGACAGAACTACAATACCAATTTCGAATGCATCCTGAAATCTCCAAATTTCCTAGGACCAATATATATGACTCGAAGTTACTAAAGGATGCACCATCCATTGAAAGTAACAGAGATTGGCTATATCAAAGATTCAATCGACGGTCGATATGGATTGATACAAGAGGCAGATGTGTTGATGATAGCAATGAAGAAGAAGCTAGAGTACTTGCCAATGAGTTATCAGGATTCAAAGAGTGGGCTTCGATCAATCCACGCAAGGATGGTGGTAAGTGGGAGATTGCAATCCTTTCGTTTTACAATAACCAAGTGGATCTTCTTCACAAATACATACAAGAAGAAACTGGACTAGCATATGATGGTTCAAGCTTCTATGAGGGAAAGAATCTGGAAATCAGAGTTGGTTCTGTTGATAGTATTCAAGGACGAGAGGCAGATATTGTGTTCATAAGCTTCGTGAGAAATAAGTACACAGGAATCGGTTTTCTCACCAGCCCTAATCGATTGAATGTAGCGATAACACGTGCCAGGTATCAACTTGTTTTGATAGGTGATAAGGGATACTTTGGGTGGCAAAATAGGTCAGAATTGCTTCGGAAACTAGCGGAGTTACCTGATGATACTCCCTTTGGAAGTAATGTAGAATGAGTAAAGCAAAGAAAATCACATTCAAACGAAAGGTTCCTATTCAGACTTGGGACCTAAGACTTTCTGTTCAGAAATATGAAGAACATCCTGTGTGGTTAGCGATTCTGAAACTCGCACAAGAAGGCTCAGGAAGAACATCACCAAAGAAAGTCCAAGAGACCCTTCTGGTTGATAAGATGCCAGATCTTCAAGCAAAACTATTACTGGAACGAGGTGTCATAGAAGGATTGCTGGATGAACGCTACAAATTAACAGATGGAGGGAGAGATGCCTTAGAAAAGGAGCTCATGCCAGTCAAAATGAGAGGGATGTTCACAGCTAGTTTCGTTGATGACTTATTGATTCCAGACATTGTACTCTCAATCAGTGAACCACACAAACCTTGGGTACATAAAAAATCATTAAGACCCAACGGACCCGCTAGAAGAGAGATCAGCAAAGCCGAAGAAGTACCTGAGTTCATCCGGAACGTGATTGATAGACAAATTCTGGTCAATATGGAAGCACAACCAATCATAATCAAAGAAGTGGAGGAGTATGGTGCATCACAAAGCTTTGTTCAAGCTGATCTAACCCTTGAATTCATATCAAGTGGTCACACAAATTTGCGACTAGGAAATCCTATCAATAGAAGACTTCCTGTTCCGAATGAGTTGAACATGACCTATTCCCAAGCCCTCGATACCCTCCTCTCTGATTTCGGTGAGGACTGGAACCAAGAGGATGAGTTGGTGTTCGTCAAATTCGATGATACGGAAATTACTGAGAGAAGGAGTTTCCAGAAGTCATTCGCCATTTCAAGACCGACAATCCCAGACTTTGGATCTTTTGAAACCGTTACAACTCCTCAAATCAAAATCGAACCTAAGACGCCTATTAATGCTCAGTCATGGTTTGATTGGCTTCTTGTTGACCAACTGCCAAACAAGTATCTACAGCAATCAGCGTTTCATGAGCATGTATCCAAAATGAAAGCGAAATTCCCCAGCCATTTGCTTATTGACGAACCTGAGCAAGAATCAGTTGCGGAGGAACTCTTTCGAAGTGGAGATGCCGCGAAAGCTTGGTTACTTCAAGCACCGCTTGATTTAACGGTGGGTGATATAAAATGAGTAATCCTTTCGTCATTGATAAGAAATTCACAGTTGATTACAGGGACAGAGAAATAGGTCCTGCATGGTTTGCATGTGAAGCTGGTGCTTGGGAGATAGAAGCTTCCACACCGATTCTTTCTGGAGGAGAGAAGGGAGGATCCCTCAAATCAATGGTTCTTGAAATAATTAGAGAATCTGAGGAAATTCTTGCTATCTGCTCATTTCTCATTAGTGATGGTGACTTGTTGAAAGCTATCCTAGAGGCATCTGACAGAGGTGTTCGGGTTTACATTATCACAGCCTCCAAGGACCGAATTGCAAAGGACACATCTGAGGAAGAAACATGGCAGAAACAGATGCAGATGGAGCATGAAAAGATGCTCAACTCACTTTGTTCGAAAACACTTCTGAGAGATGCACAAGTACATGCAAAGTTCATTGTGTCTGATCCAAAAAGCGAACAAAAACGGGGGATATTATCAACGGCTAACTTCACTACTGAAGCATTTCTCCATCCAGAATTAGGCATAGTTCTCAATGATTCTCAAATCATTGAGCTATTCAGCATCTTCTCAGCAGCTTGGTGGGGATTGGGAAAAAGGGAATTGCTGCAGCCAAATCTATTGTCTGATGCCCGTGACATTCTTCCATCAGTTTCAAATGAGATCACGAACATAACAAAGAATCTCAAAGAGTTCGTGGTGACATACCCAAACAGAACAACCTCCCTTCGAAAAGAGATTAAGCGTCTTTTTCAAGATAGCACTGAGAGTATCTTTATCGCAATCTATGGATTGTCTGATGATGATTCTACCTTCAAAAGTCTTGTTTCATCTGTGGGAAAGAAAGATGTTAGACTACTCGTGAGACCTAGACCAAAGACAACACCAATTATTGATGATTTAAAGTTGAAGGGTGCAGAAGTGAGAGGATTAGATTTCTTGCATGCAAAAGTGATTTGCACTAGAACAGAGAGAGGAATAGAAGCACTCTTGATGACTGCAAATCTTGAGAAGATAAGTCTTCAAGATGGATTCGAAGTGGGAATAAAACTCAGAGGGAAAGCCGCTAAGGATATTCTCAAAGTACTATATCATTGGTGGAATAATGCAAATTGGGAATACGCAGATTCAAAGAAACTAGGAGAGCATCTAGGGGCGTATCTTGTACTGAATGATCGAGAGTTCGAGAAACATGAAGTAGAAGAAACAAAACCAATTCCGCTCGGAGAGCAGCCAATTGAGGATCTTGCTTCATTGGAGAGCTTTAAGCCAAAATTTCCAGATGTGCGTGATATGCAACGAGTGGTCTTCTCTTGGACTACACAACCTAGACAATTACCAAAGAAATGCAAACCACACAAAATCGAGGACTTGGATGAATCAATTAAGGTCTGGAAATGTGACAAGAATAGAATCTATATCAGTGTTTCAAACCAAGAGGAGTTGGATAGAGTTCTCAAAACCCCTGAGAAACCTAAGGTACCTATTGTATATCACAAGATCTAGTCTGATTATCCTGCAATTGTTTTGAAATCAATGAGATTTGATGTGCTTTGGAACATTCAAAAATCTTTGACGCATTGCGATGAAAGATCTAACAGTTTTATAGAATTCAAAGAGTTCAGAGTATGTGCGATATTGATAACGATCTCTGAATTCTAAAAATGGTTGAGTACTTACCCACTTCTCGAATTTCTTTCGATTCTTAGGAGGGCATACAACAATAAATCGAGCATCAAAAGCCATTGCATTGTAGAGTCTATGAAGAGCTTCTCTCATTGTACCTCCGTCTTCTACTTCAAAGAGAAAGAATGGTGGTTGAGATTTATACCAAATAGCATCAACGCGTTTGATTTCTGAAGCATTACGTAGTAACTGTGGAACTTCCTTGATGGTAGCAAGATTTCCAAGTTTCTCATCAAATGCTATCTTTGAGGGGTCGGACACATAGGTTTTGTAACCTAGAAGATTTCCTGTTTTGACTATGTAGTAGATAGCTTCCCAATGACCAGAAGGTTCGGATTCTTCAAAACGTTCTTCTCCAATAGCTGGTTCCTCAATAAATTCATCTGAAGGTTTTTCATATCGAGCATAACCACCAAGTCGTTTATCACACATCCAGTGACAGAAAGCATCGAAATTATCATATTCGTCAAAGAGAGGAATTGATAGTTCATCCAGAATCAAATCTATTGTCTTGATGTGTTCTCCATAATTTGTTAAATCCCGCCCGATTACTGTCTTATCAGCTATGAAATTTAAAGTGTTGACAGTCTTTGCATTAATTAACCGGAATCGTTCATTTAGAAAATAGAATGTAGGTGAAAGGAGTCCTGACTTAAATCCCTTTGATTCTGGCATTTGTTCAAATTTCGCCAAACTTCCAAGATCTTCTTTTTCGATGAGATCATATGTTAAATCGAAAATTGCTAGAGCTACTTTGTCCCAATTATCAGATTCTTGCCATCCCGCTCCTTCAAACCACTTTCGGATGTCTTTGATTACACCAGGAGCTATACTGATACGATTACCCATCTCTCGGTTATAGCGTGTATTGGTATATGGCAATAATTTTCGAAGTACCATATCAGTAATCGATTTGCCAGCTTTCTTTGCTTTCTTTATCTCATCCCAGTACTTTGAAACCTCCTCACGCTCAGTGGAATATGCTTCATGGTGTTTCTGACCATCTGGTTGTAGAAGATACTCCTCTTCAAACTGAGCGGCATAATGTACAATTTGCTGTTTCATTTCATTGGATATCAATAGAACATCTCCCTTCTATTTTGCTTTCTAACTTGTGACCATGTGACAAGCTGATAAATTAGTCTATCGTTCGTATAGGACGATTTCTTTCAAAACAATAAAATGAGTGAAAGATCTAGGATTATCGTGGTTAGGATGAGCTTTCCAAGTTTTACAAAATCTGACTTCTTGGCTTTTGAGGAAGGAAAGAAGAAAAGCAAGCGATACAACAACGAGCGAAAGAAAGTGTGGGAGAAACTGAAGCTCGTGAAAGATTTCATAGATATAGGCTTAGAAAAGAATCCATCTTCAGGGAAAGGTCAGCAACTATTGGCCAAATATGTACAATCATTATAGAGTCACTGGTGTCTGGATAGGGTATTCAGAAAGAGATAGGAAGTATTACAAATTTCCACACCTCAGTATAGGAGTCTATGATGGTTTCATTTTCATTGGCTTCGTGATAAATGAGAGTGCTGTGGATTATCAAGAATTCTTTGCAGAGATAGTTGACAAGCAACCAGATCATTTCACAGAATACTTCAACAAACTCAATGAAGAAAGACGTGTTATCTGGTATGATGACATTGAGCTGCGTGAGAGTCCGAGGAAGAGCGAATTACGGAACCTCTCAAAGAAAATCAGGGAGGATTGGGGTTGGTTGAGTGTAGGTGAATATCTCAGTATGCGTGAGTATTCGAGAAACCCTAATCAACTGCCTTGGATGATTCTCGATGTGTTTGAGGTATTACACTCATTTGTTGCAGTCCTTTCCAGCAAGGATATCGATTCAGCAAAGGCAACACGTCGTAAACAGGAAGATTGGAGTGAAGGGGATGAATATGATGAGGGAGATTCATCGTTTCATATACCTGGGAGAGAAATTGCAAGAAGTCAGGCTCACAATAAACTCTCTCGTAAATTTAGAGCATGGATTAGAGAAAACCATTCAGCAATGATTCGGAAGGAAAGGAAGGGCATAGATGTTGAATTCGTGCTTGGAAAAGAGAGTGTGTGTGTTGAGCTTAAGACAGAAGCTGAAGGTGATGTGAAGACTCAAATTCGAAGTGCAATAGGTCAATTATTCGAGTATAATTACTATCCTGGAAGAGAGATTGCAGATCAGTGGATTATTGGAACTGATACGAAACCGAGTAGAAAGGACCTAAAGTACATTGAAGAACTTCAAGAGCATCTTCCAAGGAGATTGACTCTTATCTGGGAGAGTAAGGCTGGTTTTAATTGTCATCCTGCTTGGCCATAAAACAGATACGAATGACTAGTTTGCATCTAATCACCCAAATATCCTAGAATCTTCATGAGAAGAAGTTTAGCAAGAGGGTTGTCCAATTCACGTTCTAAAGCTTCTTTCACTTTCTTCTTGAAGCTATTGATCTTCCTTACTGTATCTAATTTACTAATTGCTACTGCAAATAACGAATCATATACAGTGAATAACTTTTCATCCACTTCGATAATATCTGCAAGAATCTTATTGATACTCATATTTCTGTTTTCAGCGAGTTTGAAAATAGACTCTCTAATTCTTAGAAATACCTTGTTTTCCTTAGGTAGTTCTTTAGCTGCGTCTACTGCCTTACTTTCCTCACCCAATCTTAGCAGATAGGCAGCGAAACTAGCCCTATAAATCGGATCAATATCGAGTTTCAAACCATCTATACATGCCTGAATTGCCTTTGATGATTCAGTTGATAAAAGATGAATCTTCAGCAGGGTTTCATAAGCCTCAGGTGATGGATGATATTGAATTGATTTTAAAATAGATTGCAAGAGAATTTCTTTTTCTTCCTGAACATTCTGACCTGCAGTTCTCTTCAGTTCAAAATCCACATCTAAATCTCTGCTCTTCAAGAGCCAAACTTTCCCTATTTCTCTATCAATCTGTAAATGTTCATGATTATCCAATGACCTAGCCTTTTCGAGGGTTTCGATAGCTTCATCAAAGCGATCTTGCACAAGTTGTGCATTCGCATTGTGCAGTAGAATGTCTGGTCTGTTAGGAGATTTTTTTAATGCTTCTTGAAAACACTCTTCAGCTTTTTCATGATCTCCGGAAAGATAATGAAGAAATCCACGACGTTGAATAGTACCGGGTATGTCTGGATATAGATCTTCAGCTTTATCCAAACAATCTTGAGCAGATTCAAAATCTCTAAGAACTAGGTGGAACTCTGCAAGTTCCGACCATAGTGCAGATTTCATTTTATCGGATTGGTGGTAATCTAATAGGTACCGATTCATATGTTTCTTGAAAAACTCCAGACCTTCTTGACAACGACCAATCTCTCTAAGCGATAATCCATATGATCCCTCATATCCTTCTAGTGATTCACCTGAGTTTGCAATCTTCTCAAACTCATCAACTGCCTTCTCATACTCTTCATTCAGGTAGAAAGCATTAGCAAGATAAGTTCGAAGTGTCATATCCTGAGGTGTTGTTTCAATTTCTTTGGTAATCAAATCAATAGCTTCTTTGTATTTTCTTTCACCAAGCAAATATCCAACATAATCCGCAACTAGTTTTGGTGTTTTATCTTCAGCTAAGTTATATGCATCACGAAAGTCTCTAAGAGCGGCTTTGATGTTTCTCATTCTCATCAATGCAGAACCTCGTAATGAGAGTAAATTTGAATCAACGCCAATTTCCTTCATGCTCGATGTTGCAGATTCTGCAGCTTTATGGAGCTCGTCATTCCCAAGAAATGCAGCGCATTTCAACATATGCAATTCCTTCAATTTGGGATTAATTTCTAAGCCCTTCTCAACAGTCCAGAGAGCATTGTCAAATTGAGCTGAGTGTAAGAATAATACGGATAATCCCATCCAAAATGTAGGTTCTTTTGGAAACCTAAGAGCAAGTGTGAGAACTGATTGAAGGCTTTCAGAATACTCGTTTGATTCAAACATTTCTTGAGAATGTGTGAGTAAATCTCGAGTGCTTTTGGTGCGATAATCTACACAAGTCTTTTGCTCCATTATTAGTAGTCTTTCATCAATTTCACGTTGAACAGGACTTAACAATCCCTGCTTACTCTGTGATTCTGATGATTCCTTTGCAACGATTATTGCTTTAACTTCTTCAAAATAATTCGCAAATCCTTGTTGAACAACTCTTGTGATTTCTGGCAACACTTTGGAAGAAAGAGTCGTTGAATAGCCATACCTTTCTCTAACTACTTCGTACTCATCCAGCAATTGTTCGAAATTATCCCAAAATAGAATTCCCTTAAAAAGTGGAATCTCTGATGAACCTTTAATCAAATCAGTTTGGAGAGTAGCATCTCTTTTCAGACTTGTAGCTACTACGAATACACCCATATCAATTTCTTTGAAAGAGTCAGACTCAACATATTCCTTTTTGATATCAGCATATGATAAACCTCCATCCACCCTATGTTTGCATTGGACTACAATTGATTTCCCTGCCAATTCAGGTTTTTTGATTATTCTTTCAAATTCCTCGTTCCAAGTATTCGCAGCAGGTATTATTGCGATTAAGTCACTTCCGTGTTGTTTCTGTCCTGGACGACCAAATTCCTCTAGAATTACATCCCATTCTTCTTTAAGCAAATCCCTAACAAGAATTTGAAATCGCTTCCAATCTGTAGGTCGAGCATATCTTTGAGTACCTACCACATTTATTGCACCTAAATCAATTTGTTGTGATGACTCGCATGTCTAAATAGATAATATCAACTTATCGAGAGAATGTTTGGTGAAAAGGAGAAATTCGGTCATTGCAAGCCTTTGATTACTTTGTGTCTACTACTAAGATGGAGTGAATTCAATTGCTTCAAAACCTCTGAGTAAGAGATATCCTAGGATTCCTGCTGAGATAATCTCACCAATTCCTATCATTAGGACACTAGCGAAATAAGGGACTCCATAAAATATTGAAACATATATGCTTACTCCCAAAGCGTTGATCACAATCGGGTAAATGCATGCAAGAACCTTATTGTTAAAGCTCATTTTCCATGAGAGCAACGCAGCGATAAAAGTGAGCAAAGGACCGAAAATCAAATCTGGTAATCCTATTGGACTCATTAGATTTGCCAGTAAGCATCCTATTGTAAGTCCAACCACAGCAGGAC
>JAUWOU010000162.1 GCA_030612005.1 Candidatus Thorarchaeota archaeon | reverse complement strand
AAAGAGCAATACAACTCGAATACAGGAGTGCTCGTTATGATGACATGGGTCAGCAGCTGAGGAATACCATCCGACTGCAACACCTCACCAGGGAGCTTGGCAACCTCAGGGGAAAGAAGGACCCTGATGCAGACAAGACTGCTGAGCTGAGGAGAGAGATTGAGAGGCTCAGGAAGCGCAGACGGTGTGCACCCCCAGTCCTCAAGGTACAGGGTCACAGAGCCACTCTCCTGATCCCCTTCATACCTCCTGACGCCGAGATGTTGAAACGAGTCCTTCCCAGGACTCCCAGAGTCAAGAGGGCAGGAGTGGACCGGGGTCTGAGACATCCTGTGGTCCTTTCGGTGAAGAACGGTGGGAACAGTTATGATGAGATCAAGATAGGAAGAAACGATCTGTACAAGAAGAGAGAGGTACTCAGACAGAGGACCAGGGTCCTGATGTCAGAACTCGCACTACGAAAGAACAACTGGGAGAAGAAACGCGCGATGATGCCACCTCCAAACTTCATCCTGAAGAGGGAGCGAGAACTGGGGGCTACATGGGCTAAGATTCGACGCATCGACCGTGAGATATCCCATCAGCTGGCCGCTGAAACAGTGTGGTTCTGTGAACATCGAGGAGTGAAGACCATCTACTTTGAAGATCTGAGGTACTTCCAGGGAACGGGAGGGATGAGGACCCATAGCTGGAACCTGTCAACCAACCTCTGGGGACAGATAATCGAGGGAGTAAGATACAGACGAGCTGCTCTCGGTCACAGGTACGGAGGTGTCTGGACTGTGAGTCCCGCATGGACTTCCCAGAAGTGCAGTACCTGTGGGGAACGGGGTCTTCGTGTCAAAGAGCCTGATTCAACAGAGGAAGAGAGAGGTGGAGAGTTCTTCTATTGTCCCAAGTGTGAATCACGCCTCCATGCAGATATGAACGCGGCCAGAAATATCCTTAAGTTCAAGGTGAAACCCACTGCTGTTGGTGGGTAGACTAATTAGACTTATGTCTAGGTTTGTCTAGGAAACAATCAACGGTAAAATCTGAGATAGTTTAAGATTGGATTGGAATAGGGGAACAATCATTGGAATGACTCCCCCATTGCTATCCTAATACAAGATTGGAGGTCTAGTTTTGGAATCTGCAATTAGTCGACAATGGTATCAACTCTACGAGAATAATCCAAAGATCCAGGCTTTTGCAGTGGCAAAAGAAGGAGCGATAGTTTGGCAGACTGAAAATTGGAATCTGCTGAAAGACATTAAGTCGATAATTCAGGCTCCTGAAAAAGCAACTGGAAAGGTTTCTGCAAATGGAGTGAAATACAAGAGAGCCAAATCTGCGAAGGATTACTACATCGGAACTGCTGGGTCTGATAAGGGTCACTTATTGATAGTCAAGATTAACGATTCTAGTTGGGCAATTGCCTGGGCAGAATCATCCGCAGTTCCAGAGTTAACCATAATAGATCTTACAAAAACCGCTATTCATTTGAAAGGCAAACTCTAATTCTTAAGTTTCTGTTTAGTCTATTACAAAATTTTCATGCGGAAAGGATTAAGAGGTACTCTGAAAAACCGAACTCATCACGATAGAAGGCTTGAACCTGATGACTGTGACCGCTTATATCCTGCTCAATGTCGATATGTCAAACCAGAGTAATGTTTTCGAAGCCGTGAAAGGGCTGGAAGAAACCCTAGAGGTATACCAAATTTTCGGTGCCTTTGATATAATCATAAAAGCTGAATTCAAAGACAATAATCAACTGAGTACTTATGTTATTGATAAACTACAGAGCCTCGAAGGTGTTCTTGAAACACAGACCAACGTCTGTGCAACAACGGTTTAGTTCTATTACATTATCTATAGTTAGTGATGCTACTCATTAGATACTGGGCTCATCAGGGAATAGTATCTCTCTAATCCTCATGATGTTGTCTACATATTCTTTTGATCCCATTGCATAATATTCCACTAGGGTTTCATACTGGTCAAGGATCATTTTGTCTGCAACATCACCTTTAACGAGTTCTGCGATTTTAGTACGCCATTCTGACTGCATCACATTCTTTTTGACCATCAATTCAAGGAGTTCTTTTCTCTCTCCTTTAACCACATTGAGGTCAAAGGTTTCAAGCATCTTCTCAATAAATGGGGTCATCTTTTTCGTATAGGTTCCACTTCCGCCAATCCATTCACCTTTGGTAAGAACAAAACCCTTTGCGGTTCTACGCCAATAATCTGTGGTGCGTTTTCCAGTGGTAACTGTGCCATATTTTGCTACATATCCTTCTTCTTCGAGTTTTGGTAAGTGATGATACACCTGGTTCTTACTAATGTCTATGTCAGATCCACAACAATCAATTGACAATCTAACAATCTCTACCACTGATAGAGCATTTCTTTGTACAACACGAATTCTTATGATTTTGTCTCCATTCTCATCGGTCTTTTCAGTAGTTATTCTGTCTTCAATCCCGTTTCTAAGAACCTGTAATATGTTGAGTCTAACAGGTTCGTCTAAAACAGATGCTCGTTCTTCATCCGTGACGAAGACAATTTCTTTCTGAGGTGCTTTGCCCTCTTTTGTGAGGACAATTCCGTCTAGACTGTCAGTGATATTGTCAATGTTGTCTTTGCCCATTTTTGTATTCACCAATGCATTTTCGTTTTTGGCCGCTCCAAATTTCATCCGAAGCGACGTCTATTCGCACCTTTTGGCCGTTTCGAGTCAAAATACTGGACCCATGCTTGTATTTTATTTTATTTTTGTAGGATATAAGTTTGTTTATTGAACCATTGGTTTCAATCTAGGATGATTTTGAACCATAATGGCAATTTAGTTTGATAATGGGGATATAATATACAAAATGGTTTGGAGAGCAAACCTTATATACGAATTGGTTTACCCTATGGATAGGTAACTCACAATGAATCGAAGAAACCGACCCAACTACGAAACTGGAACACAGAACGAGAGGATGGCTCGAATCCACAGGGTTGACGCCATCGGATACGCATACATCTATCGGAGGTAGATAACATGGCACTAGCAAAGACAATGAAGAAGAAACAGAAGCTGAAGAAGCCGATCTCTACAGAGGCTATCAGACACTCATATTTGTACAGGTAGATTGCAATGAGTCGAGATGTCGATACCATTGAATCAGACTGTAGTGATGAGCAGCACTCTGTGGATGTTATACAGCTTAAACGTGCATCCATAACCGAAGTGCTCTTGTGGGAAGCTACCTGAGCACTTCCAGTTCTTTTTGAAAATTCTATATCTACACGTTCAATAGCAGTTTGTTTTTTGATAATGACTTGCGGAACCAAATCAGTCATTTAGTGAAGATCATTTGATAGAAGGTTTCGTTCATGACATAGGAAACCTCTAGATTCTGAGCTTTCTTTGGGAGAAACTGAAGTGGTGGTCTTGCTTCGAAGAGCTTGTTTGCCTTGATAATTTCTCTACCCTTGTCTGTTTTTCTCATTTGGGGCGAGAGGCCTTCATCCACAACAATGACAATCCCGCTAGATTTTACTAGTCTGAGCATCTCTTTCAAAGCACCATGAATATCAGAGAATGTATTGATTCCCCCTGTGTGAAGAACAATGTCAAAGAAATTACTCTGATAGGGTGGATTGAACACACTTCCATGTGTTAGACTAACATCAAAATCCATCTCATCCATTTTCCTCTGAGAAACCTTCAGCATTCCTGTTGAGAGGTCCATTCCGTGGAGATTGAACCGACCCATTTGCTTCTTGAAGGAATCGTAGAGCGCCATGAAATTAGCTGCAGTACCAATACTAACATCGATAATTCTAACGGGTCCTTCAATTGGAATGAATTGACTGAAATTAGATCGTTCTTCCATCAAGTTAACGCCAAGAAATTCATTATATTGTTCCACTAGCTCGTCATATTTTTCTGCCATCTCATCGTACTCCGCAATCCACTTTGCGTCTTCATCACGAATCTGTGGATACACAAGTGAAGGTATTCGATTGTTAATATCCCAAGTATGACCTTTTTCACAAATGATCTTACCATTGTCTATCTCTTCACCAGGAGTGAATCCTCCATTAAGTTGCACATTCTTTCCACACTGAGGACATCGTAGGGCTTTCATATGAGCTTCATTCATGGTTAGATACTCCTAGTTATTCATTCATGCTAGAGTTAAAATATGAATCGAAACGGATTTTAAACTCATCATAGGATAAGTTATCCTAGAACATCCCGTTTTTTGTGATGACTATTCGGTATCCTCATCTTCCCCTAAGAGAATCCGCTCAATCTCGTAGAGTCTATTGATTACTGCAAGCCCTTTGTCAGTAAGGCTTAGGTACGGACTACCATGCTCGCCCTTTAGTTGGTAAACTAGGTCCTCCTCCAGAAGTCGGTTTCTTATCGTTGAAAAATCAATTTCCTTACTCGTCATCTTTGATTCCAAATCTCGCTCAAAACGGTCTCCCCAAATCAATTGGAACAGCACCTCTCGAACAACTGGAATAACAAGGAACTCTAGAGTCATAAAGCGATTCTCCTCTATATTTAGACTAATTCTGTTGTAGTATCTGCAGTTTCGATATCGTTATTCTCATTTCGCTTATGGTTACTTCGCCAAAATATAACAAATGAGATGAGGGACATTCCAACTGCAAAGAACATGATTGGAGTATACCCAGGCCAGATTGAATAGATTACAGCTGCGATAATCGGACCCATGACTCCTGATAACGAGAGAGTGGATATAAGAAGGCCAGACGCAGTTGATCTATCTTCATTATTCTCAGTCACGAACTTGAGAGCACCTACATAGAGACATGACCAAGCAAATCCAAGTAGAAATTGTGATGGCAGTATCTCAATGACATTACGGGCAAATGGGAACAATGCGAATGCGACAGCAGATGTTATCAACCCAATTGATACCAGAGTTTTGCTCTCAAAACGGTCTGTGATTGTCATCATAAACAATACTTGTGAGATTGCATTTGTAGCCTGAACGATGGCTATTGTGAAAGTAGTAGCTCCCAAATCATAAAGAAAGAGGGGCCATAAGGTCCAGATTGCAAATGCACTACCATGACGCAAGAATACGGCTATGTAAATGTTCATATTTCGTTTGAACGTTTCAACTGGAAACAATGGTACCTTGATTACAATTCTTGGTAATTTAGGCAAAGTAAGCGCTGAAATGAATGCAATAGCAAGGAAGAGCGTAGATATAACAAATGCGTAGTAGATATTGAATCCTGCTGCATATCCAGCGACAAGGGTTCCAACTCCCCAACCAATAGCACCCCAAGATGCAAATCGTCCCATTTTCATATTTGACTCGTAAGCATATGCCGCAAGAGCTCCGGGGTACATTCCAACACAGAAGCCATTTGTCATCCGTACAATGAATAGTATTTCAAAACTTGATGATACGAGTAACAAACTAAAACTGATTATAGCAAGAAATAGACCCGATTTGATGATTATCCTTCGCCCGTAGATATCTCCGGCACGACCAAAGAAGTAAGAGGCTATGAACGAAGCAGCAGCATATCCCGCAACTATGAACGTGATAAGTATCTCAGAGATACCAAGATTCTCTCTAGCTAATATGGGGACGTAGGTGAAAGCCGAGAGCATCGCAGCTCCTGCCATCATTTGGATTGTTGCGGTCTTCAAGAACTAATCACTAAGACTTCCCGATTCATCCTCCTTTTCAATAGTACTATCTAATCATTACTACCTTCGCAAAACCTTTTGTTCGCTCCTGCGAATTAACACTTGAACTAAATAAAATGGAAGTGAATGTATGGTCAAGTTATCTCCAAGAGCGAAATTCATTCTGATAACTGTTGACGAGTTACTGTTAGTTCCATTACTAATACTGGTGGCATACTATTTTTTCCCCGATTTACTACTTTTTACAATAGTTGCAACCATTTTGGGAGCAGTCATTTATGTGCCATTGAAGTATCGTTTTATCTATGACTCGTTGAAAGAGGGAACTTACTATCTTTACGAAATAGAGGGGACAAAGTGTAACGTGATTGAAACCGTTACTCCTACATCCGGTAAGGTTAAGATCGGTGCTGAGATTTGGGAAGCACGAAGTGACAATGGCGAGATACTTGCTGGGACCAAGGCTGTAATTGTTTCTAGAGAACGCTTGATGGTTCATGTCAAACCTTGGCATGGTGATACGAATTAAGTGAGTAGCACTTTCTCCAGAAGCTGAATTGTCATTTCTACATCCTTTAGATCAATTGTTTCAAAACTGCTGTGTGAGTATCTACAAGGTACCGCAGTTACTGCAACTTTCTGTCCTTGCATCGCAAACTGCACGCCATCAGTAAGATAGTGATGATACACCGCCCTCTGGACAGGTATCTTTTCACGTTCAGCAGTGGCCAGTATAAGTTTCACTAACTCGTGAGAATAGTGCATTGCATCATCTTTGATGACAATCACAGGACCCTTTCCAAGACTAACTCCCGCCTCTCCATTTGTACCAGGATGGTCATCAGCTAACCCGATATCTATTGCAATAACCGCATCAACATCTAGATCACGAGCTATAGCAGCTGCACCTTTAGCTCCCAATTCTTCCATGACTGTTGAGACAAATGTCACCTTTGGTCGTTTGCTAATGGGAATTTTGGAAAGTTTCCTCGCCAGCTCAATCATTATCACAAGCCCAATACGGTCGTCCATCGACTTCCCACAGACATGATGACCTATCTTCTCTACAGGAGCCGCATAGATTATTGGGTCACCAATGTGTATACCCAGGTCTTCAACTTCTTTTCGTGATGCCATTCCAATATCAAGAAAGACCTCTTCATATGTTGGAATTCTTGATTTTCCTTCCTTACCTGCAATATGTCCAGTCTTGACAGCAAAACAGCCCGGAATGAAACCAGTTTCTGTCATCACTAAGACCCATTGTCCCGGTAGAAGGCGTAGATCTGGCATATGTCCCTGAGTGTTCCATTTGGCCCTGATGAAACCTCTCTCGTCTATACCACTTACGAGAAAACCAACCTCATCTGCATGTGCAACGATGACAAAGTGTTTTCTAACCCCCTCCATAGTTGCAATAAGATTACCAATCTTATCCCGAACAATGTTGGAGCAATAATCATCGAGCTCATTTTTCATTATATCTTGAACGAGTGTTTCTCTTCCCACTGGTCCTGGCGTTGCAGATAGGGTCTTTAGAAGATCCAAGATTCTGTCCGACAATCTTTCCACCAACGTGTACAATACAACAATGGCACTTAAGCATCTGCTTCTT
>JAUWOU010000219.1 GCA_030612005.1 Candidatus Thorarchaeota archaeon | reverse complement strand
TTCCTTGTGGTTTCCGTTCCGTCTACTGTAGATCCTTTCATGACAGTCCTCTACCTGACGGGCAGTTTCGGTATTATTCTATCGCTCTTTGGTGCTCTACTCTATGTCAAAGTGTTCAGTATACCGAAGAGAATTCGTGAGATGAACCGGATGATCAAGAGCATCTCCAAGGGTAAGATACCCAAGGCTCCTGAAGTTTTGGCTCGGAATGCGGTCCTCGCACAGATTGCCAACGAGATTCTTGAACCAGTCAAGATAGAGAAGCCTATTGAGGAGTTCCCTGTCGAATCTGTCGACTTACAACTTCCTGAAACCGAGGACCTGCTCATGGAGCTTGCTGAGCTGATCGGTCTCAACGAAGAGCACATTGAGGCCTTCAGGAAGGATCTCGCCGCTATGAAGCCTAGTGAGAGACCCGGCTTTCTGAATGAGGTCCTCCAGCAGGAGAGAGCAAGGCGAGCTCAGGATTTGGGTGAGAAGGTGGACAAGGTCAAAGCTAAGAAGAAGTTGACTCCAGAGGAACTTGAGGATCTCAGGCAGAGATTTCTCAAGCTAGGCATCACACCAGACGAGGTCGAGCTGTTGATGGAGAATGCGAAAGAGCTCACTCGATCCGAAATCGAGTCTCTTATGAATGAATTCAAGGATACTGATTAGTGGCGAAATCTATCTATCTAGAGGTTCATGCTCAAGCGTGTTGAAAAGATACTATCTAAGCTTGGAAAGACATCTAGCTTTCATAGAGCTTTTATCTAACGGTGTCTATCGTTTCGTGAGATGTGGCGTGTCATTCGACCTGATTCAATTAGAGTTTGGAATAATCCAGAGGTAGTACGTAGACTACATAGATATAGAGCAATAATTGACAAGGAACGATTGGCAAAATATTTGATTGCTAAGAAATTCGCATTCGATGGAAACCTATCCCTCCCCTCTTCCAATCTTTGGGATCTCCACAAAGAGTGCTCCATAGAATTTGTGGATTTCATCACGAAAGTGGATACGGATGATATCGATATTTCTGAATTAACCAGTCCCTCGCTCAGTTTCTTGGATTTGAAAATTGAACTAGCCAATCGAATTCTTACCGACTGTCATTTTTGTGAACGTAAGTGTGGAGCTGACCGAACCCAGGATGAGAAAGGATGGTGTAAACTAGGATCTGAATCAAGGGTTTCTTCTGCATTTTTACACACAGGTGAAGAAGCACCTCTGGTTCCTTCTGGAACTATCTTCTTCTCATCATGCTGCTTAGGATGCGTCTTCTGTCAGAATGATGATATATCCACTAATCCAAATTCTGGACAAGTAGTGAGTTCAGAAGGTGTTGCGGCTATTGCCGAAGGTCTCCACAAGGATGGTGCATTGAATATCAATTACGTTGGCGGTGACCCTATTCCCAATACTCACACAATCCTTGGTTCCTTATCAGTTCAGACCTCTAACGTAACACAGCTCTGGAACTCGAACCTGTACTGTTCTGAGGAAACTATGCATCTCCTGGCTGATGTCTTCGATGTGTGGTTACCTGACTTCAAATATGGAAACAACGAGTGTGCAGAACGTCTCTCAGAAGTGCCGAACTATTTCGATATTGTTTCCCGGAATCATCTTATCGCCTATAATTCAGGTGAGGTCATCATCCGTCACCTTGTGATGCCCAACCATCTAGAGTGCTGTACGATTCCCATTCTGGAATGGGTGGCAAAGAATATGCCAAATTGCATTGTGAACATAATGGGACAATATCGAACTGAACATAGAGCCCGAAGTGAGCAAGACAAATTCCCTGACATTGCTCGCAGAGTCAGTGCGCAAGAGATGCAGATTGCACGAGCGAAGGCTGATGAACTGGGAATTTGCTGGCGGCCTGTGGATTGATGTGCGACCACTTTACAACATTCTAACGATAAAAAACGAACTACTCTCTGTGGAATACTATATATCTAGCAGTTCCCACTCAGGTTCTAGCAATTGATGGTGACTATGCCCAGGTAGATTTTGGTGTAGCAAGTAAGAAAATCTGCGTTACTCTTCTTCCAGAACTTGAGGTAGGCAAGTATGTTATCATTCACACTGGTTGTGTTATTGAGAATATGAATAACATGACTAACATCTCTTCCAGCCTGATTCTACGACATGTCACCTTGAGACATTGATAGTCCATATCCCAATTCACGTAGGGCACGGCGGAAGGTATTTTCAGCGCTTGCTGGAACCACGATATGTCGTTCACCGGCCAGCATGCACAATGACTGCAAACCGGAGTTGTTGGTAATAAGCTGAGCCAACACAGTGTCCTGTGCTACTATCAACCGCGCAGGACCAAGATCTACAAGCTGCGACACCCGTTCAGCCATGTTCTTGAAGAATACTGCCACGTTATTCGGTAAACCATCACCAGCTCTTGCTTTCAGAAAGGTTTCTATGTCAGCCAGATGATATCCATCCTCCAGAGCCTTGATGAGGTTGGTGGCATGGATTTTCCACACTACATCGGAAGTTTTCTCTGAGAACATCTCCAAGATTAACACATCTCTTGGAGGAAGAGGTTTGATTGCCACCACATCAAAATTGGGAAGAACCTTGAGAACTTCCTGTGCTTCTATCGGTGAA
The DNA here is from genome assembly GCA_030612005.1 of Candidatus Thorarchaeota archaeon. Taxonomy (GTDB): domain Archaea; phylum Asgardarchaeota; class Thorarchaeia; order Thorarchaeales; family Thorarchaeaceae; genus SMTZ1-45. The sequence continues at coordinate 2,033 of JAUWOU010000219.1, read as the reverse complement.
GGAATGTAATCCTCGTTCAGTTCCAAACACCAAGAACCCAACCCATTGATGCGAAAGTACAGTAGACCATCATACTGACTTAGACAGTCCAAATCATCTACTCCCCATAGATTACCATAGTCGATACGAGCCCCAGAGGGATGAATGTAGGCTACATCAATCAACCCCATCGTGGCTGCATATTCAAAGAGAAACGCCAACATATACCTTGCTTGCACGATATGCCATTTTCCGGATGGGCCATACCCTAAACACCCATGGTATGAGTCTTCGATGTAGAGTGTCCATAAGTCGCGGGAAACCTTGAACGCATAACCAGAAGCACATACGAAGCGTGAGAACTCGTCGAAGGCAATCCACTCATGTGATGGACAGGCTCTTAGAGTCTTCACGATAGCTGTGCGCCTACTAGGCAGTGCGGTCATATTGCGTTTCCCTTTTCCCGTCTGTCCCTTAATTGCGTGGACCCGATTGAATTCATCCAGTAGCTTGGTCTTCAGCCAAGAATTCCAAGATTTCCGAATCACTTGTTGCGGGGACGATTTAAGCGCACGCTTGCCAGCTGATGTGAGGTGGAGTTCATTCCCGGAGAGCTTCACTAGACCTGCACTTTGTAGAATCAGCGGCCAAGCAAACGCCTTGATGGGACCCGGAGATGTTTGCCAGCTGTCTGAACCTTCGTTTGGTGGATAGAAATCCCCGCCCTGTAAGACCTTTGTAATCATCCTCATGCTCGCAGCAGTTGGCCTTTTTGTCTTTTCACTCGCTCGAACCTTGCAGGTATCTATCAGACGCAAGACTGCTTGCACATCATGCAGGGCATTACTTTCGGTTTCACACCTAGTCACAGGAATTCTTGGCGTATGTTTCTTACTCTTGCGAGTGGAGTGGTTATACTCGTATGATGTTATGGTCACTGTGGTAGATAGCTCACGCGTAGTTTCTACCCGGGTAGAAGGTGTTCTAGGTACGAACTCCTTCAATCGTTCTCTCAAATCATTAGGCATGGCTCCATTGTAGATAAACAAAGAGAGTAGCGAAGGCGTTTCCACCCCACCAAAACTGCTTGTTTGATCTTGGTCAGAGTTCACTCCGTATTTGGCACGATAAACAACCTCATCAAGACGTGAAGAAGAAGAATGAACCACTTCAGCAACTGTCTCTTGCTGGACTGGATCAAGCTGACACCAAAGCTCTTTCAAACCTTCGAGGGGTTCCATAGTATCTCCAATGACCGATACGAGTTCAGCTTTGCGCGTGGGCACCTCGGAAACCAGCAGACTTGCCAGCTTTCTTAGCGTTGGAACGGTATAGCTTTCCAGAGCCTCTCTCAATATCCGGGGTTGAAACTCGCTTTTTCTTCTTACCATAGTTCAGAACCTTCAGTATTCCGGTTTGCAGACCTGAGAGTATTCAAAACCTCGGATTCGGAGAGCTTTGTTCAATGGACACGCCCTACCTTGTATACTGATCCAACTACTGACATGATTGACCCGAAGCCTAGATTTCTCTACATCATCAGATAGACTACTGCTAATATTTATCTTCTTTCGTACAATCTGAGATCGAACCCTTGGTCACTCGAAGTATAGTGTGTGGGCAGTGACTCCTAGATACACATCTCAGACCTGTCATGTGTGTGGGGAACGAGGTATGCGAGTGAAAGATGCAACTTCCACCACCGAGAGGAAAGGTGGAGAGTCTTCTACTGTGCTCAATGCGAAGAACACTTTCATGCTGATGTGAACGTAGCACGGAACATCATTCATGTTCACTCAGGTCCCAGTGCTGTTGCAGCGCACCACCTGATATCGAGGCTGTCTAGTTTACAATCAAGGGTTGTCAACAGCTACAAGAAACATTGACAAAATTGGACATCCCTTTACTGAATGTTTGAAGAAAGAACAAAAACTTGTATGTCTTTATATATCAAAATAGACCTACCAACATGTGAGGTTGATCAGACACGTAGAATGACCTCACGGAGTCCAATCCATTGCCGTTCATGGACGTACATCACTCTGGTGTCCAAG
>JAUWOU010000178.1 GCA_030612005.1 Candidatus Thorarchaeota archaeon | reverse complement strand
AATAAAATCATAGTAAGATTTACTACATTCTAGATACACTATAGCAAAATGAGAAATGATTGGGAATACGACAGTTAAAAGGTAGAGAGGGTGATGAAGCTACCAGAGTTCCGCTGCGGGTCCAACTGATTTAATGATGTTTTCACGATTAGTTGTTATCCAGTTGTGAACATTCTCCAGTCCTTTACTGAAGTCCATCTTTGGATTATAACCAATAATCGTCTGTGCCTTCTCAATGGAGGCCAATCTTCGGTTAGATTTATCCCAGTCACGTTTGGGTCCGAAGACCGTTTCCGCAGTATTTCCAGTTATCTCATTGATGGTTTTTCAAAATGATTGTTGATTTAGCGATTAGCAAGATTATCAAGGAACCATCTATATGTGATGTGGATCCCTTCCTCAAGAGATGTTTTCGCAGACCATCCCAAGCTTCGAATCCTGTTAACATCAAGAAGTTTCCTTGGGGTACCATCAGGTTTTGACGTATCAAATACAAAATCACCAGTATAACCAATAACATCACTTAGAAGTTTGGCAAGTTCGTGAATACTCAAATCTTGACCAGTACCAACATTGATTGGACCAGGTTCAGAAAAGTTATCCATAAGAAATACCAACGCATCGGCCAAGTCATTTACAAATAGAAACTCTCTCTTTGGTTTCCCTGAACCCCAAATAGTTACTGAATCTGAATCATCCAATTTAGCTTCATGGATTTTTCTCATGAGCGCTGCAAATACGTGCGATGTTTCTAAATCGAAATTATCATTAGGCCCGTAAAGGTTCGTTGGCATTGCTGATATGAAATCAGAACCATATTGTCGGCGATAACTATCACACATAGTAATACCAGCTATCTTGGAGATGGCATATGGTTCGTTTGTAGGCTCAAGTTTTCCGGATAGAAGTGATTCTTCATTAATTGGTTGATCCGCGTGTTTTGGATAGATGCAAGAACTCCCCAAATAGAGCAGCTTCTTTACACCAGAATTATAGCTCTCGTGGAGGACATTGGTTGTAATTACTAAATTATCATAGATAAAATTAGCAGGATAAGTCGAATTCGCAATAATTCCCCCAACACGTGCTGCTGCCATGAAGACGTAATCTGGACTATTTTCTTTGAAGAATGATTTCACATCTGCCTGACAAGTCAGGTCAAGCTCGGAATGAGTTCTGGTGAGAATATTATTGTATCCTCGTTGTTCAAGATATCTCATAATTGAGGAACCAACAAGACCAGTTTGACCTGCAACGTAAATCAAGTCAGTTTTCTTCATCTTTGAACACCCGAGAAAACCGAATTCATTGGCGGCTCTGTAACCCATTCAAGTTTATTTGAACGTAGGATATCTCGACTTTCATTAGGAGAATCTAATCCTAACATCTTCATATCGTGATCAATCATTACCTTAGCTAGCTCGGGAGCAAGTATCTTTGGATCCCATCCAATGAGACGTTTAGCTTTTGATGGATCCGAAGCCAAGTAATCTACTTCCGCAGGTCGTAAATATTTTTGAGAGATTTTAACATAATCTTGCCAATTTAAGTCCACATAATCAAAACAGAAGGAAAGGAACTCTTCTACTGAATAGCTTGCACCAGTTCCTAGAACCATATCTTCGGGTTTATCCAATCTTAGAATATCGACCATTCCCATTACATATTCAGGGGCATATCCCCAATCACGCTTTGCCTTTAGGTTGCCAAGATATAGAGTATCTTCCAGTCCTGCGAGAATTCTAGCTACAGATCGTGTTATTTTCCTAGTGACAAATGTTTCCCCACGTCGAGGGGATTCATGATTGAATAGAATCCCATTACTTGCATGCATTCCATATGACTCTCTATAATTGACTGTAGCCCAATAGGAGTACACTTTAGCTACAGCATATGGACTTCGTGGATGGAAGGGTGTAGATTCATTCTGCGGAGGTGGTGAGGCTCCAAACATTTCCGAGGATGCTGCATTATAAAATCGTGTATCGATTTCACTTCGACGAATAGCCTCAAGTATTGTAATGGCTCCAATACCCGTTACAGTACCCGTGTAGATTGGCATATCGAAGCTAACTTTCACATGACTTTGAGCTGCAAGATTGTAAACCTCGGAGGGTTCGATTTCTCTAAGGAGGATAGTTGTGGAACCAGCTTCGGTAATATCACCGTAATGCAAAAACAAACGGGCTTCGTCTGAATGTGGATCTTGGTATAAGTGGTCAATACGTCCTGTGTTGAAAGTACTTGCCTTTCGGATAATTCCGTGAACCTCATAACCTTGGCTCAACAAATATTCAGCTAGATATGAACCATCTTGACCTGTAATCCCTGTAATTAAAACCCTCTTTGGCATATTGAAGTCCTCCAATATCTATTCATATTAGAAATTTCTAAGATTGATAAGCCAATCTATATATCCCCGAAACAATCCAAGACTTATGTTATATACCATATGCTATCAAAATTAGGAGTGTGAAGACATTAGAGCGAGTTCTTGTAACGGGTGGAGCAGGTTTCATCGGCAGTCACCTTGTTGACAGATTGGTTGCTCAATTCGAGGTTGTTGTACTTGACAATCTCTCTAGCGGAAATATCGAATTCATCAAGCCTCATATGGACAATAAGCGGTTTACATTCATTGAGGGAAGCATTGCATCTAAAGATGATGTAAGGAAAGCATTGGAAGGTGTAACCACAATCTACCATTTTGCGGCACAACCAGACGTTAGGTTGAGCGTGACAGACCCCATGTCAGATTTTGAGATCAACATCGTCGAAGGAATGAACTTCCTTGAATCACTTCGCAAATACGATATTGACAGGATCGTATTCGCATCCTCTGGGGGTACGGTCTACGGTGACTCAGAAATCTTTCCAACTCCTGAAAATACACCACTGGCTCCAATCAGCAACTATGGCGCCGCCAAGTGTGCCTTCGAGATGTATCTCTCATCCTACTCGGAACTCTATGGAATGAGTTCGGTCAGTATGCGATTGGCAAATATTCTCGGTCCCAGACTGACTCATGGCATTTTCTTTGATTTCTATAACAAACTCAAAAAAGATCCTAGTCGACTAGAGGTCCTCGGTACTGGTCATCAGGACAAGGCGTACATGTATGTAACAGACACAGTAGAAGCTGCCATTATTTTGGCAAGCAAACTGAAGCAAGGTCATCTTCCAGTCAATGTTAGTTCTGGGGAGGGTCTCACTGTATCTCAAATTGCAAAGATAATCTGTGAAGAACTTAATGCTTCTGATGCAAAAATCGAGTATACAGGAAGCAAGCGGGGATGGGCGGGAGATGTTGTTGTAATGAATCTAGACATCAATCTACTCAAATCGTTTGGATGGAAGCCAAAGGTAGTTCTTGAGGATGGAGTAAGATTGTACATCGATTGGCTTGTGGATACCTATGGTGCAATTCGATGATCAATCATTGTATCAGATTACCAGAGTTCTACGGTAAGCCCGACTGATTTGATAATGTTAATCACTCGTTGATAGCATGATGAAATGCTGCTTCAAGTTTGACTGCAATTTTCTCCAAGGAGAAATATTCCTCAGAATATTTACGACCATTTTTCCCAAGTTGGTTACGAAAAATATTTCCCTTAAGTTCAAGAATTGCAGTAACGAGTCCAGATGAATCGCGAGGAGGTACGATAATCCCACAGTTTGCTTCTTTAACAATCCTAGCAGATTCTCCTGAAGAGATACAAAGAATAGGACGACCACAGGCCATGTACTCAAGAAGCTTCGTGGGAAGTCCGATATCAGAGTAGTAGTTAGGAGTCATCGGCAATAATAACGCATCAGCCTTGAGGAGTAGTTGAATCAAATCGTCACGTTCTAGATAGTTTGATGAAAGAGTAACATTCGCGAGATTGAGATCGATAATTCTATTACGAATCGAGCTCTCCATCTCACCAATTCCCCTTATGAGAAAACGAATCGTACTATCATTTTGTAATTCTGCTGCTGCTTCAAGTATCGTTTCAAAGTCATAAGCTATACCCAACAACCCAGAATACACAATATCAAAATGAGGGTCTTCTGACGTATCAACTGATGTGTTTGCTTGAAATACGTCAGTATCTACTCCAACTTCAACAGTGTGAATTTTATCAGGGTTTACACCATATTTGTGAATCAGTACTTTGGAATACGCCGAGCTTATTGGTGTTATTCTTTTGGATAGAGTATAGGCCATTTTTGCAATTGCTTCTCCAATCTTTTGTTTTCTTTTACTCAGAAATCCCAAGTGAGCAGCTGTTTCTGGCCATAAGTCATCAACATTTCGCACAATGGGAGCTCTCGTTATTATAGAAAAAAATACTGCAGGAAATGAACTAAACACATTCGGATTTGCAGCCCAAATGACATCCGGTCGTTGAGTTACTGGAAGCGCAAACAGAGAGGTGATAGCAAACGTGATGTACATCAATAAACGACGGAAGAATCCCGAATGGGCAATAGAGGGCATCCACACACGAATAACTTTCTTACGAGATCTATTTTCAATAATAAGTATCTTTCTTCTATATTCTTTAGTTACCTTACCATGAGGATATTGTGGAAATGCAGTCACAACTTCAATAGTATGGCCTAGTTTCTCCAAACCAGATATTGCATTGGATACTCTTTTACTTCCTCCACCCATGTCAGGAGGATGGTATTGACAAATTACCAAGATATGCAAATAATGCACCGAACCATCCATTTGATGATTCTAGTGCCTATTGGTTGTCTTGAATATGTTTCGGTCAGATTGTAGGTTTCTATAGATGAGGAATAAATGTGATTCCAAATGTAGGCTTAGCACTTTATCGTTTTCTACTTGCAACCAGCGAGTACGAAAACCATTGGGCACAAATTCACAATAGCCTTGTTCTTGAAGGTCTTTCCAAATACACGAGTTCGGTATAATCCGCGTATTGGTACAGCAGTTGGTAGGACGAGTCCCTGTTCAGAGATTGACCGAAATCCGTTATTATTTAGTAGCCAATCAATTTCTCCGCGCGTAAGCCATCGAGTATAAACATCTTCAAAAATCGCTCGTTGTTTCCTTGATATCCAATATCCTAGGGGAAATAAGTAACTAGTGAGATTCGGGTAATTAAAAATGAATAATCCATCTGGTTTCAATACTCTTCGAACCTCACTGAACACCTTTGATAAATGAGGTAAATGACTCAAGGCATTCATACAAAGAACCAAATTCACGGTGTCCGAGCTATTATCAATCCGGCCAGCATCGGATTCAACGAATGTGAACTTCTCAAGGATTCCTTTGGAATCACATTTCTTCTTCGCAATTTCAAGCATTTGTGTGGACCCGTCAACTGCATACACTTGAGAAGCATACTTAGCTGACTCAATAGCATATCTCCCAGTTCCGCAAGCAAGATCCATCACAATTGGGTTCTTGATTCCAATCATTCTAACAAAATCGCTTACAACACTAAGCTGCAGTTGATTCCAAAGACGCCCGGATTCAGACCAATAACGTTTCAGGTCATATTGATTTGCTTCTTCGTTATAAAACTCAACTGTATCCCTTACAGAGTTCATACACCATTACCTCACAATTTGGTTGTACAATTTCATATGCAATAGTCCTGCAGCCTCATCATTGCAGCATGATTGAATTGTAACTGGAGCATTGACAGAAATGATTTTTCTTAATGATGGATTCTCTATCAATTCATAAATGCGTTCAGCTAGTTCTTTGGGGTTCCCAGGAGAAACAAGAAAACCATTCTCTCTATCGATCACAACTTCAGGTATCCCACCAACTGCAGTAGTCAACACCGTAGAGCCTGCAGCCATAGCTTCCAAAATAGATAGGGGAGGATCTGCGGGTCCGACTGTATTCCTAAACGGAATCACAACGATATCAGATATGCTCATCAGAGTACCCACATCAGGAGTTATCCCGACATGTTTAGTAATATTATGGAGTGATCTGCAACGGAGTTGGGATTCTAGTCTTCTCCTTGATACATCTGGGGGCATATCTAAAGCAAGAAGAAGTGTTAGATTGAGGTTTTCATGCAATCGGCGGATGTTTTCCAAAGCATCGAGAAGGTCATGAAGTCCTTTGTTCAATCGGAGATTGCCCAGATAGAAAATAACAAATGAGGATGTTGATAGACTATGATTTTGTCGGTGAAATTGTTTTAACTCTTCATCCAACGGTTTAAAACTATTTAAGTTTACAATTGGATAGATTTTTGCTTGAGGCGAAAGACCTGCATTTTCTAGGGAATATTTAACGAAATCTGAAGTCGGGATCAGCCAAACTCCACTAAGGAAAAACATTCTAATAAAATATAGATTCGTCAATGTATTTTGAGAATCTTTGAGGTGTGAGTTCGATCCAATTGGAGAGTAAATCGTGAGAACAGCAGGAACTCCAAGAATCCAAGAAGCTATTCTCAGAAGAAGACCAAAGATAGGATAGGCAGAATGTCCATGAACCATGTCGGGCTGAAAGCTGTTGTTGTTTTTGTTCCTGTTAGACAATCTGTTAGACACTTTTGTTAGACTTTCCAGTCTACTATCTATAATCTAACATCTAACATCTAAGGTCTATAATCTAGAGTCTCCGGGGGTTGTT
>JAUWOU010000032.1 GCA_030612005.1 Candidatus Thorarchaeota archaeon | reverse complement strand
ACTCCCAGGACTCCTTCTAGAAGAGCAGCAGTAATTCGATAATTAGAGACCGATAATAGTTCGGTCTCTCCACCTCTTTTTTCTTATTCAGAATGATGAATGGCATTGCTCTTGAATTGGACATGTTGGACATTTTACTCGCAACATATAATAGAAATTTCCCACCAACAAGACTACAAAGCTGATGAGTGCTAGTAGAGCATAGAAAGAGAAAAGAGCATAGAAAGAGAAACTCCTAATACTTGGGATTGTTTGGTTAATCTCTCGGACAGTAGAAGGCTTGATCAATTTCAATAGTCAAAAGAACTACTGGGGACTTCTCACCATAGCAAGACAATATTCAGGTACTAGTGGTGCTGAGAAAGAAACGGTGAGTGATTTAGGTCGCACAATTATTGAAACAAAGAACTTTAGATTCTCATTTGCACAGTTATTATTTTCCACTGGTACAATCGCTTATTCAGTCGTGTTTGTTACCTATGCTTATGGAATTGTACCCGCGATTATTGGATGGTTTGGACTTGTTGCCGCTATTATTTATGGCTTCGGTAATGGGATAATAGTTGCTAAACCCAATAATAAGGTCTTAGCCGCCTTAGGAGGTCTATTGATATTTATCTTCGAAGCAGTTCTGGGAGGATGGCTATTGTATTCTTCACTCTTCATACTATAGGAGGATAAAGAATGATAAGTCGTATATGGCATGGTTGGACAAATCACGATAATGCAGATGCATATGAAAAACTACTACGCACGGAGATATTCACTAATATCCAGAAGCGATCAATTATGGGTTTCCGCGGTATTCACTTACTTCGTCGGGATGTTGATGATGGCGTAGAGTTTGTGACTATAATGTGGTTTGATACTCTAGACGCTGTACGAGCATTTGCTGGAGAAGAGTATGAAGTTGCTGTTGTGCCACCCGAGGCCAGACAGCTCTTATCGAGATTTGACGAACTGTCAGCTCACTATCAAGTAATCAAAACTCCGGATTAATGTGGTTTCATTCATTATCCGACTTCACTATATTCACTTCTGTACTATACCTATTAATCCATATGCATTTAAAATACTGCTGGAAATTTTCCTCTTTATGAACGCACAGATAGTTGATAAGCTTTATGAAAAGTACGCATGGATAATTATATCCGCCATAGGAGTACTCACCATATTGGGCGGGTTGCCACACGCATTGGGTGTCAACACAGACCCAACGACCGCAGAGAGCATCGTCGGTATTGCATTGAGCGATTTGAAGGCATTGAACCCGATGTTCTTCGACCTGTATGATTTTTACTTTAGATTCGGAGGCTGGTCCGACGTGGGCTTCGCTTTTCTCATGACAGTGATTTCTTCTACCGCCTACAGAAAAGGGGAGAGATGGGCTTGGTATACCCTCTGGATTGTCCCAATTTACTTCCTGGGCTCTGCAGCGATTATCATGAGCGTGGGACCATCTGCTATGGGTCTCCTTCCATTCTTAGCATTGTTTACAATTCTACCCCTTTTGGGGCTACTCCTACCCTTCCGCAAATTCTTTCCGAAAGGAGAGAAATAACAATAGGATCCGAGCTAGGAAGCCCATTGCTTCCTCTCGGACCTCCGGATTCATGAGGTTTCAAATGTCCATGTAGTGGAATCGAGATTGTGGATTATAATAACAACACTTAACGAACCTACCTCCAACCATTATATTGTGTAATCTTGAGAGATGATAGTGATGAGAGCAATTGTGTGCACAAAGTATGGTCCTCCAGAGGTTCTTGAGCTTAGAGAGGTTGATAAGCCGCATCCAAAAGACAATGAGGTTCTGATCAAGAATCATGCAACCACGGTAATTCTAGGGGATTGTGAACTTCGAGGTTTCAAATTCCCAGCTTTTGGTTTCGGGTTTCAGCTCCTCGCACGACTTGGATTTGGTATCAGAGGTCCAAGGAAGAAAATACTCGGACAACAACTAGCGGGAGTTGTGGAAGAAGTTGGAAGTGAAGTGACACTATTCAAACCTGGTGATGAAGTGTTCGCATCCACGGGATTTGGTATGGGAGCCTATGCAGAGTACAAATGCATGTCTGAAAAAGGATTGATAGTCACAAAACCATCCAATTTGACCTTTGAGGAGGCATCGACAATTCCTCTCGGAGGAACTGAGGCGCTTCATTTCATAAGCAAAGCGAACATCCAGAATGGTCAATCAGTTTTGATCAATGGTGCTGGTGGCTCGATAGGAACTGTTGCAGTACAGCTTGCTAAATCGAAGGGAGCTGCAGTGACTGCTGTGGATAGCAAAGGAAAGTTTGACATGCTGAAATCTATTGGAGCAGATCATCTTGTAGATTACAAGACTGAGCTCTTCACTGAAAGGGGTGAAACCTATGATGTCATCTTCGATGTCGTGGGTGTAACTCGATTTTCGGATTGCGTGAGTTCATTAAATGAGAACGGAATCTATCTCCAAGGAAACGGGTCTGTATCCAGAGGTGAAAAGTCGATAGCTAGGAAAAACAACATGCAAGCAATGGCTGGAACCGCGGACTATTCTATCGACCGTCTAGTTGAGCTAGCAAACCTTCATGAGAACGGTACAATCAAGGCTGTGATAGATAGAACCTATCCACTGGACCAAATGGTTGAAGTCCACAGATTCGTGGAACAAGGTGGCAAAAAGGGAAATGTGGTAGTAACTTTTGACCATTCGTAATCTTCAGTTGAACTCCAGAATGAAATGAAGTAAGCAATGGATTTTGTGTAAATATTATTAACGTATCAAACTAGGTGAAGCCCATGCCAAATACTCCTTCAGAAACTGCAAAAAGAATATTTCAAGAACAAAAAGCACAATGTGCACAAGCTATATTTGCTGCATATGGTGAGCAACTGGGTTTAGGAAAAGTTGACTTTGATACATGCATGAAAATAGCTGCTGCATTCAGTGGTGGGGTTGTTAGAACAGGTAACATTTGTGGCGCCCTTAATGGAGCACTAATGGCAATCGGTCTAAAATACAATGATGCGAATAAAGCAAATGAAGTTGGAGTGCAGCTTCTTGATGAATTCAAATCCCTCAATGGGTCAATAATCTGTAGAGAATTAATCAAACAGGATTTAATCACAGAAGAAAACCTAAAACAAGCATTCGAAAATGGAGCCTTCAATAACTGTTCAAAATTCGTTGAAGATGTTACCGTGATTCTGGATAATTTGTTGTAGTCCAACAATGTGAACAACTAACCTTGTAGGATGATTTGACTATTCGCGCTAGTCTAGCTTAGAATCATATTTGTTACATTTCGTTTCTCGATCCATTCACACAAACTTCCACTAATCGAAGGTGTACTTCTATCAAAGATTCTTAACAAATTCCTTACCAAACTCAATGCATCTCTCAAAGGCTTCTTTATCAGGATTCCAAAGTTCGCGGATTCCTTCACCAATGATTTTGAAACCGCCTTCTTCAAGCAGTTCATTAATCATCTTCGGTCCTTCTCCAGACCACCCATATGAACCAAAAGCTGATGCAGCTTTTCCTTGGAAACGAAGACCACGAATCTCCTCAAGAATTCCTGCTACTGAAGAAAGTATCCCGTTGCCGATTGTCGAAGAACCGACAAGAATGGCTTTGGACTTGAAGACCTCTGTGATGATATCGTTTTTGTCATATCTGGCTGAGTTGAATAATTTGACAACTATTGTTTCGTCTGCAGATTTAATTCCTTCAGCTATGCCTTCAGCCATTCTTCTAGTACTGTTCCACATACTATCATAGATTATTGTAATCTGGTTCTCTTGATAGTCAGCGGCCCACTCCATGTATTTGTTGCCGATTTGCATTGGATCGTCACGCCATATTACTCCGTGACTCGTACAGATATAATCTACAGGAAGATTGAGTCCAACAACCTCCTCAATTTTCTTAATCACTAGTTTACTGAAAGGTGTTAGAATATTGGCATAGTATTTGATACATTCTTCATAGAGCTCGCACTGGTCAACCAAGTCATTGTACATTGCTTCCGACGCAAAGTGCTGACCAAAAGCGTCGTTAGAGAAGAGGATGTTTTCTCCAGTTAGATAACAAAACATGCTGTCAGGCCAATGAAGCATAGGAGCACTTACAAAAACAAGCTCGCGCGAGCCAAGACTTAGCTTGTCGCCAGTCTTGACTATGTGAAAGTCCCAATCCTTATGGTAGTAACCCTTGAGAATCTTCTTCGCTTGTGCAGTACAATAGATAGGTGTGTCCGGAATAGCCTCCATTAACAATGGCAATGCACCGCTATGATCCGGCTCGGAATGATTGACAATTATGTAGTCTATTTCATTTAACGGAATAACATCAGAAAGTCCGTCAACAAACTCCTTGGCAAAAGGGGTCCAAACTGTATCAATCAGGGCTATCTTCTCATCTTTAACCAAATAGGAATTATAGGTTGAGCCTCGATGTGTAGAATATTCCTCACCATGAAACTTTCGCAATTCCCAGTCGACCTTACCTACCCAAAATACGTTATTTCTGATTTCAAAATGCATTCAATAATTCCCTTCTCTTTCATTGTTGGACTGAAACAGATAATGCATTCTGATTCTTTTAATGTTTCCATTGGCAGCGATTAAATAGACAACTAATGATTCTATGTTTCTTTCTCCGCATGATTGAGAATAGTATCAAGTTCAGCTATAGTAGCGTGTGGAAGAACTGTACCAGGTTCCTCACGAAGTAGATTGTCTACTATTTCAGTTGCTCGTTCAAAAGTGGTTTTCTCCCCCTCATCTCTCCATGAGTTTACATTCAATCGGCAGATGATATCAGATGGGAAAAGATGTTCCTTTCTATAGTTCTTCAAAGTGTGTCTATTCTTTAGGAACTCTCCTCCCGGACCCACATCGTTAATCAATTCACGAACATCATCAAGTACCAAGATTTCTGATTCTTGTCTTAAGTTGAGAGCAGATCCACAATACTCATTGTCAATGACTAACTTTTGCAGGGACTGACAATTAAGTTGAGCAAGCATTCCAGGTCCTGAGATGACATTGATTCCAGATAGAATCCCCATAATTATTCCTAGCCCGGATTCATAGCCACTTTGCGAATCTTCAGTTTTAGATTCCGAAGTTCCAAGGTATGCATGAGTAGGTAACCCGTAGAATTTTCCAATCTCGTTTGACATGCATGCCGCCATAACAGATTCTACAGAGTTGAACCGAGGAGTTCCATATCTCATGTCTAACGCTCCAATTGCTCCGCCATAGACCAAAGGAGACCCTGAATTCACCAGTTGTGAGATTACAATACCACTTAGAATTTCCACATTCGATTGGAGAATGGTTCCAGCAATGGTGATTGGGCTCGTTGCTCCCATAAGTGGTGCAGGTACGATTTGAGCTGGAATACCAGCTTTGGCACAATCAATGAGATTTTGACATGTGGTGTCGCTCCAAATCAATGGTGAACCCGGACAACAATCAAACATAGCTTGTGGTTTCTTTGCAAGCTCATCAGAACCACCCGCAACAACTTCCAACATTTCTCTCATAATATGAAAGTCTTCTTTTGAGAATGCTCCAGTAACAATAGGTTTAGAAGAATGTTTCAAAATCACATACAAGCGATATTGCCCTGCGATCTCTTCAGAGATATCTGATGGATAGAGAGCTGTACTCTGGGCATTAACATACTCTAGTTGTTCCACAACGCGCACAAGTTCAACAAGGTCTCTTGAAGTGCCTTTCCTGATATCTTTTGATTTTCGGTCCTTGAAATAGACTGCAGAAGAGCCTGGGTTGATGAGCACATTTTCTTTCCCTATTGTGATAGATTGTTTTCCTTCTCGTGAGAATAGATTGAAAGTCGAAGGCGTTGTTCGTAAACTATCTTTCACAAGTGACTCGGGGATTTTCACAATATCTCCGGATATCGTACATCCAGCACTATCAAGTATTTCCTTGGCCTCTTCATTCATTACACTGACACCAGTGTCTTGCAATAATTGCAGAGTATTCGAATGAATACCTTCAAGATTTTCCTTAGTCAAGTATGATATCTTCACCATCTCGTTCAACCCAATTGAGTACGTTTATAGTTTCAGAACGTTCCTAAAAGTCTGTTCTATAGAAGCCTTGGTACCTCCAAAATCAGTTTACAGAAATTCTTATTTGATACTATGAAAAGCTGGGCCGTAGTGGTCATATGAGTTCTATATGGAATGAAGTAGAAACAGAAAATATCTACAAACATATTCTAATAACTGAGGGCGAGAAACACCCTCTTTATAGTCTTGAAAATCTTGAAGCTTGTGCAGATTACATTCTAGCTGAACTCAAATCCTATGGATTGAAAACGGGAGTTCATGAGTTCAAGGTTGATGGTTTTAATCACACTTTTAGAAATGTAGAGGGGTTCATTGGTGACGGAAAAGGTCCAGAACTCCTAATTGTTTCGCATTACGATACGGTACGCTTTGCTCCTGGTGCAAACGATAATGGTAGTGCAATTGCGGTGATGCTTGAAGCAGCACGTGTTCTAGCAAAGGTGGATTTCAAGGGAAATGTTAGGTTTGTGAGTTTTAACCTGGAGGAATTGAATCCTGCACAAAGTGAACAAGTGACAAAACTCAAGCAATCTCATAGTATCGTGGACGAGCAAGGGCGATATCTTTCCTGGAAAACGGCCGCGATGATGAAAAGAGCCAGAGAATTATATGATAAATTGATGTACTCTGGAAATGATCAAGAGAAGGCAATGTCAATGATAATCTCTGAATTGAAAGATGACCTGCAGGAAAACGAACTTGCACTGCTTAGAGATGAAGAAACGATCTTCAAAGGCCTTACTCTTACAAATTGGCCAGGGCGTACAGCTCTGATGGGAAGTGGCGCTTGGGTCGAAAGTGCTATGTTAAAAAAGAAAGATATCATGGGTGTTTTATGCCTTGAAACCATGGGCTACATTTCCAAGAAGAAAAACTCTCAGAAGTTTCCTGAACAAATACCACCCAAAATGTTTGAGATCTTTGATACTCAAGAGGACTTGACTGTTGGTGATTTTATTGCTATAATTGCTGATGTTAACTCAAAGAGTTTGGCAACATCATTTTGTGAGCAGTGTCAAGATGATTCCATTTCACTTCCTTATGCATGTTTAAAGGCGGACTTTGGTTTCGAACAAGCTGCCTACGCAGCGCTTGATATCCTAAGATCAGATCATGCTCCATTCTGGAGAGAGAATATACCTGCTTTGATGATAACTGATTCAGCAAACTTCCGCTATCCATTCTACCATACCCAAGCGGATACTATTGACACGCTGGACTTTGATTTCCTGACAAAGATATGCAAAGCGACTGTTGCCACAGCTATCAAGCTATGTAACTAGTAAGCAGAGAAAAGGGAAAGAAGTCTGACCCGAAGATCAGACTGAATACGAAATTATTACAATATATTGAAGTCTCTAGTAACATCACGTGCCTCAAGGTCCTTGTAAAGAACAGCTTGGAAGATGTAGTTCAGCGAACTGAGTAGAAGGCTGGTTACTAATGTTGTAATTAGTATTAATATCTCAAAATTTGTGACAATGAACGCAAGACCAATTCCAACTGCAACACTGATTACAATAGTAACTATCATGAAAACAATAGCCATCAGTACCTGACCGAAGAGAACGTGCAAAGAGAGACCACCTGTAATCTGCCACGTTCTAGACAATGCATCCAATGGGGCTCGCTCTTCAGCTATTACCACTGCTGGCGCAGGAGCTAGTCGAGCTGCAATGTACAACACAGCAAATATCGATCCTAGTGAAACTAGAGGTTGCAAATAGAATGTTAAAACTGCTAGAGCCGCAAGTGAAAGAATAATCAATGACTGCAGAAATTGAACAACTATTAGAGGTATAGCAAGTCTAAAAGCAAAAGAGAGCGATTCTTTGAGGTTTCCAGCTTCGGGATTCATGTAATCAGTAAGTGCATATCTGATAGCTGCACCACCTACAATCACATAAACAAGTAGACCGATTAGAGTCAAAATGATTAATGGTATCAAAATATCAATTGAAATGTTAAAAAATACGAGACTGAAAATTGTATCAAGTGAAGAGGTTCCAATAAATTCCAGCAAAGGTAACCCTGATATTCCAAACATTAAGAATAACACAATTCCTTGAAACACAACTAGTACTGCTCCAGTTATGCCAACAATCATGACGTATATTGGAAGTTTTCTACTCCAAAGGCTGAAAGTTCTTCCAACTAGACCAGAAGCGTTCAGTTCATATTCGCTACGAGTTTTTCTCGGTTTTGGATTAGCTCTGGAATCAATTCCCATATTTGCAGCTCCTGGCGTGCAGTAAAGTGTTAGTATTTATCTCCTTGCATAAATGAAATTTGTCTTGCAATAACCGGCAACTGACCATAGACTTTGGTTTCAATAATGAATTTCTTGATAATTCAGTAGACCCAATTTCAGAATGTTAAAATAGGTTCTCTCTCTGGGAACAATAGGTGGTTGTTTCGTGGCATTTCCTGAAGATGATATATTTCAACAACAACAACAGCATTCATCTCCTAAACTGTTTACTGAATATAGTCTAAGTGCTATACTTGCCGTTGTGGGTCTAATTGGCTCATTCTACACAATAATGATACATTCATTTGTATCAATGACACTTTTCTGGTCATTGATTATGACCAGTTCATTTGATTCTATTCTGTTTCCAATTGCTATTTGTTCCTTGTTAATGACTCCATTAGGTGTCTATCAATTGTATCAAGCATATCAATTACACAAGAAAAGCATTCACAACTTCAAAATGTTGCAGATGAGTGCAGGACTTGTACTAGTTCTTGTAATCGTTACAGTATTGTGTTATGCCTCAATTCAATACATTATTGGAATCACAATGTTATATGCATTCACCGGAGTGATTGTGTTTAACGTAATCGTAGTGTTTCTATTTAGTCAATCAGACGTAAAAAGTGAATTTGAAGAATGAGTTACAATCTGAAACATAATAAACTTATTCAAAAAAATCAGTAACGCGCCTTATGCAATTTCAGCAGCGTGAACTATATTAGAAAGGATTTCTGTTGGAAAGATACTTGTAAATGTTTGGAAGGGTAAAAACATGGCGGAAATACCAACACCAACAACAGGATATTCTGCACCTTCTGGTGATAGACCATTAGGTGTGACTATTCTAGGAATACTACAAATTCTGGGCGGAATCTTATCAATAGTTGCCGGATTCGGTTTAATTGCACTTGCTGCACTTATGACAGGATTCGAATTACTGTTTATGGCAATAGGTGCAGTGACACTCGTCCTAGGAATTGTAGGCTTGATCGTCGGCTGGGGATTATATACAATGAAGTCTTGGGCATGGATGATTGCGATTATTCTCAACATCATCAACATCATTCTAGCTATTTATCCAAGCTTCAATATTATGAGCATGATTATTCCTATAATCATTATCTTATACCTCAATCAGGCGGATATCAAGAGCAGATTCAGGTAGAGAGTGTATCTATATTGAATAGATTTCTGGGTTCTTATGGAATCCAGAAACTTTTCTTTTTTATTTTTCAATTTCAATTTCTCTAAAGCAAAAGATTATCACAGAGGAGAATTTCGGCACAATTGAATCCAGTGGTGATAGATCTATGCAACTTCCTATGATTATAGTCCACGGTGGCGCTGGAAAATGGAAAGATGAGAAAATCCCAATTGGTATGGAATATGTTGAGAAAGCCGCAGAGGTTGGTCATGCGATTCTGAAGAAAGATGGTTCCGCTCTAGATGCTGCTGAAGCGTGCACGATGTTCATGGAAAGTTGTGGAAAACTAAATTGTGGAATAGGTGCAGTTCGCAATGAGAATGACGTTCTTGAATTAGATGCTATGATAATCGATGGAAATAATTTGGATTTTGGTTCAGTGGCTGCAGTTAAAGACGTTCAGAATCCAGTTATTCTCGCACGTTACATTATGGAGAAAACCAAATACAAATTTTTTGCAGGGCAAAGTGCAAAAATAATCTATGATGAAATGATAGAGAGTGGATACAGAAAGCAAATGAAATCTGGAGCTTTAGAATCATCCTTTGCTCCTGACTCTGATACTGTTGGTTGTATAGCAATAGATACCAAAGGAAACATTGCAGCTACATCATCCACAGGTGGCATAAAAAAGAAGAAAGCTGGAAGAATAGGTGATAGTCCTGTCATGGGTTCAGGCGCCTACGCAAATGACCAATGTGCGGCATCTGCCACTGGTTGGGGCGAACATATCATGCGAGTTGTTCTCAGTAGAATGGTCGTCCAGTATGTTGAAACTGGAGATGATCCCATGAAGGCAGCACAGAGGGGAATGAAGATGTTTGTAGAAAAAACAGGAAGTGAAGCTGGCATTATTGTAGCTGATCGTAAAGGGAACTTTGGTTACTCTACAAATGCTAAGGCTATGCCTCTTACTGTTATACAAGGAATATCTGCTAAGAAAATGAGTACTTCATGTCAGAAATGATACTTTTGGCTGACTAGCCTGTCAGTTTACCAACAATTCTTATTTTTCATATATAAAGAAGCAAATGTCTTTCTATTCGCGCTGCGCCAATCTCGGTTCTTTATAATTAGTAAGATATCGTCACACTATCAAACTAATTGATATATTTGGAGATAGCTATAATGAAGAATTTCAGAAAATTGACATTGGTGTTTTTATCTTTAATGTTCGTTTTACCGGCATTGGTCCAATTTGGATCTATTAACAATATAGTCAGTATTGAACCAACAAAAAATTATACAGAAAGCTATGTACACCATGATCAAATTTGGATTCAAAGTAATGAAGAATTTAGTATTCAAGCAGCCGCTGAATCATGGGCAGGTGATGGTAGTGCAGAAAGTCCATACGTTATCACAGGATACCTATTTGACTGTGTAACACAACCACTCCGTATTTGGCATACCACTGTTCACTGGATATTCACCGAGAATGAAATTTTTGGAGTAGGTGCTGGTATACAATGCGGAACTTGGATTGATAATGTAACTCATGGATCTATCATTAACAACGAAATTCACAATCGCCATTCAGGATTAGCAATTACTAGCGTTAAAGATTTCGTTGTATCAGGGAATTATATCCATGATTGTTGGGGTAATGGGATTGAGTTTTTCGCCTCAGGAATGAACAACACTCTCGTTCAAGACAATATAATTGAAGATATTGGAGGTGCTGGAATATATGCTACTACATCCAGAGATTGTGTGGTAAAAGATAATACCATCACAAACATCAACAATATTGGCATTGCACTCCTTGGTCAATCACCCAATTGCGAAGTGACAGGAAATACAATTTCAAATACTGCTAGTTCGGGTATGATAGTGTCCTACCCTGACAATGGTATTGTTACTGGAAATGTCATTACACATGCAGATAGTCATGGTATCTACTTCAATAAACCCATCAATTGCGTAATTTCCAGCAATACAATAGGCGATGTGTCTGGAGACGGGATGCGGGTAGTAAATGCAGAATTCACTGAAATCACTGAAAATATAATTGGTAACTGTACTGATGATGGATTCAGGATAACTTCGGGTACTAATACATCAGTTCACTGGAATTCAGTGTATAATGTGTCCGCATATGCTGTTAACTTGGAAGCTGGTAGCGGTAATTACTCAGTGAAGTTCAACACATTCATAGATAACGGAGCTGATTGTCAAGTGTGTGACGATGGAATTTCAAATCTTGTTTCTCAGAATTTCTACGATGATTGGTCCTCTCCTGACGTTGATGCGAACGGTTATGTCGATTCACCTTACGCACTGGATGGAGATGCTGAAAACCAAGATGAGTTTCCATTGGCTACTGCTGGAGTCGTACCTACTCAAACAGTGACTACCTCTACCACTACAAGTACGGGTGTAGAAAATCCGTTGCCTATGGATATGGTACTCATTGCTGGAGCTGTTGGAGCAATTATTCTCGTAGCAGGAATTCTTGTCTTGAAACGGCGCTAGTTCAGAAAATAATTAATCTTGGGAGGTTCTCTTTGAACCTCCTAAACTCTTCTTTTTACTTTAAAAACGGGATTGTATAATAGAGAAAATTCACTAAGATAATGATGGGTTGGAAAATCATAAAGAGAATATCGATCAGAATATTATCATCATGAATACTAATAATTTCATTGAGTAGCAATATTGTTAGTACCACTCCGATTATCACATACACAATAATTGCTAGACTTAGCTTACGCACTATTCCCATATGCGAAATATCCTCCAGATAACAGACTGATTAAATTTCAGGATTGCACTGTAATAAGTATGCCCAAATTACCACGATGATTTGCGACGAAAAATGCTCTGAAGCGACTCCTTTTATTCATTTACCGCGAGATATTTTCATGGTTAGGTAACTAACCCCGACCCGGTATTGATGCATACGAAATCCAGCATTAAAGCTCACAATCCATTTAGCTTTCTCGTGTTTATTGCGTCCACCGGCAAAAGTCGGTGAATTCGGACTGTATTCAGTCATCGGGTCGGACCTTTTCTTTTACTCTACTATTTAATGCTAGAATCTGTTTCACCCACAAGTTGTGAGAGGGCCATATCATAGTCTGCATAGCTGCGTAGACCTGGTAATTGTCCAACCATTTTTCCATCTTTGAATACTATAACCATAGGCACGGATTGAACACCAAATTGACCGACGATTCTTCGGTTTCGATCAATATCGATCTTTGCAAAGTATGCCTTGCCAGCATAATCTTGTGCGAGTTCTGCAAATATAGGAGCGAGTGCCTTACAAGGATTGCACCACTCGCCGTAGAAATCAACTAGTGCTACCTTTGTCTTTTGAATTGTTTCCCAAAAGTTATGGTCGTGAAGTTGATTCACTAGTCCATTTGCTAAGGGCTCAGCAACCTTTGGCTTCTGAGCTTGCTCCATCAATAACTTCATTTTTCTACGACGGATCTCTGCAAGTTCATCATCGCTCAACATCAGAACACCTCTACGGATGTGCGTGTTTCTTACACAACCGCTTATGAATCCTTTGGTGTGAATTTCGTTAATGACAAATTACCATGTCAAATCTGTTTATAACAAACTCTAGAACGAGAGGATTATCCTTTATGGAGAGATTTCCATGTCGACGACCAAGCCCTACAAATATTACGCAATGCTTGTTATTGCTATGGCGGTCTGGGGCGGATCTTGGGTTTCTGCGAAAATTATAGTTTCTCTTGCACCACCAATGACAATTGGCTTCTTCAGATTCTTTATCGCAAGTATTTTTTTTCTGATTCTTCTATTGATTACAGAACCTGAATCAAGACAATTCTTTAGAAGAGAGAATTTGAAAATTATACTTCTCGTTGGACTAACGGGTATCTTCGGTTACGGAGTTCTTTTCCTCACTGGAATGAGATTTACAACTGCAGCTCAAGGAGCAATAATTGCGGGGTTCAATCCAGTAACTGTTAGTATTGTTGCTCATTTAGTTCATAAAGAAAGGTTGAGTAGAAAATGGCAATATGCAGGTTTTGCTCTTGCGTTCGCGGGAATTATTTTTGTCGTAGGTGTTCAATCGATTCTTGATTTCCATATTGAATATCTTATTGGCAATCTTACAATTTTACTCGCAATGATAACTTGGGGTATCTATTCTTCAGTAGGAAAAGAAGCAATGAAGACGATGACACCTTTAGAAGTCACTACAGGTGGGTCTCTGATAGGTTCGATCCTCTTCGGCATTGGTGCTTTGAATGAAGAGATTTGGACCCTCCCAGCCCTAGTAGACCCAATCTTCTGGATGAACGTAATTTATCTAGGTGTCTTTGTCACAGTCATTGGATTTCTGTTCTATTTTATCAGTATCAAAAAACTCGGGGCAACAAGAGCTGGTGGTTTCATCAGTCTAGTTCCAGTCTTTGGTACGTTCTTCTCAGCTTTGTTCATGCCTGAAGATCCTATCTACTGGACATTTGGGGTTGGACTTCTATTTGTAGTATGTGGGATTGCAATAATCAATTTTCCAATCAAAGAGAATGAAATTGAAGAACCGACCCTGACGGAAGAGAAATAACGAAAACAGAATGCTAAGAAAACAACTTTGGTGTGGGATATGGAAGCATACGATAAAATTCTTGAGAGGTCTAAGGAAATCATACTTTTGGGAAGTGCAGCAGGAGTTGTTGGTTGGGACCTTGAGACCTATATGCCGCCAAAGGGGATAATGCTCAGAAGTGAGCAACTTGCTATCATGCGCAAATTAAATCATCGGATGGCAACAAATCCTGAAGTTGGAAAATTAATAGAAGCCGCAGAGAAGGATTCAGATGCGCTGGATGAAGCTCAGCAACGAAACCTCTACTTAACTAAACGAGGTTATGATGCTCTAACAAAGATTCCTGAGGAACTAGTTGGAGAGATGGCTAAGCAACGTGCAATTAGTGTTCAGACTTGGAAAAAAGCTAAAGCTGCAAATAACTGGAAGATGTTCGAACCAGAGTTAGAAAAAATGATTGGCCTATCACGCAAGTATTATGAGATTTTAGCTGAGGTCCGGGAAATCCCCCTCCTTTATGATGCAATGCTAGATCAATTTGAGAGAGGAATGAGATCAGTTCAAGTTTCCAAGATATTTGGGAAGTTGCGTGAAAAACTTGTACCTCTAACTGCCAAGTGTGCTGCAGCATCCACTGCTATCGATACATCATTTCTTGACAAAGTAGTTCCAATTGCAGCACAACGGAAAATAGCAACGGATTTGGCAACAATAGTCGGATATGACACGGTATCAGACAAGGCTGGTGGCCGTATTGATGAAGTAGAGCATCCTTTCACATCGGGCTATTACGATGATGTTCGAATCACAGTGAAGTACCATGAGAATGATGTATCCTCGATGATCTATGCCATTCTTCATGAGGCAGGGCATGCTTTGTACGAACAGAATCTCAATCAAGAGTGGAAATATCAATCTCTAGGAAATGCAGCTTCATTTGGAGTTCACGAATCGCAATCAAGATTCATTGAGAACAATATAGGACGCTCATCAGAGTTCATCAAATTCTACCTACCAAAATTAAATGAGTTCACTGGAGGACTCTATTCAGGAATTAGTACAGAGGATTTCACAAAGGCGATGAATCTCGTTGAACCATCACTAATTCGAATTGAGGCAGATGAAGTTACTTATTCACTACACATTATAATCCGCTATGAGATTGAACGAGATTTATTCGCAGATAAAATATCAATCTCTGAACTACCTCAGATTTGGAACGAAAGATATGAAGAATATTTAGGTGTCAAAGTACCAGATGATGAAAACGGTGTATTGCAAGATACACACTGGGCGAGTGGGTATTATGGATACTTCCCAAGTTATGCAATGGGGAATGTTTACGATGGTATGTGGCTTGAGAAAATTGCCAAAGATGAACCAAATTGGCTAGCTGAAGTAGAAAAGGGAAACACCAAGCCAGCAATTGATTGGTTGAAACAGAATGTGCATCACTATTCAAGTCTCTATGACCCAGCTGATCTTGTCAAGAAGATTACTGGAAAAGACACCACTGCAGGACCCTATCTGAACTACCTAGAAGACAAGTATTCAGATCTCTTAGGATTCTAGAAAAATGCAGAGGGCATAGCCCTCTTCACTCGTACCTGATGTCTAGTACATGTCATATCCAGAAGATGCTAATCTCTGTTGGTCGTACCCGCTTCCACGGAACATGCTTGTAGCTCGTACGTATTCTCGATACTCGTCACCAAATCGTCCAACCAAAATCTTCTCTTCATACGCTGCATAGATGTACCATAATGCGATGAAGACTGGTATAACAGTTACCAATGCAAAACTTCTCACAAAGCAGAGATATGCAATATTCATGTAGATTGCAGCCGCACCGATTGGATGCCGAATTTTTGCATAGATACCTTCTTTCAGAAAGGTCTTTCGGTCCTTTGGACTAACTCTAGTAGCTTCGAACTCATGAGCGCTTCTTACCAGTCGGATGAATTTCATTGAGAAGTACACACCAGCTCCTACAAATATGAAATCCCATAGACCTACTGTAGATGCCATATTCGTCATTGCTAATGAAAGGAGAACAGCAAAATTCATGATAGCAATCAGAGCTGGGTAGTAATTATTATCAGCTTCTGCTTTTGATTCACTATCATTCATCGTTCATTTCTCCTATCGTTTCAGGAACGGGTATGGCTATTATTGATACTTCATATGAAGCACCAAGGAATTCAACATGACCTCCGATGTCCAATGGATCGCCACCCATAGGTCTCAATCGGAAATTAGCAGATTTCATTTCACCAACATTGATTGATCCTAATCGTTGCATTCTGAACGAGCCCACATCTACATTAATTCCTGCGGGTATGTCTAAGTCCACAATAACCATATCAATTTTGGATGTGCTTCCGTTATTGATATCAATCGTCAAGCGTAATAATGCCCCTTCTCTTTCTATTTTTGCAGCAACTCTCACGCCAGCTTCTTTTACTACTTTTGCTCTCCGTTCTCTTTCTTTCTGAGTCTTATCTCGCGAAAGTTGATGACGAGCAGCACTTGCAGTCGCAGCTTTCGCTCTTGATGCGGATACAGTCTTTAATTGCCTTCTAATTGGTGTGGAAGGAGATCCTGTTAATAGATTGATAATTGATGGAAATTCATAAACTACAAAGACTAATCCACAGATGACTAGAAATGACCAGATTACTGTTGAGAGAATAGTTCCTCTTAATCCCTCATCCTGCAATGCTGCGAATAGTGGGTCTAGAAGAAGATGAAGAAATATTTGGATATCATCCCATAGGTCATTTTGCATTAGCATTGTTGACTTTGGTAAACTACTAATAATTACGGATAACATTGACGAAGCTCCCAGTATGCAATTACTTTCTCCAACTATAGCGTGAGAAAGATTCTTGACACACCTTCGGGTATTCATTATCGCGAGGGTTTATTAATCTTGCAACAGAAATTTCACAATTTTGAAAGAGCATAACAGTCATTACGTATAATGATTCTTCTAGAATGGGATGCCTGAGCAAAACTGTTCGGGAGTAATCGTGATGGGGCAATATGAGAAACTTGTTGACAAGTTCAAATCCACTGCTCAATTTGCTACAGCGGTGGGTATTGTTAATTGGGACCTTCAAACTCAAATGCCACCAAAAGGGTTGCAACAGAGGTCTGAGCAACTTGCAGTTATGAGTAAGATTCTACACAATTTGAGTACAAATTCAGAAATTGATACTCTTCTTACCACATTAGAAGCTAAGCAAAATTCACTTGATGATATTCAAAAAAGAGAAGTAGAATTAATTCGACGCAATTGGAATCGGCGGGTAAAGATTCCTGATGAGTTGGTTGTTGCAGAAGTTAAACAAAAAACTATAGCAACAGCATCATGGAAGAAAGCAAAAGCAACAAACGATTGGAATCTTTTTGAACCTGAACTTAAGAAGCTTCTAGAAATGTCTAGAACAAAAGCAGAAATCATTATGGAATCAGTTGGTGCTAAAACTCCATATGATGCTCTAATGGATAATTATGAACCTAAGATGAACGCTGAAAGTGTTTCGTCTGTATTTAGTGATCTAAGAACACGACTAGTACCACTTGTCAAGAAATACAGTGACATTTGTAGTGATGTACCTGATGATTTTTTGTCCCGAAAAGTACCTACTGAACATCAGAAAGAGTTAGTTACAGATCTTGCAAACTTCGTTGGATATGATACTCGCTCTGAAAATGCAGGGGGACGAATTGATGAAGCTGAGCATCCGTTTACTACGGGATATTATGACGACGTACGAATGACAATTCACTTTTTCGAGGATGATGTTTTCCGCGCAGTCTCTGGTGGTCTTCACGAGGCGGGTCATGCGATACATGGACAGAATAGGAATCCAGAATGGAAATGGATGATTCTTGGAGAGAGCAGTAGTTCAGGAATTAGTGAATCACAGAGTAGATTTGTTGAGAATATTATAGGTCGCTCTTCTGAGTTCTGGCACCATTATCAATCAAGGTTTCATAATATTACACGACAAGCGTTCAAAGATATCTCACACCAAGAAATTGCCCAAGCTATTAATATTGTAAAACCTTCAAAAATACGAGTTACCGCTGATGAAATGACTTACGCATTACATATCATCATTCGTTTTGAAATCGAACTCGACTTGTTTCAGGATAAAATGACTGTTTCGGAGATACCACAGGTATGGAACACAAAATATGAAAAGTATCTTGGAGTGGAAATTGAAAATGACAGTGAAGGGGCTTTGCAGGATACTCATTGGGCGTGGGCGTACTGGGGATACTTCCCAACTTATGCACTCGGAAACATGTACAGTGGAATGATACTAGAAAGAATGGAGAAAGATATTCCTAACTGGAAAGAAGGTGTATCCAAAGGAAATATAGCTCCCGTCATTAAATGGTTAAATGCGCATGTACACAAGCCATCAAATAGATATGATCCATCAAGGATGATTGAAGAAATAACAGGTAAGAAAATCACAGCAAAGCCTTTCATCAATTACTTGGAGAAAAAATATTCAACATTATTTGGTTGATTCAAATCCTTTCACAAGCTTTATTCGAGGCTCAAACTTCCAACTTTCCGTGAAACATCTTGATGCAGTATGAAGGTTCTATTTGGAGACCTCCAAGTGAAGCTAGAAGCTTGATTCTACAGGCAACAGTTGGTTGCTCGCACAATGCCTGCATATTTTGTGTTTCATATAAAAAGAAGCAATATCGAGTTAGAGGCGCGAATGCCATTCAGTCAGATTTGGATTCGCTTCCTGATTCATACAGGCAGCAAGTTTCTCGTGTGTTCCTTGCGGATGGGAATGCATTAGCAATGTCGACGACAGAGATACTGAAAACACTAGAAGTTCTGCATGACAATCTACCATCACTTCAACGTGTTGGCGTTTACGGATATGCAAAGGATGTTCGAACAAAATCCATAGAAGACCTGAAGGAACTTTCCAATGGAGGGCTTGGGATTGTATACTTAGGTCTTGAAACTGGTGATGATGACCTTCTACGGTGGGCTAGAAAAGGTATCAATTCAGCTGAGAATATTGAAGCGTGTATGAAAATTCGCGATGCAGGAATTCCACTATCTCTTACTATAATTCTAGGACTTGGAGGTCTTGAAAATTCAAACAAACATGCTATTGCAACAGCTCATGTTCTGAATCAAATCAATCCCGAATACGTTGGAGCATTGACATTGATGACTCCTCCAGGTACGCAAATTTATGAAATGGTTGAATCAAAGATTTTCATTCCGATGGGACCGATGGACATACTTACAGAATTGAAGACATTGATTGAGCATCTTGAACTAACTAACTGCGTATTCAGAACTAATCATGCATCCAATTATCTCCCTATCAAAGGCACTCTTAATCAGGATAAAACTCGCTTGCTGGAGATTCTCACAGATACAATAGAAACAGGAACAACAGAAAATCTACGGCCAAGTTTCATGCGAGGGCTCTAGAAAAAGGGTTACAGTGGTTATTTTCCCCTAATGAAAAAAGAAAGAGGAACCTGAACAGGATGGACCTGTTCAAGCTCGTTCAATGTATGTGTTTACTTCTTCTTCTTCTTCATAATTATCACAATGACAATCACGAAAACGAGTACTGCAGCTCCAATGATAGCTAACAGCGTTGGGTCAATAGGTATTCCACTACCAGTTGTGGTTTCGTCGAAGTTATCTAGCTCGAATGGATTATCAGATTCATCTTGATCAACAAGCACTCCATCTGATACTTCTACACGAATCATGTAACCTGTACCGTCAACATGGAGAGTTGTATTCCATGCAAATTCAAGTACTGCAAGATCATTGGCAAGGATACTCCAATCAGAACCATTGTTGTCACTGTAGAAGACATCATAGGTCAATGGATCGCTATCAAAATCTACAGCATCCCATTCAATCGTGATTGTTCCATTGAGAAGTTCACCACCATTCGGAGTGATTACATCTACAGTGGGAGCTCGATTCTCAATCAACCAGTAGAAGGCATTTGCCGTAAATACATCGTTATCTGAGTCATATAGTGTACTGGCTCCATCACCATCAGCATCGGAAAAATCGTATAAGTTGATATCGGAGGTGTAGACCACACGACCCATGTTGTATTCGGTCGCAGCCATTAGTGCAACCTCGCTGGCATTTCCTCCTCCAAACCAGGTAGCTGTTCCATCATCATCAGTTGAAACCAAAACAGTTCCAGATCCAACAGAAACAAATCCACCACCTCTATCAATCTCAATTCGCGATACGCCAGTCATGATTGGGTGTGTTCCTATATTGGCTCCCTCATACACATTGTACGAGTCTCCAAGAAGTAAGTCTTCTCCAGTTTCTACAATGTAGCCTGTTGTATTATACACTAGACCAAACTCTAGACCAATAGGTGCTACTTCAGATCCAAAAATACCCCAGTCTCCCATTATGAACAAACCGCCACCTTGGGCCACGAAATCAACAATTGTTGCAATCTCAGAAGCGGTATGATTCGTTGAACCATCAACAATAGCAAGCACATCTGATTCTGCAATTAGAGCTTCAGAGAAGTGATTTGCCCATCTGACATTGAAACCGTTGAATGAAAGGAACCTGGTACATTCAAATAATTGCCCGGATACTGTCCAGATTGGAGAATGGGATTGGTCGAAGAGAATAGTCTTCTCTGGAATTCCCGCAGCTGATAACCAAATCATCACACTTGATGCAAGTTCTTCATTGTTCAAGTCATAGAAATCTGATGTGCCATCACCATCATTGTTAGTATCACTAAGGAAATCACCATCTGCAATAGCAATAACCCGTCCAGCACCATAATTTAATGATGCAACAAGTGTTAAACCTGATGCGTCACCACCAATACTCCAATTTGCAGTTCCATCAGAATCCGTCCAGATTAGTGATTTAGCATCCTCCGGGATGATTGTAAATGCCGTACTCCCCATCATTTGGATTGAATTTACTCCAATCGTTGCTGAATGGTTAGCAATATTATCAAGTCCATATACTGGTTGACTTGGATTTCCTTCATTGTCATCTGAATCATCAGCAAAACTAAGTGCATAATCTCTTTCAAAACCAAATCCTTCTAGAACAGTATCTGTATTATTACCATAATTCCAGATGTCAGTCGTTACAAGTAGCCCTCCTCCTCCATCTACAAATCCCTTGATGAAATTGACTTCACTAACATTATACGGATTCATCACGAGGAGGTTATTTCCTGTAACTAAAACTTGACAAGTTTCAACAAGTGCAGGATTCCAGGTGTTCATTGTTGCGATAGCAAAACCATACTCGGTTTGAATCTCAGTTGCAAAATCATTATACCCGCTATAGGAATCGAAATATTGACTGTGGGAATTATCGAAAACAGCAAGTCTAGTAAGACGAACTGCATTTGCAAGTATTATCGCTTGATTAGGATTAATTGCAAACATATCAAATCCAAGCATGACCACATGGCCAAGACCCAAGTAACGATGAGCTACAGCAGTTTGTCCTGAGCAGCCGAATACCTCATTGCCATTTGTTATATCAAAACTGGAAGAGCCACTAGGACCTGTAAATGCTCCCGCATTATAAGCGAGTGGGTCAAAAGAATCAGTTATTGTAACAGCATCACCTGTTCTTGATGTATAATTATAGATGCTCATAAGGCCTGTACCATTCAAGATTCTTGCAGTCACACCATGGTCAGCAGTAGGAATACTCCAATGGTCCATACAAATTACGACTCCGCCTTCAAGAACCCAGGCTTCAATGAAACCACTCCAATAAGCGGCGATAGTGTCCATTTCAGCAAACGTAGCTAATTCTTGCTCTATTAAAAGCAAAACATCATAATTCCCAATTTGTGTTTCAAGTTCGGTATAGTCAGTCAAATTGTCATATTCGAATTTGTAATCATATTCAGAATTCAGCTCGCCCATGGTATGATCCCATTCTCCTGCACCAGTATTGTCAGAATACTGATTATACACGAGAATATTGATTGGTTCTCTTCGATTTGAAAAATCGTAATCTTCAGCAAGTGCTGAAGTGTCTGCTAGAGTTGTGGTACTTTCAATTGGAGTAAATGCGGCAATCCCCAATGGTATTGTCAAAAATATAATTGACAAAAGTACGCACAACAATTTCTTGTTACTTTTCATGTTGTTAACCTCTTCTCATAAACTACAAAGTAGAACTGATTGGCGTGCATGAAGCAACCAACAATCTCCCTTGTAAACGCGTTCTATCAGGAATTTACACCTATTGTTATAAATCTGTCAACTGGATTCTAGATATCCCTTTTTAGAAAATTAGATAGAGGGAACGCTACAAAAAAGAAAGAGGAACCTGAACAGGAAATCCCTGCTCAAGTTCAATTGCTTAAATTTATGCTACTTCTTCTTCTTCATGACTATCACAATGACAATCACGACAACGAGCACTACAGCTCCAATGATCAGTAGCAATGTTGGGTCAAGAGGTAGACCAGTTCCAGTGGTAGTTTCATCGAAGTTGTCCAACTCAAATGGACTGTCTGACTCATCCTGATCAGTAAGCACACTATCTGAGACAATCACACGAATCATGTATCCTGTACCATCATCATGGAGTGTTGTATTCCATGAAAATTCAAGTACTGCAAGATCATTAGCTAGAATTGTCCAATCAGATCCATTATTGTCACTGTAGAAGACATCATAGGTCAATGGGTCACTATCGAAATCAACGCCATCCCAATTGATAGTTATTGTTCCATTGATAATTTCTCCACCATTGGGTGAGATTACCTCTACCGAAGGAGCTCGATTCTCAGCCAACCACTTGAACACATTTGCTACAAAGATTGGATTATCTGAATCGTATAGATCAGGAAATCCATCAGCATCTGGATCAGAAGATACCTTTCCAAGTTCTACATCAGTTAAGAAAGCTACTCGACCCATGTTGTATTGCGTGGCTGCGAAAACTGGTATGCTAGTTGCTGGAGAACCATCAGACCAAATGGAAGTATTATCGCTATCTGTTGAAATCAATGCTGTTCCAGAACCAATAGAAATGAATCCGGTGCTACGATCAACTTCGAGTCTTTCTACACCATCCATAATAGGATGAGTACCAATATTGTCACCTTCATAGGCTATGACTGAATCAAAGACAACAAAATCATCTGTGTCTTCGAGCCATCCTGTGTTGTTGTACTGAAGTCCAAATTCTTGTCCAATTGGATCTATTTGTGCACTATGCATAGTATGATCACCCCAAAGAAGAAGTGCTCCTCCTTCAGCGACAAAGTCTGTAATGTAAGTAGTTTCTGTTGCGTTGTATTCCGATACACCATTACAGATAACTAGAATGTCTGCAACTTCATAAGTAGCAGGAGTAAAAGTAGTCATCCACTCAATATTATATCCATTGAACATCAAGAGATTCACCAAGGGATTCCAAGATGTATGAATCCAATTAGAGGGAGAATGGGACTGATCAAACACAACTGTTTGTTCAGGTATACCAGCACCCGCAAGCCACCTGAAAGCATTTCTAGTGAAGATTTCATTATCTGCATCAAAATAGTTATCTGTTCCATCAGAGTCGTGATCATAATCAGACACTAAACCATTGTCGGTAAGAACAACAATCCTTCCTGCTCCAACCAGATCAGCTGCTGCCAATGTCATCCCATCAGCTTCGTCAACCCCGGCCCAAGTTGTTGTACCATCTGTATCAGTTGTTATCAAGGGAACTGCACTTTCTGGTACCTCAGTGAGAGCAGTAGGAGCATAGACCTCTACAATATCAACACCTACTTTTGTAGAATGCATATTCAAATTATCAGGGTCAAGCGAAAACCAGTATTCAACTACATAATAGTCGTCAGAATCCTCCAAAAATGTAGTTGTGTTTCGAACAAACCCAAAATGATTCATGAGATTATCTGTCGAATCTCCTAGAGTACCATATTCAGTAATAATGAAGAGACCTCCACCTCCAATAACGAAATCTGTAATCAAATCAATCTCTGTTGTATTATATTCAGTGTTGCCATACGAAATAACAAGAATCTCACAGGCTTCAAGAATAGCTGGATCAAAGGTATTCATTGAAGAAACAGAAAATCCATAGTATGGAAGGTCACTAGAAATCTCTGATAATCCTGATTGTATATCCATGCCCTGAAGATGTGAATTGTCAAAGACAACATGTCTGTGTAGAAGTATTGCGTTTTGTAATAGAGTGTCCTGTGCAGCATTACCAGCAGTATACATGTCGAAACCTAAGAGAACGACATGACCCTTTCCCATGGTCTTGTGCACGACTACTGCTTTTCCATCGGTGTTATCTTCTACAACAACAACACCATCGGTTGTGTCAAAAGTGACTGTGCCGCTAGCAGAGGTATAAGTAGCAGGCATATTTCGAGCTAAGGCATCATTTACGCCAACTACATTATTTTGAACTGGATAAGAATCTTCAGGATTGAAGAGTTCCATGAGACCAGTTCCATTTAGTATTCGTGCAGCAGTACCTCGATTTACTGATTGTGCGTGAAAAGTCATACAGATTACTATTCCACCGCTTTCAACAAAAGCTGGAAGGATACTACCCCAAACACCTGAAATTGTATCAGACATAGTGTAATTACCATCTTCCATTTCTGTAATTAGCAAGATATCATATTCGCTGATTACTGAGCCCAGTTGAGTGTAGTCAGTGAGGTTATCATAAGTAAATTTACCTTCAAGGCTACCAATCATTGAGTCCATTGTATGATCCCATTCTCCATCTACAGCTAGATCTGTAAATTCGGTATAGATGAGAATGTTTACTGCTTCGTTCCTACGGTCATCGCCATAAGTTTCAGCAGGAATTGATTGCCCATTGTTTGCGGTTCCAGCTAATACATAGGAAGCACTCACACTACCAATAGCAAGTGAACCAACGAAAAGTAGAACAGCAAATGCACAGAGCATTTTATTTTTTGAATTCATTTTTAATTCTCCTAAGTTACCATGCAAAGACGGAAATCAATAGCGTGCAAAGATTTCGAACGCAAGAAGTGGCATGCTGCATGGTTATACGAATTACTGAGTATCATACATGTATCCATATCAATTTTGTCAGAAACTAATAATTTGATAAAGAATCCACATTAATCAGGAATAGTTACAAAAAGTAAACAAATTCCATTCATTCTTACAATTGGTATGAAAGAAAAAAGAAAGAGGAACCTGAACAGGAATTCCCTGCTCAAGTTCAATTGTTTGAATTTATACTACTTCTTCTTCTTCAGGATTATCACAATGATGATCACGACAACGAGCACTGCAGCTCCAATGATCAGCAGCAATGTTGAGTCAAGAGGTAGACCCGGTCCAGTAGTAGTGGTTTCGTCGAAATTATCAAGCTCGAATGGATTATCAGATTCATCCTGACCAGTAAGCTCACCATCTGATACAATCACACGAATCATGTAACCTGTACCGTCATCATGGTGAGTTGTATTCCATGCAAATTCAAGTACAGCAAGATCATTAGCAAGGATACTCCAATCAGAACCATTATTATCACTGTAGAAAACATCGAAGGTCAATGGGTCGCTATCAAAATCTACAGCATCCCATTCAATCGTGATTGTTCCATTGAGAAGTTCACCA